>JANODO010000018.1:0-8440 GCA_031412735.1 Rariglobus sp. | reverse complement strand
GGCATGGTCTGGGTCAACGGCCACAACCTCGGTCGCTTCTGGAACATCGGCCCGCAGCAAACCCTCTACGTCCCCGGTCCGTGGCTCAAAGCTGGCCGCAACGAGATCCTCGTGCTCGAGTATCTCGACACCGCGCAACCTTCGCTCGCCGGCCTGGCCAAACCCATCTTGGACAAACTTCGCCCGGAGCTCGACATCATCGGCCGCAAGCCCGCGTCGTCCGCAGCCGGTATCATGAAAATTGATACGCCTGCCGCCTTTCACACAGGCGCATTCCCCGCCGGTGGCGCCACCCAGGAGGTGCGTTTCCCCAAGCCGCAACGCGCGCGCTACTTCGCCATCCAATCAATCAACTCCCACGGCGGCAAAAGCGTCGCCGCCATCGCCGATCTCTCGGTGCTTGATGCCAACGGCGCGCCGTTGAGCACCCAGCTCTGGACGATTGCCAGCGTCAGCAGTCAGGAAACGGCTGGCGAAAACGGCGCCGCCGGCAACGCGATCGACGGGCAAACGTCGAACTACTGGCACAGCCAGTGGAAGGGCAAATCCCCCGCTCATCCCCACTCGCTCGTGCTCGACCTCGGCCGCTCCGAAAACATCGGCGGCTTCATCTACGTTCCGCGCCAGGGCTCCGACCAAGACTCCCCCGGCCGCATCAAGGACTATCAGATCTTTCTCGGCGAAAAACTCGTTCCCACACCTTCAAGCCTTCCATGAGATTCAAATTTCTATCCTGCGCCTCTCTAATGGTCGCCGCGTCCGCTCTCGTTGCGTTTGGAGCCGCCCCCGACCCGACGGAAACTCCCGCGCACTGGTCTTTGGCACCCACTCCGCCCATGGGCTGGAACAGCTACGACGCCTTCGGATCGAGCGTCACCGAGGAGGAGTTCATGGCCAACGTCACCTACGTGAAGGACAAACTGCTTCCTCACGGCTACAACCTCGTGGTGGTTGATTTCCGCTGGGCCGACGCAACTGCCGCCAACTACAACCCCAACGGCATCGGCGGCCCGCTCCACGCGGACGAGTTCGGTCGCCTCATCCCCGCCCCCAACCGCTTCCCCTCCGCCGCCGACGGCAAGGGGTTTAAGCCGCTCGCCGACCGCGTGCACGCCATGGGCCTGAAGTTCGGCATTCACGTCATGCGCGGCATCCCGCGCCAGTCCGTGACCGCCAACACGCCCATAGAAAAATCCACCTTCCGCGCCGCCGACGCCGCCAACACGAAGAGCACCTGCAGTTGGTGCAAAGACATGTGGGGCGTCGATGCCTCCACGCAAGCGGGCCAGGATTACTACGATTCCATCTTTCGGCTCTACGCGTCTTGGGGCGTGGACTTCGTCAAAGTGGATGACCTCTCGTATCCGTATCACGAAAAAGAAATCGAAGCGGTCCGCCGCGCCATTGATCGCAGCGGACTCTCGATGATCTTTTCCACGTCGCCCGGAGCGACCCCGGCCACGAGCGCGAAGCACATCGCCGCCCACGCCAACCTCTGGCGCATCTCACCCGATTTCTGGGACGAGTGGCGCGATCTCAACCGCTCCTTCGACCTCGCCGACGGCTGGCAAAAAACCGGCATCGGCGGCCCCGGCCGGTGGCCTGACGGCGACATGATTCCGCTCGGTCGCGTCGGCATCCGCAGCGGTCACGGCAAAGATCGCCGCACCAAGTTCACCCGCGACGAGCAGGTCACGCTCATGTCTCATTTCGCACTCCTGCCCTCTCCTCTGATGCTTGGCATGAACCTGCCCGACAACGACGAGTGGACACTGGGGCTCCTCATCCACGAGGAGGTGCTCGCCATCAATCAAGACCCGCTCGGCCAACCCGCCCGCCGCGTGATCAAAAACGAGAATAAAACCGAGATCTGGCTACGCGATCTGGCGAACGGCGACAAAGTGGTGGGCCTCTTTAATCGCGGCGACGAGTCCGCCACGATCACGCTCCCGCTGGCCGACGCCGGTCTCTCCGGCGCGTGGACCGCGCGCGACGTTTGGGCGCGTAAGACCCTGGAGAACTCCATCACCGAAATAAGCCGCACCTTGCCAAAACACGGCTCGGTGCTGCTCCGCCTTCGCCGCGCGCCCTGAGCGCACGCCGTTCGCCTCGCTCGCCAAAATTCAATCAGGCGGCATCTTGCCGCTAACGCCGCCGCCAAGACAACGATCGCGGGCGACTACACGGTGACTTCTTCGGATGTGGATTTGCCCAATTCGGATGTGGAGCGAGGCTATTCCTTAAATTTTGGCAGGAGCTAGACTTGGGTCGACCGATTATCTAACTCACCGCGAGATGCGAACCCGGCATCGCCCCGATAGTCCACCGCCTGCCCCCATGTCCTCCGAAGTCCCGAACCCCAAATCGAATCTTCCGCCGCCCAGATCCGAAACGCCGGCGCAGCAAGTCACCACCTTGGGGAAAAAGAAACCCCTCTACCTCCGCGTCACCTCCAGCATGCCCCTGCTGATCACCGTGATCGTTCACGTTGTTCTCATCGGCCTCGCGGGTGCGATCGTCGCACAACAGAACGTCAGCGGGAAAAAGAAAACGTTCGAGGCCACCGCAGAGACCACAGATGTGGCGTTGAAACAGGTCGAACACCGTCTTCAGGTCGCCCGCCGCAGCAGCGCCTCTAGCAGCACCAGTTCGCCCGTGTCCGCCCAGCGTATCTACTCAACCGCCACCAACGCACTCACGATGCCCGAGATGCCCGAGCTACCTAGCGTAGGCTCCGGCGTGTTTGGCGGCTTTGGCGGAACAGGCTCCGGAATCAGCACGGGTTCAGGCACCGGCATGGCGACCTCCCTGGGCAACGGCTCGGGGCTCGGCGGACGGGGCTTCATGTCCCTCTCGTTCCTCGGCTCCACCAGCCAAAACGTTTCAAAGGTCGTCTTCGTAGTCGACACGTCCACCGACATCATGGATCTGCGCAAAGGCGGATTCGAGGCGTTCAAAATCATCCGAGAGGAGATCATGCGTCTCGTCAGCCGACTCCCTCATACCGCCCAATTCAACGTCGTCCTCTTTCGCTCCGTCGGCAATGAGAACGGGGTGGAAATCAATCTCTTCAGACGCGAACTTACCGGCGCCACCACTGAAAATAAAAAGGAATTTTTCGAGTGGATGCAGCCCGTAAACGCCAAGTTCAACAGCTACGGACCCGGCTCAGCCGGAAGCCGCACCGAATGGAAAAGCCGGAACCTGCCCTCCGAAAGCGGTATCGATCCCCTTTTCCTTCCACCCGTCTGGGCCCGCGCCGCCCATGCCGCGCTCGAAATGCAACCCGACACTGTCTTCGTCATCACCAGCAGCCAAGGTGCCGTCCGTCGCCGCGTCGACGACGAAACCATCGCCCGTCGCCGCGTCGAAAACAACAAGGCGCAGGAAGCCTTCAACAAAGAGGTCGAAAAAGAAGGGTTGGACCCCAACACCATCCGCTCCGCGCGTGATCGCGCCTACGCCAAGGCGGGTGCCGAGTTCGACGCCGCCAACCGCAAGCTCGTCGCCGCCGGCAAAAACCCGATCGTAATTACTAACCGCGACCGCATGTTCCAGGGAGACGTTCAGGCCGAGTTGAGGAAAAGCGGCATCACTATCGAATTGGACACCACCGGTTGGACCAAAAAAGACGGCACACAGTTTAGAATTCCATCAACCGCAGTGGGCAGCGTGGAGAACCTGGAATGGGATGACTTTATCTTTTACTTTGCCCGCCTCCAGCGAGCACTGCTCCGTGATCGCGCCGCCATGAACGTCTTTCTTTTTGTCGGTCCAAACGACAAGCCCGACGGTCCGTCGAAAAATCTCACGGCCTTCGCAAAGCGGAACGGCGGCACCTTCCAACTTCTCACCACCAAACGCCTCGAGGAGCTTAAAGCCCGCGAAGACGAAGCGGCGAAAAAATAGCCCCGTCCTAGCGCGCTCGCTTTTCCTCCTGCCCCTCCAATAACCGTTCCTGCGTCCGCGCCAAGTCCATGTTTCAGTTTCGCCCCCACATTTCACCTCTGCTTTGCCCATGATATCCCGTTCCCTCCCCCTCCCTCTATTTTTACTTGGCGCGTTCGCATTAACCCCGGCCGTCCTTGCGGCGTCCCCCGCCCACTTGCCCGGCGAACTCTCCGCCAACCAGGTTCTCGACGGCGAATACCCGTTCCCGCCTTCGCCCTCGTATTCATTTTCCTACGACACCGCCGGGCTCTCCTCAGAGCGCCTCGGCAAGGTTCCCGCTCCCGGCGTCCATCCGCGCGTGTTGATCAGCCCCGAGCAACTGCCCGATATCCGCCGTCGCCTGCGCGAAACCGAGGCCGGCCGCCAGCTTGCCACCGTGATGCGCCAACGCATCGACAAGGCCCTTCTTGCGCCCGGCTGGGGCTCGGAGTTCTTTAATCTTCTCGCTGCCGGCGACCTCGCCGCCGTCGCGGCCGGACTCGACAAAAACCAGGGCGTGCCGCCGGCCATCGGCCACTACCAGCCCTATCTGAAGGCGCTCGCGCTCGAGGCGCTGCGTTGCCTCATCGACGAGGACGCCGCCGCCGGCGCCAAGGTCGGCGCGGCCATCGCCACTTACGCCCGCGTGATGCAGCCCGTCGTCGACCTTTACGACGGCACGCCGCTCAACGACGACACGTGGCGCATGCGACTTCCCGGCGCCAAAAAGGACGACTGGCGCACCGGCACCCTGCGCGATATCGTCGGTTATCACCTGCTCGGCTACGCCTACGATTTCGGCCATCCATTCATGACGGATGCGCAGCGCGCCGACGTGCGCCGGCTCATCGTGAAGACCACCTCGGGCAAACTCTGGATGGGCGCCCGCTTGCCCCATCATTTGCGCGATTGGAACTGGGTAGCCGTCGCCATGCAGACTCCCCTCATGGCCCTCGCGATCGAAGGCGAGGAAGGCTATGACCCGCGCGTCTATAAACTCGGCGTCGAGATCGCCCGCGATTATCTGACGTATGGTTTCTCACCAGCCGGTAGCTCCACCGAGGCGGTCGGCTACACCCAGTTCGGTTTGAACTGGCTCAACCCGTTCCTCGTCGCCGCCGCCCGTCGCGGCGAGCCCGTGATCGGCCACAGTCACCACCGCGCCTCGCTGGACTGGTATCTGCACAGCCTCGCGCCCTCCGGCGACCGCTGGATCAGCCACGGCGACGGCGGCGACGGCGGCCCCAGCCTCATGACCGCGCTGATGTGGCGCTACTTCTACCCGCAGGACCCGAAGGCCGACTTCCTCTGGCAAAACCTGCTCAAATCCAGCGAGAACAAACCTTACACCAAGGGCGGTCCGCACATCCTCGAGGCGATTCTCTGGGCGACCGACGGACTCACCGACTCCGCCGGAAAACCCATCGACTACGCCGGCGGCGCCAAGCTGAACCCGTCCATCACGTGGTTCGATTCAGTTCGCAGCTCGCTTAACCTCCGCAGCGACTGGTCGCCCGACGCAGTGGCCGTGCAGTTCGAAGCCCGCACCGATTCCTTCAGCGCCAGCCACGAGCATTCCGACCGCGGCCACTTCACGCTCACCGCGCACGGTCGGGACTGGTCCAAGGAAAACTTCCGCTCCATCGAAACGCGCCACCACAGCAACATCCTCGTTGACGGCCTCGGCCAGGGTTTCTGGCCCGGCCCCGGCAAATGGCTCGGCCACGCCGACACCGGCGACTTCGTCGTCGCCGCCATCGACGCCAAGGACGCCTACGACTGGGTCTGGCCCAAACAACTCGAAGCCGAGCCCGAGGGTTTCATCCGTCATGGCTTCGAACGTTGGAAAGATTACACCGCCGGCTCCGCCGCCGTGCGCAAACGCTTCGAGGGCCTCACGCCCGAGCGCGACCCGCGTCCTTCAATCCGCAAGCAATGGGAGCCCTACCACGACAAGGGCGGCGGCCCGCGCTTGTGGGACGAAGACACCTGGCCCGTGCGCTTTCCGCACAACCCGGTGAAAAGCGCCTTTCGCACTCTAGCTTTCGCGCGCGGCGCATCGCCGTATCTGCTCATCGTCGACGATTTCCAAAAAGACGACCAAGTCCGCCTCTACGAATGGCTGCTCCAGACCGGCGAAAACACCGAGATGGTTTCCTTTAGCGACGGCGACATCATCCTCAGCGACGCCACGGTCAAACGTAAGCCCAACGGCATGCCTAATCCGTCGAAAGGCGACCGCCAGTTGCTCGTCCGCATCCTTAAGTTGAACGAACCTGCGCTCATCCGTGATTTCCAAAGCCGCCCTTCCACCCGCCTCGAAACCTTCGAGCGCAAAGACACGCTCACGCCCGATGGACGCAGCTTCGGTCTCGATAAACGCCTCGTCATCGGCAGCCGCTCCGTGTCCCCTGATTTCCAAATCCTGCTCGTCCCTCACCGCGCCGGCGACCCACTGCCGGTTACCACGTGGAACGCCGACCGCACGCGCCTCACCGTCACGCTCGGCACGCAGGTTGACTACATCGCCTTCGCGCGCGGCGACGACGGCCGCACGCGCCTGAAGCTCAACCGCGACGGCCGTGACGCGACCTCGCTCGTCCCCTGATCCGTCTGCATGAAAATCCCGATTTCGCTTTTCGCACTTTCCCTTCTGCCGTGGGCCATCGACGCCGCCGAACCGGCCAAATCCCCGGCGAACAGCGGAACGGTTTTCACGCCCAACCTCGCCTCGCTGCGCCAAGCCGGTTGCCCCGATTGGTTTCGCGACGCGAAGTTCGGCATCTGGTCGCACTGGGGTCCTTCCTCCGTTCCGGGTATCGGCAACGAATATCCGAAGGACATGTATAAGCAGGGCACCGCAAGCTACCAGTGGCTCCTGGAACACTTCGGCCATCCGTCCGAGTTCGGCTACAAGGAGGTGATCAAATCTTGGAAGGCCGAGAAGTTTGATCCCGACGCCTTGATGGCAAAATTTCAGGCGGCCGGCGCCAAATACTTCGTCGCCCTCGCCACCCACCACGACAACTTCGACAGTTTCGATTCCTCCCACCACGAGTGGAACTCGGTAAAGGTCGGTCCACATAAGGACATCGTGGGCCTTTGGCGTGAAGCCACCTTGAAAACCGGCCTGCGCTTTGGCGTTTCCAGCCATGCCGACGACCGCGCGTGGAATTACTTCTATCACAGCCGCGGCTCCGACGCCGCTGGCCCCAAGGCCGGCGTCCCTTACGATGGCGCCAATCCCGCCTTCGTTTCGCTCTATAACGCGCCTAAATCCGAAAAAGACAAACCGCCCGCCGCGTGGCTGGACGGGTGGCTCGCGCGACACCTGGAATTGGTCGGTAAATACAAACCCGATCTCCTCTACTTCGACGGTGACCTCCCGCACGGAGAATACGGACGCAAGCTGGCCGCCCACTACCTCAACGCCAACCGCACCTGGCACGACGGCAAGCTGGAGGCCGTCATTAATCTCAAGAGCGATCTTTTCCTGCGCGACTACGAACGCGGCGTCTCTCCGGTCATGCGTGACGTGCCGTGGCAGGACGACACTTCCCTTGGCGGCTGGTTTTTCCTCAACGACAAAATCGCCGATTACCACTCGCTCAGCAAAGACGCTGCCACGGTCATTCATACCCTCGCCGACGTGGTGAGTAAAAACGGCAACCTGCTGCTCAACTTCCCGCAGCGCGGCGACGGCAGTCTTTATCCCGAGTGTGAAACCGTGCTCGACGAACTCGCCAAGTGGATGCCCGTAAACGGCGAAGCGATCTTCGGCACGCGTCCCTGGACCACGTTCGGCGAAGGGCCGAATCTACTCCCGCCCAAGGCCACCCACCTCAACGAGTGGAAAAAGCCGCTCACTGCGGAAGACGTTCGCTACACCACCAAGGACGGAGCCATTTACGCCATCGTCTGCGGGCAGCCGGCCCAGCCTCTGCGGCTCCTGGCTTTCAGCCGCTACGAGCGCCGCGTCGGCTCTGTCCAGTTGCTCGGCTCCTTCGATAAACCCAAGTATACCCAAAGCTGGGAAGGCCTCTTGATCGAACCGACGAAGGCCTATCCGACCTCCCATGCAGTCGTCTACAAGATCAGCTTTCCGCGTTAACTTCGGCTTCCCCTGACCATGTCTCGTTTGCTTACCGGGCTTTATTCCCTCGCCTTCGGCCTTTGCTCTCTCGCCTTCACGGCCTCCGCGACAACCGACGCGGCCTCCGCTTCGAAAACACGCTTGGATAGCCTCCAGTCAGCCGTCGCCGCCTTGCCCGCCGACACCCCTCCAGCGAAACTCAAAAAAGCCGCGCTGGAGTGGGTGCTCGAAGATGCCCGTGACTCCACCGCCGCGGGGCTGATTCAGGATGCCGAGCAACTGCTCCACGATGTCGAGGGCATGCTACCGCGCGCCATCGGCCAGGGCCGCCCGGGCCCGCCCCAACACGTTCCCCCCCGCACCGAATACCAGGGCACGGGGGTCGTCCCCGCGGGGGACCTGGTGCGCAAAGGGCAC
>JANODO010000017.1:0-29844 GCA_031412735.1 Rariglobus sp. | reverse complement strand
CATCGGCGGCGTCGCCACCGTCGGCGGCGCGGTCATCCCGGCCAACCCGCTTTTCAACAGCACCTTCGTTCCCGCCGGCGGCTCCGGCCCCGCCCCCGCCGGCCCGGATGACACGGCGGCCTTCAGCGGAGGCGTGCGCGTGGACTACGCCTTACCTTCCGCCTTCGGCCTCACGGTGGACTCCGGTGGCGTCTTCTGGCCCCTCAGCTCCGATCCCATCTACGTCGCCACCCAGCAGACCGACCACCGTATGGTCTTCGTTAATCTCTCGCTGACCGGCGTCACATTGCCCCCCGCCACCGACCTCGTCACCTACTACGCCCCCGCCGCCAACCTCACCGGCAGCGCGCTCCAGGCCGCCCTCCAAAACATCATCGACGACCACGTGATCGTGGACTACGGCACCGTGGACGATGTCATGCAGGTCATTGACCAGGATGCGGTTAATACAAGCCACGTCCGCCTCATCTACTCCCTCGCCACCCTGCCCAAGACCGCCTTCGTCGGCACCGAGGGCACCGGCAACGCCACCAGCTGGAACCGCGAGCACGTCTGGCCCCGCAACGATGGCGTCGGCGACAACGGCCCTGACTTCTCCGATATCCACCACCTCTTCCCCGCTCAGGTGAATGTGAACAGCCTTCGCTCCGCCCGCGCCTTCGACGAGGGCGACAACGACGAGTCCGATCCCTTCGCCCCCGAGTCCTTCCGCGACTTCAGCCAAGACACCTGGGAGCCCCTCGCCCGCGACAAAGGCATCGTCGCCCGCGCCATGCTCTACATGATGACCCGCTACGATGGCTCCGATGCCCTCACCACCGACCTCGTGCTGGTCAACAACCCTGTCTTCGCCGGCTCCGATCAAGGTGTGCGCGACACCCTCCTCGCCTGGAACCGCGCCTACCCGCCCACCGATTACGAGCGCGCCCGCAACAACGCCATCTACGCCGGCGTGCAGGTCGGCAGCACCACCTACGCCCAGGGTAACCGCAACCCCTTCATCGATTTCCCGCAGTTCGCCGATGCCATCTTCCTCGGCACCGCCCAGACGTCGTTCCTAAAGTGGCAATACCAGCGCTTCACCCTCGCCCAGCTCGCCCTGGAAGCCACCTCCGGCATGACCGCCGATCCCGATGCCGACGGCCGCAGCAACTGGGCCGAGTTCCTCTTCAACGGCAACCCGCTTTCGAGTAATGACACCCCGCTCAGCCTCACCACCGCCGGCAACCAGGTGACGATCACCTTCCAACGTCCCAAAGGCACCCAGCCCGTGACGGCCAACGTGCAAACCACGACCACCCTGGGTGCCGCCAACTTCGTCAACGTCGTCAACTGGCAGGCCTCGGCCACCGTCACGGACCTGGGCGAATACGAGCGCGTGGTCTACACCGCGACCCTCAACCCCGCCGAGCCCACCCGCTTCTGGCGCGTTAAGTTCGAATAAAAGCGCAGCGGCCCAGGCTCCAGGTCCGGGGAGCGCACGCGTCTCGCGTGCTGTGGCGGGCGTCCCACCCGCCACGGTTTGGTGTTCGGTGCCCCTCGCCGCCCCCGGCGAGCCACTCCCCGCCACCCTCGCCAAATTCCCCCGCCGAATTTTTCACTTCGCGTTTCTTCGGCTCGTCTTCGCGGTTCAAAAAATTTCGGCTTATACCAACAGCCTCAAACATTCAGACTTTAACCACAGATTACACAGATACGAACCGGATATAAGGCAGCAGAGCCAGGCGTCGGGGATTTTATCCGGTATTTATCTGTGAAATCTGTGGTTAAAACTCCGGTTCCTAAAGTCCGATTATTACGGGCTGTTGGTATTATTTCCCGCCCTCCAAAACCGCCGACTCATGACTCCCGCTCGCTCATTTTTCGCCATCATCGCCCTCTCCCTCCTCGTCACCGGCTTCGGCCTCGCCTCGCGTCTCTTCTCCCAAGGTTCTGAGCCCCTATCACCCGCAGCTTCCACGGCCCCCGAGCCTGACGCCTCCCCGCGCCTGTTGCCGCTGCCCGCGGCGGAACCCGCCCCCGCGCCCGAGCTCGCCTTGCTCATGGGCACGCTCCAACGCCTCACCCACAAGCTCGCCCTCTCCGCCGATGCCGGTAACGCCCCGCTCGCCGCCTTCTACCTGCACGAGTCCCTTGAGCAGCTCCGCGCGATCCAGGCGCAATCTCCCGAATACGAAAACCAGCCTATCGCCGTCCTGATCGACCGTCTCGCTCTGCCCGCCTACGCCGACCTCCAAAAATCTCTCGACTACCCCAACACGCCGCCCCCGCCCGCCTCCCGCCACGTGCTGCTGCGCGGCCTCGACCGCGTGATCGCCTCCTGCAACGAGTGCCACGCCGCCACCCAACACGCCGTCATCCAGATCACCCGCGGCACCGAGGTAAACCCGTTTAACCAATCCTTCCGCCCACTCCCGCCCCCTGCGCCATGAACCGCCCCCTCCGCCCCCTGCGCCTAGTCCACGCAGCCTCCCTTACCTGCGCGCTCACGCTCACCCTCACCCTCGCTCTCGCTCTCGTCCCCAGCGCCCGCGCCGTCGATCCGTCGCCCCCACCGCCCGCCCCCGTCGTTGTGCGCATCGAGGGTTTTCTCCCTTCCACCGACACCTCCGCGTCCGCCGTTGCCACCACCGCCGCCCCCGCCACGCCCGTTCGTCGCAGCCTCGGCTTTATCGTGGAAGCCGATGGGTTTCTGCTCACCAACTACCAGCACCTCACCGATCCCGCCTCCGGCCGCCTGCTCGAAGACCTGCGCGTCACCTTTCCCTCCGACCCGGCTCGCCTCGTCCACCCCGCCCGCGTCATCGGCGTCGAGCCCACGCTCAATCTCGGCATCCTCAAAATCGACCCGCCCGCATCTGCTCCGGCTTTTCCCGTCTCCAAAATCGCGCGCGGTCAAGAACCTCCCCTAGCCACCCCACTCGCCGCCCTCGCCGACGACCTTCCGGACGATCCTTCGCCACGCGGCCCCATCGCTTCGGGCAACCTGCGCCGCCCCACCGGCACCGTCATCGCGCTAAACACCCGCAAGTGTTACCAGGAAAGCCTGACCTCCACCCTGTTCCGCACCGATCTCGGCCTCGCCGAAGCCTCCGTCGGCGGCCCGGTCTTTGTCGCTGAGACTGGCGAGGTCGTCGCCCTCTACACCGGCTACAAGCCCACTCCGGCCGCCGATCACGTGGAGACTCCCGGCGAGACCTTTGTCCTGCCCATCACGCTGTGTTTTAACATCTACGACAGCCTGAAACAAAAGCGCAGCCTGCTCTCTCCCTGGACCGGTTTCTCCGTGCGCCCCCTCACCGCTGCCGAAGCGCAGCGTTTCCCTACCGCCAGGAGCCACCGTGGCGGTGTCGGCCTCGAATACATCTGGCCCGACAGCCCGGCGGAAAAACTCGGCCTGCAAGTGGACGATGTGCTCGTCCAGCTTGGTTACAACCGGATCGAGTCCGTGGCCGATTTCCAGAAATGGCTCTACATGAACGGCGTCGGCCAAAAGGTAAAACTGCTGATACTCCGTGGTCGTGACCAATACCTGTCCGCAGACTACATCATCGAAGAGCGCCCCGCCTCCGCCCGCCCCCGCTAAAACCGTCGAACTAGCTAAGGGCACCAGCCGTCAGGCACCCACTTCGCTTCGGGCGACACGCTGCGCACGTGACCATCTCCGCGCTGCCGCGCTCCGTCTCTGGGAGTGGCTACGGCTAATAGCCTCCGCTTAATCGCCGGAGCCATTGGCGAGAGGCTGCTCCCAAAGAAGCGGCCCATGCGCCTATTCCATAGGGGGTTAACCCACTCCGAATCCGACGCGCGAAACACGGCCTAGCGCATCGGGCTTTCCTCAATGATTGTTGTCGGCACCGCGACCGCCCGTTTTGTGCGCGTCAGCGCGTCCGCGCCGTAATCTTGGGCCCGCTCCGCGTTCACAACTCCCGATCTAAAAACTCGATTGCTGCCTTCTCCGAACCTCCCTCGAACACGAAGGCCGTGATGTGCGCCCGATATTCCAACCAATAAACCTCATGACGGACCCCAGCCCGCGCCAAGGCACCCGCCAACCGATGCGCATGCTCTGGCGGGACCAGCCGGTCCCAACGTCCGTGATAAATAAATACAGGCGGATCATCCCTGCTGACGTGGTTCACTGGCGAAGCCTCCCGGAATTTCGCGGGCACCTCCGTTTGCGTCCCTCCTAAAAACTTGGGCACCAGTTCGCCACCTGGGTAAAGCGTCAAGTCCGCCGGCGCGCCGCCCGCCACCACCGCCTGCACGCGCACTTCCGGTGGACCGTCCATCAGGCCCAGCAAAGCCGCCAGGTGCCCGCCCGCCGAATAACCGTAAACCGCCACCCGGTGCGGATCCACTCCCAGCTCGCCCGAACGCGCCCGCAACCACTTAATCGCCTCGCGCAAATCCTCGACCGGTGCCGGAAACTGCCAGTCCGGCGTGGTCCGGTAAGTGGCGTTGAGCACCACATACCCGCGTCCGGCCAACTGACTCGCGATGGACTTCATATCACCCCGCCTCTCCGGTGCCTTCCAACCACCGCCATGCAACAGCACCACCGCTGGCCGCGCGCCCTCCATCACTGGACGATAAACATCTCCCCGCACCGCCACCGGCCAACCCGCCGGCGTGTAAACCACGTCGCGCTCCACCGTAAACCGCGTCTCCACCGCAGCGACCACCGGCGCACCTGACGGCCGCCCTACGTGCGTCGCACACCCCGACAAACCGCACGCCATCATCATCGCCCCGACCCACGTTCCCATCTTCATTTTAACTGAACGCCCCAACCCCACCGCCGGTTGCTTTTCGCGTAAAAATTTCCCGAAGCCTCGGGCGTGTTTCTGAACTACCTCAGGCCGTCGAACTCTGCGAGTGAGAGGGCAAGCCGGCTGGGCCGGCGTTGTCCTCGGCGGCACGACCCGCTGGGTCGCCCCCGCCTCGGCCGCCTTGGCCGAGCCCGCTTTCCCTCTCACGCCGACCTGCTTTGCTTCAGAAGCACGCCCTCGACCCCTTATACCAACGGCTGAACGCTTTTAGACTCCCAACCCTTACCATGCGGAAACACATCGCGGAGAGGGCGCCTTGCACTTCACCGGCATGGCCTTCAGAAACTGCCGCTTCATGAAACCGTCTAAGTTCCCGCTCTTCATCTGGCTAGGGGCGCTGCCCTTTTTTGTAGCCCACATCTGGCTGAGCTCCCGAGAGCTTCCGGCGAAAGTCGCGACGCATTTCAACGCCGCCGGTCAAGCCGATGGGTGGATGTCGCGTGACACCCACATCGTGAGTTTCATCTTCTTGGGGCTTGGCATGTCCACCTTCATTGTAGGCCTGTGCTACGGAATACGTTGGTTTCCGAAGGCACGCCTGAGCATCCCCAATCAGGCCCATTGGAATAAGCCCGAGCACAAGACCGCGGCCCTTAACTACATCTTTTACCACAGCTTCTGGCTCGGCACGCTGGCCCTCGCTTTTCTTGCTGCGATCAATCACTTCATCGTTACGGCCAATGCGCCTGAGGCCGGCGCTTTGGCCACGCGGGGCCTGCAAATCACGTCAGGTGTCTTCATTACCGGGATCATTCTGTGGATATTTATCCTCGTTCGTTCGTTCCAAAAGCGGGCATGAAATCGACCGACAGCCGGGAACGTTTCCAATCTAGGCTCCGGAGTTTAATACGGGGTGAGCCGAAGGGGTCAATGCGATTTTTGTTAGTTCTTAACCTGTTTCCAAAGGTGCATCCCCGCCCTTCTGTTACTCGCGTGACGGTCTTGGTATCCTGCCCTCACGCCACCGCGTCCAAAGCACCAACTTAGAACTAACAACAATCGCATTGACCCCTTTTATTAGCCCACACTTGCCTAGATACAACAATACTCGGCCTGACCCCGTCGGCTCGTTCGCAACTAGCGGCCTGACCCCATCGGCTCGTTCGTTCCCGCATCCTCGGCTCGATTGACGTATTTATACATGCTCATTTATGATTCTAAATAGTGGCTGTATAAATTTGTTTCGGGGCGTAAGTGTGAAGATTTTAAGGTGTTTTTTCGGGACGGAATTGGGCCTTACAACCAAGTTTGATCGACGGAATGTGCGTAGGCCTTCATTATAGATTTCTACATCTGCCGGATCGAAAATCGATTTTATTCGGTTCGTGTCATTCACTAGGCGCTCGAGTGCCGCCTTCGATGACACGGGTATATGTGGTGAGTCTTCGAGGAAGCAGTCGGCGTCGCTTATGGGTCTTCCTTCAATTGATATTTTTTCTGGATCAATCGCTAAGATACTGGATAAGCTATTTTTGATTCGTTTAGCGCCTCTCTCGGTATAGACGGCCGTCAGTATGATAATCTCTTCGAATCTCTTCATTCCGTCGATGAACTTTGGTTTATCGTTCCCAATATCAAACAGTCGGTTCTCCTGAATATGTTCTGGTTTGCAGTCTATTGTGGAAAGATAATGCTTCTCAAAGCTTGTTGTCAGTTGAGATCCGCTAATTATGCTCTCGACAAGAATGACAAGGGTTTTCGGTGTTAAAGCATGATGTTCAATGATCTTGGTAATCGAATCGTTCAATTCCAACGTTCTTATCAACTCGTTCCCATTTTGGGTGAGAGAAAACATCCGTTGAACACCTCCAATGTCATCTAGTCGCTTGGCCGAGAACATGATCGAGCGTTTCTTAAGTGTTGACGCCCTTTTAATGAGGCTCTCGACATCACTCAGTCCAATGCATTGATGGGCGGCTATAACATCTAATAAAGCCGATGATTCTTCTGGATTGAACTGCTCAAGCCAGCGCATCAGATGCCGTTCTGGATCGATTGTTGTGCTTCTGTCAATGGTTGCTCGGTTTCCACTAATTACTTGAACTGCCCTATGGAAGCTGGCGTGAGTTTTCAATGTGCTTGTTGGCGCTGAACGGTCGGAAAGGCATTCTAGGACCGCGCTGTCTATCGATGGGCTTGCGGCTAGCGCATCGGAGCGTTTTCTTATCATTTCGAACATAGTGCGAATGATATCGTCCGCCACGAATAAGCATGTTTGTGAGTCGTTACTCCACAAATAGACAAGTCCCCTTCTCAAATCCGCAGAATGTTGCGCCCTAAGTGGCGTAGTCATTCGAGACAAAGATCCAAAGCGGCAGACACGGACTGGGGTCGGCGCAATGATCTCCCCTGTTGAGGAAATAAGCTTGGTGCCGTTTACTACCAGCTCATAGTCCTCACCATAACCGACCTCTGCTTTTTTTGCATCCCTCAGGACTATTTTAAAATCCGAATTAATGGCCTGGGGTTTCGTTGGTTCAACCTCTCTTGCTAGCAAAACAAACTCTTCTTCGAGGTCACCTAAGAGATTTTGGATAGGGGAAGCGCTGGCCGGGAAATTTTTTGTCCAAGCTAAGCTACTGGAAAGGGCATCATATAGAGATTCTAATGACTTATCGCTTGGCTCTTTTATTGGATTAAAGCTCATTCGGGTCGCAAATTCGCCCGTATCGCCGGTGATTGATAGATATATATCAAACGTCTTACCGAATTGGGTTGGTGTTCTCTTTTCGGTAGTTTCAGGCGCCTTGTTGAGAGAAAATTGTGCAAACCGGGCCGCACAGTCCAGTTTCCCGTGATCTATTTCGAACGGTGTTGGCTGACTATGCACTTCTAGGCATTCGACGAATAGCTCGAGAAATTTGACTTGGCTGTTCCAATCAATTCCGGATGGAATAGATTTTTTTATATTCTTCGCTTTTATTTGTGCAAGATGTTCGTATGGAAGTAGGCTGCGGCTGGATCTTTCTATCTTTTCCAGCAATAATAGCCATGCTGTCTCTAAGTCATTAATATTGACTTTAATGTTTTCGCCAAGGGTGTTTTCACCTATAGAGACGAGGAGCTTAGGGCCTAGTGCAGTTAGCGGAACTGCTGGGCGCAAACTCTCTTTTAATAGGCCGAGCCCATCCGTAAATATATTTGGAACCCCGTATTTTTCATCGAGGTGCTCGGCCCTAAACTGAGCCAAGTTGCGGAATATATTGGTGGATAGCTTTATAACCGCTAAAAGGTTAGGCTGATCATCGATCAACATATTTAGCGAGATCTGGCCTGTGTTAAGTGAATAGATGGTATTTATGAAAGGGAGCTGCGAACGCTCAACTTCGAACTTGTCTATGACAGGGTTGGCGGGATTGGACTTGAATGCTCTGCTCGCGGGATGCCTGACTAGGATCTGACTTTTGCATTGTAGGATTGTTATGTCGTTCTCCACAATGTTTCTTAAGCAAACTTTTTTCGACGGATATAATATTACATCATTTTCCGGTGAAAGCAGCCACTCTAAGTAGAGCATTCCGTTCTTGGTTGCCTCGTGGAATAGGGCTTCCCGAGTAGGCCTTAGGCTAATCTCTGTCTTGTCCGCAAAAGCAAAGATGAAGACGACCAGGTGATAGTGGTATTCGTTAAAAAGCCCATGCTTATCGACGGATCCTGGGATGAATCCATCGCCCCCGGTGACTGCGGCCAATATCATCGAGCAACTTGTGTGATTGATTTCGACTCTATCCGCTTTCTTTAGCCAATTGGGTTTGTTGGATTTCCAGTCTGCTATCGAATTGGTTTGAGCAATTAGGGACTGCCAAACTCGCTTCATTTCCTCTGCGTTTCTACGGCTGCCCGTCATTGAGCAAAGGCAGCAAAGCATGTGATAATTTCTAAGTAGGGCGCGGCTGGGCTCCTTGTCTTGTTGTAAGCAGGTGAGGGTGATTGAGGATGGCCCTGTCTGTTCAAGCTCTTCGAGGACCAAGGCAAAGAATTTATCGGATGCCTTTTTATAGGATTCGCTTGTTAGATTATTGTCGAGCATGACTGTGCTCAGGATGTCGATGCAGTCCTTGATTGGTGATGAGCTTAACTCATTTATTATGAGATCGATAACTGGATCAGTTAGGTCGATATTTCGGCTTTTTTTAATGCACTCAAGAAGGGTTGGCAGTGTTCCTTGTTTACTCCCGTCGATGCACGTGTTGAGCTTTGGGTCAATTAGCATAATATGCATTAATAAGGATTTCACCAATGGACTATTGGCATCGTCATGTAACCTTTTGAGGTTGGAGGAGAGATTCACGACTGCTTGATCAGAGAGGGGTTGGTCGGTAATCCTCGTGAGAATCGAATTCAGGAGAACTGCAAGTCGGAAGCCTGATATATCAGTGAGACTAAGATTTAGGGTTTGGTATTCTTGGTCGTGGCAATCTGATATAAGCCTATCAAATAAATGTTTGAAAAGTGAGCCTCTTCCATAATGGATTTTTAACAACTCTTTCGTTAGTTTGGAGCTGTCTATAGACGAGCCCTTAATATGCGTTAAAAAGAAGGATGCGTTTTCTGTTTGGATGCCCGTGCCATCATCCGATTCTATCATTCCATTCAGAACTTCATTTGCTTGTGCTCTTTGGAAAGATGATGACGCTCTCGAATTCCGTGTTGCTTTATCGACGAAATACTTAGGGTCGTTACTGTAGTCCCTGAATCTGTTTCTGTAGTCTCGGACCGTTCCTAAAAATACTTTTTTCTCACTTACTTCTAGGGAGAGAGCCTCAATTTCTTTTCGGATTTTTGCGTTTATGGCGTCCGCCGCGATTTTGCTCGGAGCAATTAAGAAAATGTCATCAACCCATCGAAAATATTGGGCGTGATGTGTGCTCGCTAGTGTTTCAACATCGTTGTCGAATTGAAGAAGATATAATTCCGCTAAATAACGGGCGAACGCAGGGCCTTGCGGGAGGCCGCGATCATTACCGCTAATTTTTCTGCTCCATTCTATTAATGTAGCGCAAATCACCTCATATTTACGGCGACTCTCGTTATCAAGCGCCTCTAATATGGTGCCGCATGCTGAAGACGGTCCTTTTCCTAATTTTACTGTAAGGCGAGCTAGCGGAACTGAATCATAAAAAGAGCGAATGTCGATTTTTACGATCCAGTAATCATCGAATGCATTATCTTCTATGATCCGTGAAAGTCCCTTTACGTATTGAATCCACTGTGGGAACCAAGGCTTAAATAAGTTTCCGTGTGCAATACTTGGTTCAAAGCGATATCCATAAGTATTTGGGGAAACTTCTGTGTCAAAGAGTCCGCTCAGTATCTTTGTAAACCAAGCAGAGATTAGGGCATCTTCGGCACCAAGGGATATAAGTTTTCTAACCCTCTCTGGGGATTCTGGACGCTCAAATACATGATAGGGGCCAAGAACGCGTTTTTCAGACAGAAATTTGGGAAAAGAATAGAGCATCTCTTCGTCATCCAAATGGTCCATTTCGGATCGTATGAACTGTAGGTCAATTTCGTCGTTGATTTTTGCGTATTTGAGGCCTGCGTTTTTTAGCGCGGCAACTTGTTCTGACGACAGTGAAAACAAGTCGTCTGATTGAATATCGCAGCCTGTTAGTAACTCGATGGGAGACTTTTGGACTTCACAGCTATTATGGGCGTTACAGGCTTCGCCTCCGGCTGATAGTGTCTGCAATAAATAACTACAGGTAGGGGGATAAAGATTTAGATTTGATAATTTGGCGGTGCTGATGCCGGAATTGAAGTTTGGTTGGCTGCTAAGTAATTGCAGAAGAAGCTCTTTTCCTAGTTCCGTATTATTGGGGGTTTGAATCCTGCGGAGTAATCCCACCATAATTGACCGCTCCTTTTCTGAAAGCACCGTATTCGTTCTGTAGCGCTCAATAATTGGGCGAAGCATTGAGCACTTAGATAAATCCTCAAGAAAGCTATTTAATTGGGGTATATTTTTTAGGCTCGGGGTAATTTTTTTACGAATGTAGGCCGGGGTAGCTGCGAGCTGGGCTGCTGCGGATTCATCCAACTCAATGCGGCGTGCGACCTCTGACCAAACTAACGTTGAGGATGATCTAAATATTTCTAATTGCTCTCCAATAGCGTGCTTGTTCAGTGACACGAGGGGTGCCTTGAACCTTAAAGCTAGCGTCTCAGGGCCTTTAACCAAGCAGGCGTGAAAACCGGATTTTTTGTGCTTCGATAATGGGAGCTTTACCCCTTTTCCAAGTCGGCCTTGCGATTTGGGAGTTTGGGGAAACCTATCGATTTCTGTATAGATGGAACTACGCAAGGGTTTAACCGTATCTAGAATTTTTTGTTGGAGGGCGTATCCGAAGCTCTGATCGACATATTCTTCCCATAGAATCCATAAATGTGCTCCTCTATTGCCTGAATGTTCTAGGAAATAAGGAACGGCCTTTTCATCTAAAAATTTGCACAGTATTGAGGTGATCTTTACGACCTCTGATTCCGCGTCTAATTTTAACTTATCATAATTTTGCCCGGCTATTACTTCTCGCTTTATATCTATATCAAAGCATACCCAGCGTATCCTGCCGGACGAGAGCTGATACGTCGAGCAGGACTCTCCACTGCTTAGAACGGAGTAAATCTTTTGCTGATTTAGCGGCTTGTAGACCGTGTTGTATTTTCCGCTGGTAAGCTGTTCAGCATGAGCCCAGTGGTTTACGACAAAATTCTGATAAAGGTGGTTCGCTAACTCTACTAGATCGGCGTTCACTTCGTTTAACTTCATAATCATCGGATATTTTGGCACGGTTCGGAAAAGGGGTCAGGCCGAGTATTGTTGTATTTGAGATTCCCGGATCGGGATCAGGCCCTTCAGCTTCAACGAACTCGGTTTACCAAGCAGCAAGGCAATCCTCATGCAGCTGAGCGGGGCACTTTCGTGGGGCCTCTGCAAGGAGTAAGTAGTTATCACCAAAGAATTATGGGGGATTCCCGGCGAGCCGGGAGGAAGTAGTGGTAGTGGGTAGCAAAAGGCGCCTGGTGCGCCTTTTGACGGCTTGGGAGCGCCTGCGAGCAGGCGGCCTACAGGAAATCGGACGCCTCCGAGAGGCGTCCCTACTTTATTCTTCGTCGGTTTCTATGATCTGGCGTTGCTGCGCTCGAAACGGACGGCGTCAAGCCGTCATACCGACATTTGACAAGGAGGACGGGTGTGAGGCGGTGCCGCTTGGTTAACGAGTTGCGGGTGTTTCAGGAGAGGGGAGTTGTGGGCTATTGGCGAGCGGGGATCACCATGCCGAGCGGTCGCCCTTGAGGCGGCGCCAGACGTTTTCGAAGCCGGTGCCGGGGGCGCCGTAACTTGCGGGGATCTGCACGAGGGGGATTTCGAACCCAGAGCGGGCGGGCGCGAAACGCCAGGAGAAAGGCCAGGACCAGGAACCGGGCGACGTGTCGAGGCCGGGACGGAGTTCTCCGAAGCGCAGGTCCGCGACCTGGAGCGCGGACGAATCGTTGGGCGATGGCCAGGCGGCCCAGAAGCCTTGCGAGAACCAGTCGACGGTGGCGAAGGAGCGGGAGGCGTGCACGGCGGGCGGAAGCGTGTCGGCGGCGCGGGGAATAAAGTCGAAGCGCACGGAGGTGTCGGCATCGAGCCAGGACCAGTAGCCGATAATAAAACCGCCTTTGACCTCAGCGACGTGGCGCCAGAGGACGGTGTTGAGCGGAGTGGCTGAGGTGATCGAGCGGCCGGGCGCGACTTCAAAACCGGCGCTCAGGCGGGCTTGCGCGAAAACTATATTGGCGCGGGCTTGGGCGACGAAACTCCAGCCTACATAGAGCGTGGAGAGCGCGAGACCGGCGACGTTGGCGAGGTGGCGGGCGCGCGGGGTGCGAAGGACCAGCGCGAGAAGAACGCCGAGCAGCAGGGGTGCCGTGTAGAGCGGGTCGATGATGAAGAGGTTGTTGAGTCCGAAGCCGTGGCGGGAGAACGGCGCGAGGAGCTGGGTGCCGTAAACCGTGAAGACGTCGATGAGGACATGGCTGGCGAAGACGAGCCAGAGGCCGGCGAAGGCGGCGCGCCGGGTGAGCGGCTCGCGCGGCGGGCGGGGCGGCGGCGTTGGCGTAGGGTTTCGGTGGATACGAACGAGGAGCGGGGCGAGGAGCGCGGCGCCGAGTAGCATGGCCCAGAGCGCGTGTGACTCGCCGCGGTGCCAGTAGAGGCGTTGGGAGGGGTCGAGGAAAGGGAAGGCGACGATGTCGAGGTCGGGCAGGGTGCCGAACAGAAGGCCCCAAGCGACGGCGCGGCGGCCGAGCGAGCGGTGCCAGCAGCCGTAGGCAACGGCCGCGCCGAGTGCGGCTTGGGTGAGGGAGTCCATGCTGCCTGCCAGAAGGATGCGTTGGCGTCGCCGAGGCAAGCGAGGGCCGAAGGACTGATCGGTAGTGCCGAGTTTGTCGCATTCGGGACTGTGCTGCGGGTGATCAGGTGCATCCTGTAGTCCGGAACATGGGCGGGACGCCCATGCCACTCGAATGCGGCTTCGCCCTTTCACACTGAGCTTTAGCCGCAAGAGAACACAAAGAACGCAAGGACCGAGGATTGGATGTATTCCTTATGTGTTCTTGGCGGTCTTACATGGGCGGGCCGCCCATGCCCGGTCGAAATGGAGGTCGGACCTCCCGGTCCGATCCGATGAATTTCCTCCTTTCTAGACGGATCAGGAGGTCCGTCCTCCGGAGACCCAGAACGAGCGCATTCCCCGAACATAGGCGGGACGCCCATCCCACTTCGATCCGGCTGCGGTTTTCTTTTCGTGTTTTTGGTGTGTTTCGTGGTGAACCGGATCGGGTCTCGCGGGAGCGGGGCCCGGGGCTTGGAACCGTTGAGGAACACAGACAGGAATGCCTGTGACACTTGCTAATAAAGTTCGATCAGGCGTGCGCCTGTGCCGAGTTGACGGGTGATCTCGGGCCAAAGGCGTTCAAAGGTCGCCAGCAAGACGGAGGTGCGGCAGTTACCGATTCGTAACCACACGACCGATACAGGATCGGGTCGCAGGATGGTCAGCTGTGCGAAGTCTTCATCTTTGGTTACGATGATCACGCCTAGTTTTGCGGCATATTGCCAGATTGCGGTGTCCGATGACTGGCCCAGTCCGATTTCCAAGACGTGTTCGGCTTGCTGGCCTTATGCTCGCAGCCAATGCGCCAAGGCGGCGGGCAGCTGGTTGTCAATTAACCACGGCCTCACGATGCGCGCAGCAAAACGTGGTCGTTCTGGGCGGCGGCAAACTTCAAGCAGGCGCGCAGGTCGTCGGCCTCAAGAAACGGGTAGTCGGTCAGGATTTCTTCCCAGCTAGCCCCGTGAGCGAGCAGCTCCAAGATATCCTTAACGCGAAGCCGATAACCACGAATGCAGGGACGTCCGCCGCACTTGTCGGCCTCGACCGTTATCCGTGAGAGAAGCGGGCTCATGGTCGGAACGGTGCGGATTTTTCGGCGGCTGGCAACCATCGGAATCGGGCGGTCGGACAATCCAACGGGATCGGGCTGTAAATGGGCAATTGATTCAGCGGCGACTGGGTGAACCGGGCTAGGGGAGCGGGGCGAGATCCAAAGCATCGATTGTGCGCGGCGGCGCACAATTGGGGCGGCGCGACGGGTCGCGCCGTCGAAAGCGGCGAGAGCTCGCCGCACTCCATAACGGAGGGGTGGGCCGGAAGGCCGGTAGCCGGAGAGCCGGAGGACGGAGGGCGGAGGTGGTAAGCGGGTAAGCTTCTAAGCTGGTCAGCTGGACTGCCGGATACCGAAGTGCCAGGGTCTCGCGGGCGCGGGGCCTACTTCACGGTTCCGGCTTCCTGCCTGCCTCCGGCCAACAGCACCACGTCGTCGGTGGTGTAGATCTCGCGGTCGGGGCCGGCGGTGCGGAGTTCGACGGCGTTGCGCGAGATCGCGTGAAACACGTAGGGCGTGCCCCAGCGGTCGCGCAGCTCCCCGGTGGCGGGATTGATCGAGGCGATGTCGCGGGGAAGGAGGCCGAGGCGTTGCGCATTTGCGCCGGCCAGGGCGTTGACGAGTTGCGTGTTGTCGCCAAAGGCCGGATACGCGCCGAAGCGCTCGCGGTAAAGTGACAGAATGGTGCGAAGAATGCGCAGGTCGTCGCGGGCGGTGCCGCCCGGTGCGTTCAAGCCATCGGCTAGCGGGGAGCGCGGCAGGGATGTGCTCGCCGCCACGGCGGCAAGCGCCGGGCGTTCGGGTGCGAGACGGGCAACGGGACGCGGTGCGATTACTCGGGGCGGAGTCGGCGTTGCGACGGTGCCGGTGAAGATGGCGGGCGTTGGTTCGCGGTTGCGGGAGCCAAAATGCCAGACGTCGTAGTCCACGACATCCGCCGCAACTGGCTGATCCTAATCGAAGCCGTAACCACCGCCGGCCCGGTGGACGGCAAACGCCGCATTGAGCTCAAGCACCTGTTTAAAGGATCCAAAGCAGGCTTGGTATTCGTGACCGCGTTCGAGACCCGCAAAACGATGCAATCCCTCATAAGCCAAATCTCATGGGAGTCTGAAGTCTGGATCGCCGAAGCCCCCCGTCCACCTGATTCCCTTTAACGGCGACGCTCCCTTCGTCCCTATTCCGACACGACGCCACGAAGCTGATCAAGAATCGCGAGGTCGGCACACAACAACACTCGGCCCGACCCCATTTCCGGATCCGAATTTTCCGGGTCGGTGGAGTCGGGCGGCGAGAAGATTATTTAACGATGAGGTTCCCCTTCATCATGCTGTAATGACCGGGAAAGGAGCAGAAGAACGGATATTTGCCGGGCTTGGCGGGGGCCGCGAACTCAATGGTGTCGGATTCGCCACCGCCGAGGATCTTAGTGTGAGCGAGAACCGTCGCGCGATTTTTTGGCAAAAAATCAGGGGCATTGTTAGCGGAAGCGATCGCGAGCTTGTTGAAGGCATCGACGGGCATAGGCGTGAGGAGAACCCAGTTGTGGCCCATCGCGGTCTTCGGGAGTTTGCCGATGTTGCTCAGGGTAAGGCGTAGCTTCTCACCAGGAGCGGCAGTGATTTCCTTTACGTTGAATTGCATTGCGTCGTTCGCGGTGACGGCGATTTCACGCGGAGCGACGACGTCGGCCTTCGCGGACGGAAGGACAAACCCGGAGAGGGCGAGGAGGGAAAAAAGAAGGACTTTGGTTTTCATGACGGAGTTAGTTTAGCGGAGAAAGTCCCGGCGTGACCTTGATGTGGGTCAAGCGACGGAGCGTTTGGCGGGGGGAGCATAGATGAAGTGGTAAAAGCCGCAACTGACTCGTCGATTTTGCCGCGCTGGTGGATGATCTCCCCAACAGCGGAGAGGATCGTGAGGAGCTTAAAGTGGGCACCAACGGCAACGCGCCGAAGGGGTCGGGGTGGAATGGCACTTTGTTAAGGGGGGTAATCGTCGGCTTTTGTCTCCGTTATTTGGGGACGGCCATTTTACGACGAGGTTTGGCGAGTCGTTAGTAGGATTTTGGGCGCCGTTTTACGGCGCGAGGTTCACAGCGATCAGGCCGAGGCGGGACGGGAGCGGCGGCAAGGGCGAGCAAGAGATCCACGCCACGCTGGGCCGCGCCTTTGGCGGCGGGATTGAAGAGCGGAGCGAAGGCGTGCAGCACGCCCACGGAGCCCTTGACGAGCCGACGGGGACGAGCCGAAAGGGTGTGGCCGAGCCGAAACGGTCGGACCGTTACATGGATAAATTTTGTTTGTTCGCGATGTTCTCAATGCACAAAGCGGCACAGATCGCGCCAAGGGAGCTGTCACAGAGCCGGTTGGGCCGTCCTGCCTCGACTATTGACCAAAAGGCACCGGCAAACGGACGTGGCCGGCCATTGTCCTTTGTCGCTACCTTGCCGCCGCGCTTGCACGGGTTTGGCGGCGGGTTCATCAACCACCTCTTCATGACGACGGTCGGCGTGCATCCCTTGGCGGGCTTTGACAAGCTCCTGCACTACAAAGTGCCGGAGTCGTTGTGCGCGCAGGTCGCCGTGGGTTCGCTCGTGCGCATCCCGATCATGAATCGCCTGCACCTCGGCATCGTTGCGGAAGTGGGTGCGCCGATCGATTTCCCGATCAACCGACTCAAGACATTAGCGGATCTGGTTTATCCGTTTCCGGCATTACCGCCCGACTTGCTTGCGTTGGCCCGGTGGATGTCGAGCTACTACGCGGCCAAACACGACTCGAGCATCGAGACCATGCTGCCCGCCGCCGTGCGCAACGCCGCCAGCCTGAAACAGGAGAAACTCCTCTCGGTGACGCGCCCGCTTGCTGAAGACGAACTCGCCGCGATCATGAAACGCGCGCCGGCTCAGGCAAAGCTCTACCAGTTCCTCGCCCAGCAGTTTAAGCCGCAAAAAAAGTCCCTCGTGCTCAGCCGCCTCGGCGTAACCGCCGCCGTGGTCGCCGCGTTGGTGAAACGCGGGCTCGTGAACGAAGAGACCCGCCGGGTCGAGCGCATTGCTTACGCGGACAACTGGTCCACCGGCGAGGTCGTCGCCTCGCAACCGCACGCACTCAACCCCGGTCAGCAAGCCGCCGTCGATGCGGTCGCGGCGACGCTGGCCGAGAATAAATTTGTCGTAACCTTGCTCCACGGCGTCACCGGTTCGGGCAAGACGGAGGTCTACCTGCGCGCCATCCACGACGCGCTCGCGGCGGGCGGCGGAGTGATTTTCCTCGTGCCGGAAGTCGCGCTGACCCCGCAGACGGTTGCGCGCATGCGCGGCCGATTGGAGGCCATCGCGCCCGACCAGAAGTGTGTCGTCTGGCACAGCCACCTGAGCGAAGGCGAACGCCTCGATGGCTGGATGTCCCTCGCCACCGGTGAGGCGCGGGTCGTGGTCGGTGCACGCTCGGCGATTTTCGCGCCGGTGCAGAACCTGAAGCTCATCGTCGTCGATGAAGAGCACGAGCCCGCCTATAAACAGGACGAGACGCCGCGCTACCACGGCCGCGACGTGGCGGTGATGCGCGCCAAATTGAACAACGCGCTCTGCCTGCTCGGCTCGGCCACGCCCTCGCTCGAGAGTTTCGCCAACGCCCAGGCCGGCAAATACCGCCTGCTCCGCCTTCCTGAACGCGTCGATGCGCGCAAACTACCGCATATCGACATCGTGGATATGCGCATCGAAATCGTGCGGCAGCGCGGCTTCACCTCGCTCTCGCGCAAACTGGTCGACGCCATGCACGCGCGGTTCGAGAAACGCGAGCAGACGATCCTCTTTCTTAATCGTCGCGGCTACTCCCCGTCGATGCAGTGCACCAAGTGCGGTCACGTCGAGGAGTGTCCGCATTGCAGCATCACGATGACCTACCACCGGAGCGACGAACGGTTGCGCTGTCACTTGTGCGGCAAAGAAGCCAACGCCCCCGCGCGTTGCCCGGCGTGCGGCGCGCCCGAAATCCGCTGGAAAGGCATGGGCACGCAACGCGTCGAGGAAGCGGTTCGCCGCGTGCTGCCCAAGGCGCGTCTCGAACGCATGGATACGGATACCATGTCGAAGAAAAACCGTTTCCGCGAAATCCTCTCGGACTTCCGCGCGGGTAAAATCGACATCCTGATCGGCACGCAGATGATCGCGAAGGGACTGGATTTTCCCAATGTCACGTTGGTGGGTTTGATCGACGCCGACATCTCGATGCACATCCCGGATTTCCGGGCGAACGAACGGACGTTTCAGTTGCTCGTGCAAGTGGCGGGGCGGGCGGGACGAGGGGATCGCGCGGGCGAAGTCGTGGTGCAGACCTTCACGCCGCAGGCCGAGGCGATCCAGTTTTCACGCCACGCGGATTTCGAGGGTTTTGCAGCGAGCGAGCTAAAGATGCGGAAGGACTTTCGATATCCGCCTTATCGCCACTTGATCCATCATCTCTTCCGCGGGCCGAGTGAAGAGAAGCTAAAGTTTTTCACCGAACAGTGGGCGCGCCACGTGGAGAAGGAACTCGCCGGCCGCGTCGAGTTGCGCGGTCCCTCGCCGTCGCCGATTGAAAAGATCAAAGACGAGTATCGTTACCAGGTGTGGTATTTCACGAACGGGGTGACGCGGGTGATCGCGGATTTGAATGCGTTGCGGAATGCCTTCGCGTGGCCTGATGACATCACGCAGGTGCTCGATGTGGATCCGGTCAACCTCACGTGAAGAGAATGCGGTGGGGACATAAAAACGCCGCGACTACTACGTCGCGGCGTGGGGTGTCTGGGAATCTCTACGAGGGTTTACGGGAGGATGACGGTGTCGATCACATGGATCACGCCGTTGCTACCGACGAGGTCGGTGGCGGTGACTTTGGCGTTGTTGACGGTCACGCCGTAGGAGTCGGCTTTGATGGCGAGCGTCTTACCATTTACGGTGGGCGCTTCGCCGGTCTTCACATTGGCAGCGAGGACCTTGGCGGGGACGACGTGGTAGGTGAGGATGGCGACGAGTTTGGCTTTGTTCTCGGGCTTGAGGAGCGACTCGACGGTGCCGGCGGGAAGCTTGGCGAAGGCCGCGTTGGTGGGGGCGAACACCGTGAACGGACCGGGTCCGCTGAGCGTCTCGGCAAGACCGGCAGCTTTGACAGCGGCGACGAGGGTGGTGTGATCCGGGGAACCGGCGGCGATTTCCACGATGGTCTTGGCCGAAGCGCCGGAGACCAAGCCGAGGGAAACGATGAGTGCTGCGAACAGGGAACGGAGTTTCATGATGTTTTGCTTTTGATGATTTGAACTGTGATGCCGCAAAAAAGAAAATTTTGGGCTTCATCGTAAAACGTAGGTGCCCTAGCTGCGGATGCCTGGTCGCGTGGTTGTCACATAAACTATCGAAGCCAATTAGCCACGCGACAAACTAGCCGCCTGACTTGAATTTTCGCAGGCGCGTGCTGGACCCATTCCGCGCAGGGAGTCCGAGTGCTCAGTAAAACAAATTCCGGTCGAGGCTCCGGTATTGGATGGCTTCGAGCAGATGCGGGGCCTCGATGCGCTCGGAGGCGGCGAGGTCGGCGATGGTGCGCGCAACTTTGAGGATGCGATCGTAGGCTCGGGCCGACAGGGAGAGTTGCTCCATGGCCTGCTGGAGCAGGTCGCCGAGCGAGGAGTCGATCACGCACGCGGCGCGGATCTGCGCATGAGTCATACGGGCGTTCGACGTGGTGCGCGTGCCGGCGAAACGGACGAGTTGGCGTTCGCGGGCGGCTTGCACGCGGGCCCGAATGACGGAGGAGGATTCGGCGGGTTGTTCGGTGCGGAGCTCGTTGATCGAAAGCGCGGGCGCCTCGATGTGCAGGTCGATGCGATCGAGCAACGGACCGCTAATGCGGGCTCGGTAGCGCTGAATCTGCGCAGGCGAGCAACGGCACTCGTGACGCGGGTCGCCGAGATACCCGCACGGGCACGGGTTCATCGCCGCCACGAGCATGAAGCTGCACGGCAGCGTGACCTTACCGGCGCTGCGAGAGATTGTCACGTGGCCGTCTTCGAGCGGCTGGCGAAGCACTTCGAGCGCGCTGCGTTTGAACTCGGGCAACTCGTCGAGAAACAACACGCCGTGATGCGCGAGAGAGATTTCGCCCGGGCCGGGAATCGTGCCGCCGCCAAGCAGGCCGACGTCGGAAATCGTGTGATGCGGGGAGCGCACGGGACGGCGTCCGAAGGCGTGAGCACCGCCTCCGCTGAGGGTTTGTCCGGCGGCGGAATGGATGCTCAGAACCTCCAGCGATTCGTCCAGCGTGGGCGAAGGCAGGATGGTTGGAATGCGTTTGGCGACCATCGATTTCCCGCTGCCGGGCGGGCCGATCATGATGAGGTTGTGGCCGCCAGCGGCGGAGACCTCGATGGCGCGGCGGAGGGCGTGCTGGCCCTTGATTTCGGCAAAGTCGCCGGACGACATGTCGGGGCTGGCGTCGATCGCGATGGCGGCGGCGTGGGCGATGGGTTGAAGCGCGAGTTCGCCACTGAGAAAGCGCACGGCTTGGTCCAGGGATTGGATGGGATACGCCGCCACGCCGTCGACGAGAGCGGCTTCTTCGGCCGACACCGGCGGCAGGAGCACGCCGCGTTTGCCGAGTTTTTTGGCGAGCCGGGCGAGCGCCAAAGCACCGCGCACGGGGCGGGTTGCGCCGGATAAACTGAGTTCGCCGGCGATCAGGTAATCGTCGATTGCGGGTGCGTCGATCTGCTCGGTGGCGAGGAGGATGCCGAGGGCGATGGGCAGGTCGTAGAACGGGCCTTCTTTGCGCAGGTGGCCGGGCGCGAGGTTGATCGTGGTGCGCGTGCGCGGTGACTTAAAACCACTGTTGCTGAGCGCCGAGACGACGCGGTCGTCGGACTCCTTTACCGCCGCGTCGGGGAGGCCAACTAAAATGAGTTTTGGGTCGCCGCTCTCGCCGGAGTTGACCTCCACATGGACCAGTTCCGCATCAATGCCCTGAAGTGCGGCGGAGGAGATCGTGGCGAGCATGGTCAGGTCGTGGCGAGCTCGTGGCGACGCGCGATCAGGCTCAGGTTGTGCTCGATGGCGTCGAGGTAGGGGTTGCTGCCGTCGGGCTGGGTGAGAAAGCGGTAGACGCCAAGAAAATCGTCCTGCAGTTTACGTTTAACGACCTGCTCCCAAAAGGCGGTGCTGCCGCTGACGAGCTGGTGCGCGGACTTAAAGAGGCGTTGCGAAGCAGGGATGCCCAGGAACACGTCGGACTCGGCGAATTCAGTGAACAGCAGTTCCAGCTCATCCGGGTAATCGGCCGCAGCCATCTGACCGAGGTAATCCGCCGTGGCTACGAGGCTGGCGAGGACGTGATCTTCGCTGCGGCTGAACCGCAACCGCATCCCGGCGGTGGACGGGCCGGTGCAACGAATCGCCGCGAGCACGATATCGATTTCGTCCGCTTTGAGGCCCAAGGTGGGCAGATACGAAGCGGCCAGAGCGCAACTACGGAGCACGTGGCAAAACGTGTATTTGGCGCCCGTGCCCTCGCGATCAGAACGAAGTTTCAGATAGCCGCTGTCGTGCAGGAGAGCGACCGCGAGACCGAGTTCAAATTGCCGATGCGTGAACGGCGCCTCGCCGGACTGTTGACGAGCGGAAAACAAATCAACGTAGGCCACGGTCACCTGCAACGTGTGCCGAAAATCATGATACTTAATGTCGTTGGCCTGGTAGTCGGGGTTGCCGCCCGTGAAGAGTTTCGTGATCCCGGCGAAGAGCTCGCGCGTGAACTGTTCAGCCGAGCCGGGGAACAGGTCGCGGGCCACGTCGAGGGTGGCCTCGGTGACGCTCTCGGGGCACGTGGTGTCGGTCGTGAGAGGCATGTCGGGTGCGGGGCCTTGAAAATGCGAAGTGGTTGAGGTTCGCAAGGGTATGGCGAAGCGTCTTTGAGTAATGGTTTGCCGAATTTTCGCGCAAGCCCAATTTTGTAAACCATTTTGCATCGAATGATACTGGGACTTACGGGCGGGATGGGTGGCGGCAAATCCACGGCGGCGCGCTTCTTCGAGGAAGCGGGTTTCCGGCGGATTGATTCAGACCGTATCGTTCGCGAGGAGTTGCTGACGGACCCGGCGGTGATCGCGCAAATCGCGGCGCGTTTCCCCGATGTCGTCAACGAACGCCAGGAGATCCAGCGTCCGGAATTGGCGCGGCATGTGTTCGCCAGCGATAGCGATCGGGTTTGGCTGGAGGAGTTGTTGCACCCCTTGCTGTTTGAGCGGTGGCGTAGGTCGCTGGCCAGCGAACCCGAGGGCCGGTGGGTGGTTGAGGCTCCGTTGCTTTTTGAGAAAGGTTTGGAAAATTGGTTTGATTTCACGGTGTGCGTATCCACATCGTCCGCCAATCAACTTGCTCGGTTGACTGAGCGCGGAATTCCCCAATCGCTCGCCGAGCAACGAATTTCCAAGCAATTGCCCTTGGCTCTGAAACTAGAAAAAGCCGATTTTGTGCTGTCGAACGACGGCACGCTCCAATCCTTGCGTTTGCAGGTGAACCACTTGGTGGCTCAGCTGTCCGGTGCAACGCGTTGAGGCAAGGGTTCGGCCTGGTTTGATTTTGTTTCCCTCCTCTTTTCCACAATGGACGAATCTGATTTAAAAGCCTCCGCCACGACCGGCGCCGGTAAACCCAAGAAAACGACCAAGCGTGCCCCTCGCGCCGCGACTTCCGATGCGCCGAAAAAGCCCCGGGTCACCAAGGGCCGGCCCGCCAAGTCGGCGTCCAAGTCGTCAGCTGAAAACGCCGCGGAACCGAGCTTGTTCGAGGCACCCGCGCCTCAGGCGCCCGCTCCCTTGATGGAGCCACCGGTCCGCGAGCAACGCGAACCACGCGAGGAGCGCGTTGCCCGTGAGGAACCAGCAGCAACGGCACCCGTCGAAGCGCCGTCGTCGGCTCCGCAGGAGCGCCCTGTATTTGTGCCGTCCTCCGAGAAGTTCTCGCCCAGCGAAGCCGCGGCGCCTGCCGGCGGCGGCTTGGATCGCGCGGACACTTCCGGGTTTCACGGGGCCGAATCGCCAGGGGGATCCGGGTCTCCTTCCTCTCCTCAGGCTCCAGAGCCCGCCCCTTCGGCCAACACTGGTTCCGGGCAACCCGGTGGGTTCCCGACTGGCGCGGGTCCTGATGACGACCGCGGTCCTTGGTGGAAACGCAAGAAGGACAAAAAGAACAAATGGAAGGACAAGCCGCACGCTCCGCACGCTCCGCACGCGCCGCACGGCGGTGGTGGCGGCGGTGGCCGCCAAGGTGGACACCATCCGCAACATCCTCCCCAACCCGCGCCGCCGGTATTGGTGCCCCAGCATTACGGCGACTTGCCCGACCCCGCGCGTTTTGCGGACCCCGTTTCGCTTGATGCACTCGCCGCGACCTTGGCGACTGGCAACGGTGATGCGCCGATCCCGGTTGATCGCATCTACTCGCTGAACCTTTTTGAGCTCACGGGATTTGCGCGCAGCCTCGGCGTTCCCTTCGAGGGCACGCCGAACCGCCTTCAGATGCTTGAGGCGATTTTCGTGCATGCCGCCGAAAAACAGATCCCGATTGTTGATCGCGGTTTGGTTGATCTCACGGACAAAGGTCACGGATTCGTGGTGCACGAGCAGGCGAACTATCGCCTGTATCCAGAGAGCACTTACTTGCCGGAAGCCTTGATCAAGCGCTATGGACTCAAGCGAGGCCATCATGTGGAGGTGATCGTCCAATCCCCGCAGTCGGGCGACCGTTGCCCCGCCGTGGTGGGCGTCAAAGTCGTGATGGGCAAAGCTCCGGACGAAGCGTCCAAGCTGACGCCGTTCGAGGAGTTGGTCCCCTATTATCCGTTGCAGCGCATCCTTCTGGAAGCGCCCGAGATCCACAAAGACATCTCCATGCGGGCCGTCGACCTGCTCACGCCCATCGGCTTCGGCCAGCGCGGCCTGTTGGTGGCTCCGCCGCGCACCGGAAAGACCGTGCTTCTCCAGAATATCGCGAACTCGATTTCGCATAATTTTCCGGACAAGAAGTTGATCCTCCTGCTCATTGACGAGCGTCCCGAGGAGGTAACCGATTTCAAGCGTCACACCCAGGGCGAGGTCGTGAGTTCAACCTTTGACGAGGCTCCCGAGAGTCATGTTCACGCGGCGGAAATGGTCATCGAGAAATCGCGCCGGCTCGTCGAACAAGGCGAGCACGTGGTGATCCTCCTCGACTCGATCACGCGCCTGGCCCGCGCCTACAACGCGTTGGCCGCCAATTCGGGCAAAATCATGTCCGGCGGCGTCGAAGCCACCGCGCTGCAAAAGCCTAAGCGCTTTTTCGGGTCTGCCCGCAACATCGAAGGCGGCGGCAGCATCACTATCATCGGCACCGCGCTGATCGATACGGGAAGTCGGATGGACGAAGTGATTTTCGAGGAGTTTAAGGGCACCGGCAACATGGAGCTTCACCTCGACCGCGGTCTTTCCGACAAGCGGATTTTCCCGGCAATCAACATTGATCGGTCGGGCACTCGTAAAGAAGAGCTGATTTATCACCCGGAGGAATTACTGCGCGTTTATGGCTTACGTCGTGCGATGCAGGGAATTCCGCCGGTTGAAGCGATGGACATGTTAATTCAGCGCTTGAAGAAAACCAAAACAAACGCGGAATTCCTCATGAGCTTGAGCCGCTAGTTCACCCTTTTGTAATTACCCGACAACTACCCTGATCGGCCCCGCGCCATTCCCCAACGTGACTTCTGCCGACGATTTCGTCCTACAGCTCGCCCTCGACAAAGGCTTGCTCACCCAAATTCAGATCGATGCCGCCAATCAGCAGATTGCCGCTCACACTGACCTGACCACCTCGCCGCCCAAGCTGGTGGACACGTTGATCGCCCATCACGCGGTCAAAGCCCGCGACCTGAGCAAGCTGCTCGCCGACGAGTTTGGTATGCCGCTCGTCGACCTCACCGCGCTGCGCGTTCCCAATTCGGAAGCGATGGCCCTCGTCCCTCGCGCCCTCGCGGTTCGCTACACTGTGTTCCCACTCTCCAAGGAGGGTGGCACCCTTCAACTGGCCATCAGCGACCCGCTCGACGTGGATGCGATCGACAGCCTGGGGCATATCTTGAAGCTTACCATCGAGCCCTCGGTCGCGCCCGTCGATGAGATCAAGCACGTCATCGAGCGCTTCTACGGCAAAGACGCCAGTGAGATCGACGCGATGCTGGACGGGTTCTCCGTCGCAGGCGGCGACGCCAACGTTGTAACCACCGTGGCGGTCGATGGAGCCTCCCCCGTTGAAGAGGGCGATGCGCCCATCATCAAGCTGGTTCACCAGATCATCCTGGAGGCGATCCAGCGCCGCGCGTCGGACATCCATCTTGAGCCGCTCGAAAAGCGTTTCCGCGTCCGTTACCGCATCGACGGCGTGTTGCTCGAAATCGAGAACCCGCCTAAGCGGTTGCAGCTCTCCATGATCTCCCGCCTGAAGATCATGGCCAACATCTCGATCGCCGAAAAGCGCAAACCCCAGGATGGGCGTATCCAGATTAACATGACGGGCAAGCAGATCGACTTGCGCGTGTCCTCCCTGCCGACCGCGCACGGCGAGAGCATCGTCATGCGTATTCTCGACAAGGACGGCCTGCAGCTGGGCTTGCCCGAGCTCGGCTTCTTCAGCGACGACCAGGCCATCGTGGAGCGCCTGATCTCCCTTCCCGACGGCATCATGCTGGTCACCGGACCGACCGGCTCAGGCAAGACGACGACCCTCTATTCCTGCCTCCACTTCATCAACAAATCCGACCGCAAGATCATCACGGTCGAAGATCCCGTCGAGTATGTGCTCGCCGGCATCAACCAAGTGCCGGTTCGTCACGACGTCGGCATGACCTTCGCCTCCGCGCTCCGGTCCATGCTTCGCCAAGCCCCGAATATCGTGATGGTGGGAGAGATTCGCGACTTGGAGACGGCCGAAATCTCGATCAACGCCTCGCTGACCGGCCACATGGTGTTCTCCACGTTGCACACCAACGACGCGCCCGGTGCGATCACCCGCTTGATCGACATCGGTGTGAAGCCGTTCCTCGTATCGAGCTCGCTGCGCGCCGCCGTGGCGCAGCGTCTCACCCGTAAGATCTGCAAGCAGTGCAAGAAGTCTTACACGCCCGATTCCAACGAATTGCGGTCGCTCAACATCACGGCCCAGCAGGCCTCGACCGCGACGTTCATGCGCGGCGAAGGTTGCCAAAACTGCAACGGCACCGGCTACCGCGGCCGCGCCGGCATCTTCGAGATGTTCGTCGTCAACGAAGAGATTCAGCGCATGATCTACGACAACGTCGGCACGGCTAAGCTGCGCGAAAAAGCTCGCTCACTAGGCATGCGCACGATGCGCGAAGATGGAGTTCGCAAGGTGCTCGCTGGCGCCACTTCGATTGAAGAGGTCGTCTCGATCACGGTGGGCGACGCCAGCTAAGTGCTTCCCTTTCCCGTATGAGCTACGAAATGAACGACCTGTTGGAGTTGGTGGTGGATCAAGGCGCGTCCGATCTTCACCTGCAGGTTGGCCAGCCTCCGACTCTCCGGTTGAGCGGTTCCATGGTTCCGATCGACGGCCCGCAGCTCACCCCGGCGGACACGGAGAAACTGATGCTTTCCATCACACCGGATAATCACCAGCAGAACGTGAAGCTAAACGGGGGCTCGGACTTTGGTTTTGCCTACCTCGACAAGGCTCGTCTGCGCGTGAGCATCCTCCGGTCCAAGGGCAACTACGGCTTGGTCCTGCGCCAGATCCCCAACAAGATGTTCAGCCTGCGCGAAATCGGCATTCCCGATAAAGTGCGCGAGCTGCTGTATCGTCCGCGCGGCCTCATTCTGGTCACCGGGCCGACGGGCTCCGGCAAGTCGACCACTCTCGCCTCGATGGTCAATTACATCAACGAGACGCGCGACGGCCACATCATCACCATCGAGGACCCGATCGAGTATTATCACCCGCACAAGCACTGCATCGTTACCCAACGCGAAGTGGGTGTGGACGTCCCCAGTTTTTCGGAGGCGATCCGCCGCGCCCTTCGTCAGGACCCGGACATCATCCTCGTCGGTGAAATGCGCGATCTTGAGACGATCGAAGCGGCGATCAGCGCCGCCGAAACGGGGCATTTGGTGTTTGGCACCCTCCACACGAACGGCGCGGCCAAGACCATTGACCGTATCGTCGATGCGTTTCCCGCCAACATGAAAGACATGATCCGCACGCAGCTCGCGTCGTCGGTGGTGGCGGTTATCTCCCAGGTATTGTGCAAAAAAATCGGCGGCGGTCGTATCGCCGGTTACGAGATTATGGTCAACACGACCTCGATCGCCTCGCTCATCCGCGAAAACAAGACCTTCCGTATTTCGTCTGACATTCAGACCGGCGCCAATCTTGGGATGATCACCATGGACTCCCACCTGATGAGTCTGGTTAATCGTGATCTCATCACTCCCGACGAAGCGCTCGACAAAGCCCAGGACGCTCTGGTTATGAGAGAAAAACTCCTCGCGATGGGTGCGCAGCTTCGCACCCTCTAATTTCACTTCAACGTTATTGCTTTCCCCCTTCCTCGGCTCGCGCCAGTTACCCTATGTTCGAAAGCCACAGTCACACCATTCTTGAGCTCTGCCGCGACCAGCACCTGGTCTCCCCCGCCACGCTCAATGATATCAACGAGGAGCACAAAGCCACCTCCAAGCCCATCGCCGACCTTCTCGTTGAGATGGGTCTCGTCGAGAAGCAGGCGCTCTTGCGGGCGATCGCCACCCACCTCGGCTGCGAATACTTGGAGAATCACTCTGGCGACATCCCTAACGAGGTGGTGGGTGCCGTCCAAGGCAGCCTAGCCCGCATGTATGGCGTGGTTCCGTTGCGCTCCGATGCGCAGAGCATCGACCTGCTCGCCACCGACCCCTTCAACAGCCAGATCATCGACGACCTCACCTTCGCCTTGGGCAAGGACGTGCGCCTCGTGGTCGCCGACCCCGGCCGCGTCGACGGCCTGCTTAAACTGCACTACGGGGAAGACGACGCGACCATCGACGATCTTCTCAAGGAGATGTCGAGCGACGACCACGACGGCCCGCAGGGCGGCAAGGAAATCTCGGAGCACGATCTCGAATCGATGGCCGGCCAGACGCCGATCATTCGCTTCGTTAATCTCGTGATCGGCCAGGCTATCCGCGACAAAGCGTCCGACATCCACTTCGAGCCCTTCGAGCACGAGTTCAAGATCCGCTACCGCATCGACGGTGCGCTCTACGAAATGGCTCCCCCGCCGAAGCACTTGGCCCTCCCCATCACCTCCCGCGTGAAGGTCTTGGCCAGCCTGAACATCGCCGAGCGCCGCATCCCTCAGGACGGTCGCATCAAGCTCACCCTCGGTGGTCGTCCGGTCGATTTGCGCGTTTCCACGCTGCCCACCCAATTCGGCGAATCCGTGGTGTTGCGCGTGCTCGACCAATCCGCCGTGCAGCTCGACATCACCGCGCTCGGCATGCCGACCGATGTGTATGAAGGCATCACCGAGATCATCAAACGCCCCAATGGTATCTTCATCGTCACGGGCCCGACCGGCTCCGGCAAGACCACCACGCTCTACTCCGCTCTCCGCGTGATCAACACGCCAGATCTCAAGCTGCTCACGGCAGAAGATCCGGTGGAATACGAGATCGAGGGCATCATGCAGGTTCCGGTGAACCATGCCGTCGGCCTGACGTTTGCTGCCGCGCTCCGTTCATTCCTTCGCCAAGATCCCGATGTGATCATGGTGGGTGAGATCCGCGACTTGGAAACCGCTCAGATCGCCATTCAGGCGTCACTCACGGGTCACTTGGTGCTTTCCACCCTCCACACCAACGATGCGCCTGGTGCGGTTACCCGCCTCGTCGACATGGGTGTTGAACCCTTCCTGATCGCCTCGTCTCTCGAAGCGGTGTTGGCCCAACGTCTTGTGCGCCGCATCTGCAAGAGCTGCCGCACGCCTTACGAGCCGCCGGCCGCGCTGCTCCACCAACTGGGCATTGATCCGGTGGACATCGGAAATCGTGAGTTCTTCTACGGCAAGGGCTGCGAACATTGCAGCGATTCCGGCTACAAGGGCCGCATGGGCGTTTACGAGTGGCTGCGCATGAGCGAAGCCGTGCGTGACCTAGTCGTGGAGCGCGCATCGACCATGGTGATCAAGCAAAAGGCGCTCGAACAAGGCATGCGCACCCTGCGCGACGACGGTCTCCGCTCGATTTTCGACGGGGCCACTTCAATCGAGGAAATCATTAAATACACCTGATTGGTGCGCGGCTTGTTTCCATTATCGACCTGAATATCCAGCCCCCCTACAACTTCAAAACTACCCCCTACCCTCATGCCCAAGTTTACTTATAGCGCGATCGAGTCCGCCTCCGGCAAAGAAAAAAAAGGCGTCGTTGAAAGCACGTCGTCCGAACAAGCCACCGCCGAGTTGAAGGCGATGGGTCTCATTCCCACCGCGCTCGCCCCCGAAGGCGGCGCGGC
>JANODO010000016.1:0-8122 GCA_031412735.1 Rariglobus sp. | reverse complement strand
GACCACCGGTCGGGCCTACAGGTCGGGCCTACATGTCGGGCCTACATCGGAGCGTTTTCAGCGCGGGGCGTGGACCGGCGACCTGAGTTCAGGACTTCGCCGGAAGCCACACGCTCATCGGAGCCAGGCCGCGATTATTCCAAGCGTGGTAGGGGATCGCGGTGAGCGCGGGGGCGTCGGGCGTCTCAAGGTTCAAGGTCACCACGTCGTCGTCGTGCACGTGCGCGGCGGTGGACGGTGTCGCCTGGACGCTCGCAGCGAGCGGCGTTGCGGCGGGAGGAGCCTTAGAGCTTCAGCTCGACTTGGGTAACCGAGGGGGCGATGCGGGCTTGGTGACTGAAGTAGTGGTCGCTCAAGACCGGGTGCAGGGCGTAGAGGCGATCAAGCAAGTCGGCGAGGGTGTCGCTCAACTTGCGGCCTTCGGTGCCGAGTAGCTCGGGATCTTCGCCGAAATGGCGGGCGAGCGGGACCGATGCGATGAACTGCAACGTGTCGGCCACGGCCGCCGTCGTGGGATCTTCGCCCTCGGCGCTCACATCGTGGCGGATGGCCCGCAGGCTGGTCTTAATCTGGTGCAGGTTGTGGAAAATGCTGCGCGGGGCGTCGGGCTGCTGGATGAAGAGCTGAGCCACCAGGCGCGGTTGGCTGCGCATCTGGTAGAGGCGGCGGTAGGCGTCTTGCGAACCGAGCATGCGCAGGAGTGCGGAGAGCTCGGGGTTGTCGCGGTAGGGGACTTTGGCCGTCGTGGGGGCTGAGCCTTCTTTGGTGATCACGGCGGTGTCGAGAGCGCCGAGGATGTGGCGGAGCGCGCTGCACGTCATGGTGGCGCGTTCAAGGTGCAGGCCCATGTGCAGGAAATGCCAGCCGGCGTCCTGGACCATGGTGCGTTCGGCCAGGCCGATGATCGCGTTGACCTCGGTGATGACGGCTTGCACGGCCTGGGCGGGCAGCGAAGGTCCGCGATCAACGCGCAACGAGGCGCGACGGCCGGGGGCGGGGCGGAGCTTGTGGAGCTCGTCGAGGCGGCGTTGGAGGCGGCCGAGGGTGGTCCACACCTCGGGGCTCACATAGTCGCGGAGTTGACGGGCGTTTTCCACGGCCCAGCTGATCGAGGAATAGATCGAGCTCGGGTTGGCGGTGTCGAGGGACATGCGCCACATGAGGTCGGTGGAAAGCGAGGCCTGCGGGTTGGCACGCGCGGTGATTTTGTGGTCGGTGTGGCCGGTGGCTTCGAGCAGGCCGCGCCACAGGGGAAACCAACGGCGGCGGTCGCGGGCGGAGATTTCTTCGAGCGCCACGTCGTCGAGGATCGAGAGCATGCGCGCGGTCGCTTCGGAGCGCTCCAAGTAACGACCGAGCCAGAAAAGATTTTCGGCGGCGCGGGAGCCGAGGGTGTGCGTCTGCACGCCGCCGGCGGCGATCTCGTGGTCGGCGATCTCGCCGGAGTTGTCCTGCGTGTCGATGAGCACGACGGTGTCGGCGGTGAGGCCGACGCGGGCACCGTTGTGCTCGGGCTCGCCGAGGCGCACGAGGCCGCCGGGGAAGACGGAGAAGCGTTTGCCGTTGCACAGGACGAAAGCGCTGAGGCGGGCGGGCGGGGCGTTGCGCACGCCGGGGCTCACGGGGAGCAGTTGCAGGCGGGGTTGCGCGACAAAGGCGTGGGGGGTTTCGCGAACGGTTTTCGCGAGGCCTTCGGGCCCGATCAGGGCGGCCGTCGCGCTGGTGGAGAAATTGGTGGAGTTCCAATCGCCGTGGCGCGTGTCGTGCGTCGGGAGAATGCGGAGGTTGTCGCGGTTCTCCAAAATATAGTCGAGGTGGTCGGTGTCACCGCAGGTGTAGGTGGGCACGGAGCCGAGGAGCGGTTTTTCGCCGAGGTAGAAGCGCAGGAGGCGAGGGGCGTAGGTGTTGAGCGCGCGGCTTTCGGCGACGCCGGTGCCGATAGCATTGGCGATCACGACGTTGCCGGTGCGAACGCACTGGAGGAGGCCGGGGATGCCGGCGTTCTCGCGGTCGGTTGAGAACACGACCGGGTCGATGTGGGTGTCGTTGAGGCGGCGGTAGATGACGTCGACGCGTTCCAGGCCGGCGATGGTTTTGAAATAAACGCGGTTATCGAGAACGAGGAGGTCGTCGCCGCGGGCGAGGGGGAGACCCATCTTGCGGGCGAGGAAGCTGTGCTCGGAGTAAAACGGATCGTGCGGACCGGCGGTGAGCACCACGATGGACGGTGCGTGATTGCCCGAGGGGGAGAGCGCGCGGAGGTAGTCGAGGAGCTGTAGGGGAAAGTTGATTACGCTGTGGTAATCGGGGAGGCCGCGGTAGAGTTCGGTGGCCTCCTGGGTCATGAAGCGGCGGTTTTGCACCGCGTAGCTCAGGCCGATGGGAGTGTTGGCGCGGGTGTCGTCGAAGAGCCAGCCCTCGGCGGTTTTCACCAAGTCGAAGCGCAGGAGGGTGGCGGGGCTGGCGCGCTCGGGCTCAAGTCCCAGGCACGGGCGGCGGTAATAGGGGTCGGAGAGGACGAGCTCGGGTGGGATGATCTGCTGGTGCAGTGCTTGTTGTCTGCCGTAGAGATCGACCAGCAGGGCGTTGACGTAGTGGGCGCGCTGGCGGAGGGCGGCTTCGAGCATGGCCCATTCCGGAGCGTCGATAACGAGCGGGGTGGGCTCCAGTTCCCAAAACGGCAAGCCGGACGGGCCGGTGGCCAGGCCGAAGTCGGTCAGGCCGGCGTCGCGGATGGCCGCACGCAGGTGTCCGCGCAACGGGCGAAGTTGCGCCGGATGGAGCGTGGGCGTGTGAGGCGAGCGGGCGGACGACATGGCGGGCGAATCGTTCATAAAACAGGCCTGCGGGCGGCAGGCGCAAGCACGCCCTTTAGCGGCCCTTAAGGCCGGGCGCTGAATATCGGCTGCAAAGTAGGCGGTGGTTTTTCGAGTTACGCGGTGGTTTGCCGGGCGCGACGTGCTTGCGCATCCGAACTCGGTGTCCCCTTCCAAGTGACCTACAACGGCTCCACCACGGCTCCAACCAACGCAGGCACCTACGCCGTCGTCGTGACGCCCACCAGCGTCAGTTACGTCGGAGGCGCTACGGCCACCCTGACGGTCCGCGCCCGCGTTTCCATCGACACGGCGCAGGCCGCAGGCGGCTTGGATGCTGCCGGAGCAGGCGACATCCTCAATCCGACCGCAGGCACGGCTTCCGGCGTGAGCGGACTCTACTTGCCTGGTGACGTGGTGCCCGTTTCCGCGACGGTCAATCCCCACTGGAACTTCACGGGCTGGACCTTCGTGGGGCCAGCCGGTCACGGCTCCACCCTGACCGGCGTTGCTACGGCCCTGTCCAACGGTGTCCGCGTGGGCACCGCCTCCGTGACAGCGCGAGCCAACTTCGCCCGCCAGACCTACCAACTCACCGTGGATGCCAACCCCATGGTTGCAGGCGCGGCGACCAGCCCCACAGGGACGATCACGGTGAACTCGGGCTACACCTACACCGCCACGGCTTCCCAAGCGACCGGGAATTGGTATTTCTCGGGATGGTCCTTGGCGGTCGGAACTGGCGATCTGACCGCTGTTGTTCCGACTGATGCCAACCCCACCCCTCCGGCGATGTTCAGCATCACGAGCGACGCCACCCTGCGGGCGAGCTACCTACCGAAGACTGCTCCCATCCTCACCTTTAGCAGTCCCGGACAAGCGGGTTCGGTGGGGACACTCGCCCTCAATCACACGCTTACCGGATCGGCCAGTTCCGGTGCGGCGGTTTCCTTCGCTCTAAATGGTGCGACCTCCCCTACCGGCCTGATTGCCTCGATTGCGGGTAATATCGCAACCCCCGCAACGGTTCCCTCGCCTCCCGGTCGCGTGAATGTGCGCCTCACCTCGCCTTCCACCCGCACCTTCCTCGCGGGCCAGCTTGATTCACATTACTTCATCGCGGACTCCGCTGTTGGCCTCGCCATGATGGAGGAGTCGCCGGTCTCGATGGACTTTGGCGGGGAGAAATCCAGGTCGAGGGTATCCGCCAACCTGGCTCCGCGCAGGCCGGATGATTATTCAGAAATGCAGTATTTGGAGGTGGCGAAGGCTTGGGGTAAGGTGAGTGCGACCGCCGACGACCGGGGATCGCTTACCCAAGATCAGCAGTTGGCCGCGATGCGGGACGCTATGCGGCTTGATCCGGCCCTGCGCAGCAACATTGCCAGCCACCTCCGCGAGATGGGACTCAAGACCGCCAACCAGATCGAATATGCAGCCAAGCTCGCCGGAACCGTCGATGGCGGCACCACCACACCTCCAACCACGACCAACCCGCCTCCTCCCACCTACGATTATCCGTCGATTAGCTCGGCTCCGGCTCCGACTTCCGTGGGGCAGACCATAAAGACGCCGGACGGGACGTATAAGGGGGAGTTTAATTCCAGCTTCACTCTCTACTGGAAACTCGTCTCCGGTTAATAGGCGGGCGGGGTAGGTCGGCGACTCTGCCTCGCTCACCTTGGGCCTTGGCCTTTGGTGGGCGGGTAGCAAAAAGCCTCCCCCATCGACGGGGGAGGCTTTGTTATTTACCGAACGGTGGGTGGGCGGCTTACCAAGCGTAGCTGGCACCGAGGGTGAAGCCGACACGGGTGGTCGAGCCGTAGATGCGCGTGAATCCGACGCCAACTGTGTCGTAGGTGCTGCTATCGACGTGGAGGGCTTGCGCCGAGGCGGTGAGCGTCCACTGGTCGGACAGGCGGTAGTCGGCAGCGAGCGTGCCGCCCGCCGCGAGCTTCCAGTCGGTGTCGGCGTAGCTACCCGCAGGCTTGATGCCCGCCCCGACCGTATTCAAGCGGACGATGCCGGTCGCCTTCTCGTGGATGACGCCGACCGTGGGGCCGACACTGAGGGTCAGCTTTTCCGTCACGGCGAAGCGGTAACGGTAGTTGAGCAGCAGGGGGATTTGCTCAACTTCCTCGTTAAAATCAATGAGGCCGACTGTCACCACATTTTCACCCTCCCACTTCGTGAGGCCGGTGGAGAAGGAGAGTTCATGGTTCTGGTTGAGGAGGACGCCCGTGGTGAAGGCGGCACCCAGCTCGAAGCCTTCGGGCTGAAAGACCGAGGCATCATAGCCGGTGTCGGTGTAGGCGAGTTCGGCGCGGGCGAACGGCGTGTAATCAACGGCGTTGGCCGAGACCGCCGAAGCGGTGGTGACAAGAGCCGCCAGAGCGGTGGTAGTAATGAGCTTGGTATTCATGGTTGGTTAGGAGGGAAAAGGGAGGAGGCAGTTATTCGGCGCTTTTGCCTGATTTGGCGTCCAAGAAGCGGATAGTTTCTACTTGGCTGGCGTTTATCTCGAACACCTCGCCAGCGGACGTGCGGACACGAAGCCAGCTATCGGTTCGGCTAAGTAACCGTAGCCCGTCTTGGGTGAACTGATCGCGCAAAGACGAGCCCGTCAGATGAACGGCCGGTGCTTGCAGTGCGCTATCGCGCCAAGTGCTCCATTTTTTGGCATCCATACTGGCAGCATCGCGGCCGATACAGACGCCGGCAAAAATACTGCCCAAGACGAGGAATGTTTTCAGGAATGGGCCCGCCAGGGCGGCTTTTTCGGACAGTCCCAACAAGCAGCCACCCGTCGTATAAAGAAGCACTGCGATGGCGAGGAGTAGTGAGTTTGTGAATGACGCACCGCCGGCCAAGACGCAGGCGAAGTAAACGACCACGATGCACGGCAGATAATTCCACTTGTAGGCTCCCAGCGTGGGCCACTCCTTCCCGACTCTGGCTAGGTCCGCCAGTAGCCAGAGCGCGCCCCACATGGCCGAGGCGAGCAAGGCGGCCAAGGGAAGGCTTTCCCAAGAATGCGGGAGCGAGATAAGCCGGGCAGAGCCGACCGTCTCGAATTCAAACCCCCCTGTCCAAGCCACACCGAACGCTAAACCAATGACGGTGTAGGTTAGCCACCGGCTGGTGATGATTTTGCCGACCGAGCGCAATCGTGCTCGACGCGGCCCGCTGGCTGCTGGCTGCTGGCTGCTGGCTATTACACATAAACAGCTTACGTGAAATAGGCCGCAAACGAGTTGTAAACCAAATTCAAAAAAAGCCGCGTAAATCTAGGCGGGGCGCGCAGGTTTGTCACTTAATAGGTGACAAATGGGCTTGGGGGTTTTCGCGGTTGGCGTTTGCCCGCAGGGTGGTTTGCTCGCGCGCATGATTCCGCTTTGGGACAGTCAGCCGCATAGGCGGGCGCCGGTGGTCACGGTGGTGTTGATCTTGGCCAACCTTGCCGTGTTTGGCTATGAGGTGGTGCTGTCGTTGCGGGGCGGCGGGGCATTGGATGTTTTCGTGACGCAACACGCGCTGGTGCCGGCGCAGTTGCTGGCGGGCTGGGCCGACGAGGCGCAGTGGGCGACGCTGGGGTCGCATCTGTTTCTGCACGGCGGAGTGGCCCATGTGCTGGGGAATTGTTGGTTCCTGTGGGTTTTTGGAAACAACGTGGAGTGCAAGCTGGGGCCTGCGCGCTACCTGGTGTTTTACCTGGCGAGCGGGTTGGGGGCGGCGGCATTGCAGATCGGGGTGGAGCCCTCGACGAGCGTGCCGATGGTCGGGGCGAGCGGGGCGATATCGGGTGTGCTGGGGGCGTATTTCATCCTGCTGCCGACCGCGTGGATCGTGACGCTGGTGCCGTGGATCGTGCCCATCGTGCCGGTGCCGGCGTTTGTATTTTTGATCCTGTGGTTTGGGCTACAGGCGGTGAACGGCTTTGGCGTGCTCATGGACGGCACGGCGGGCGCGGGAGGCGTGGCGTGGTGGGCGCACGCGGGCGGGTTTGTTGCCGGGGTGTTTCTAACGCTGTGGGCGAAGAGCAACCGCTGGGTGCGGCGGTAGGTGAGCACAAGTATTATGTATCGGGATACTTTTCGGATTAATCACAGAGCCGAGCCGGAGTTCCGATCCGAGTTCACAGAGCTAGGAAGGTCCGAAGGGCTGCACGCTGTGGAACCGGTTTGGGCTTCTACGCGGCCCTTGGGCGCACCGGCATTGGCATCGGCATCGGAGCGCGAGCGAGCTCGCGGCCTACGGAGCGCGAGCGAGCTCGCGGCCTACGGGGCGCGTTTTAGGCGGCTCAGTGACCGCCTTCGAGGTCGCCGGGCTGGAGGAACTGGGTGAAAGCGGCTTTGGTGGCGGCTTTCATGTAGGCTTCTTTTCCGGTGATGGTGCCGTCTTTCACGCGGGCCATGAGGCTTTGGTCCATCGTCGTCATGCCGTCGGCACCGCCGCCTTCAATGAGCGCGCGGATGTTGTTGATCTGCCCGCTGCGGATGGTGTTAGGCAGCGCTTCGTGCTGAAGCAGAATCTCATGCACGGCACAACGGCCCTTGGGCTGGGCTTTGCAGAGCAACTGGGCGACCACGCCGGCGAGACAGCCGGCGAGCATCACGCGGACCTGGTTCTGCTCTTCAGCGGGGAAGGCGTTGATGATGCGATCAATGGTCTTTGGCGCGTTGTTGGTGTGCAGCGTGCCGAAGACGAGCATGCCCATGCTGGCGCAGGAGAGGGCGAGCTTGATGGTTTCCAGTTCGCGCATTTCGCCGACGAGGAGGATGTCGGGGTCGTGGCGCATCGCGCCTTTCAGCGCGGCGCCGAACGAGCGGGTGTGGTCGCCGACCTCGCGGTGCACGATGACGGATTTTTTGTCTTTGTGGACGAATTCGATGGGGTCCTCGATCGTGATGATGTGGCGCGCCGAGGTGTCGTTGATGTAGTCGATCATCGCGGCGAGCGTAGTGGATTTACCACTACCGGTGGGGCCGGTGACGACGACGAGACCTTCCTGGAGGTTGCAGAGTTTCTTGAGCGCTTCCGGGAGCTTGAGGGTGTCGAAGGAGAGGATCTTGGCGGGAATCTGTCGGAGGACGGCGGCCTGGCCCCAGTGGTTGTAGAGAAAATTGGCGCGAAAACGGGCGAGGTCGGGAATCTCGTGGGCAAGGTCGAGGTCCTTTTTTTCGAGGAACTGGGCCCAGCGGGCGGGCGGGCAGATTTCCTTGAGGAGACCTTCCATTTGCTCCGCGTTGAGGGCGGATTCCGTCAGTGGCGTGAGCACGCCGGAGATGCGGGACTTGGGCGGCAGG
>JANODO010000015.1:0-28971 GCA_031412735.1 Rariglobus sp. | reverse complement strand
CGTGGGCGTCGAGGTCGGCGCAGGGGTGATCGGCGCGTTGTAAAAGGCCGGCGTCGCGTTCGCGGACGGACCACTCGCGCAGCGGAAGCCGAGCCAGTACTCGCGATGGCTCGGGTCCTGTCCCTCGCGACGCGCGGCGTAGTTGTCGGTCGGCGAGCTGAGGTCGAAGGCGGAGCCCTTGACGACGCGTGAGGTTCCCGAGAGCGGCCCGCCGGGGCTCGTCGCGGAGCCGGCCTTGAAGGTGAAGTCATTGAAGTTGAGCGTGCTCGAGCCGATGTTAAGCCCACCTTGGACGTCCACCACGGTCGAGCCGGGAGCGCCGAGCGTGAAGAACAGCGAGGGAGCAGCAATGGGGGCGACGGCGTTGGTGAGGTTGAGCGCGGTGGAAGCGCCGCCGGAGATCGTAAGCGCATCGGCGCTGGAGGCCTGGAGTTTGCCGCCGTAGTTGCCGGAGTTGAAGGTGAAGGAGATGGCGGAGCTGGCGCCAAGATCGATTGTTCCCGTGCCGCCGAGGGTGCCGCCGACGGTGTAGTTGCCGCCGCCAGTGTGGGTGCCGTTGACGAGCAGGGTGGCGCTGCCGCCAACACCAGTCGTGCCATCATACGTGCTGGCGCCGCTGGTGGTGAGGGAGCCGGTGCTGTTGATCTGCAGACTACGGGTGCCGGTGCCATCCCCGTTGGTGATGCCACCGGTGATCGCGAGGTTGCCGCTGCCCGCCTGCGTAAACGTCACATTGGCCGTTTCGCCCGTAGCTCCGATGGCGAGGCCGCCGAGCGCGAGGGTGTTGCCCGCGCCGTTCACGGTGAGGGAGCGGCTTCCGGTCACGGAGTTGTTCCAGACCGCGGCGCTGGCGACCGTGAGGCCGGTGCCGGCGAGGGTGATGGTGCGCGTCTGGTCGGCCGCAATGGCGGTACTGCCGGTGAATGTCAGGTTGTTGGCTGAAGTGTGTAAGGTGGCACCGAAGTTGGTCTGGCTGGTGGTGTTGAACGCCAGCGAGGCGGCGGTGGAGAGGGCAGAGCCGGAGGTATTGGCCAGCGTGGCGCCGGAGCCGTTCATAGTAACGGTAGTAGCGGAGCCGAGGGCGGTGGCTGAGCCGAGGTTAACGGTGACGTTTTGGCCGATGTTGAGGGTGCCGAGGCCGGTGTTGGCGGAGCCGTTGATGTTAACGGTGGAGGCGCTGGTGTTACCGGTGAGGGTAAGGATGCGGGCGGTCGCGTCGGCGAGGTTTCCGCCGAAAGTGATCGCATGTCCTGTGGCGCCGCCGAGCGAAAAGGTGGTCGTGGCGGTAGTCAGGGTGGTAACACCGTTGAAGACGAGGGCGCTGTTGGCGTTGATTAGGGAGTGTCCGCTGCCGGTATTGAAACGAAAGGGATTGTTGAAGGTCTGGGTCTGGCCGGATTGGTTGCGCAGACCTCCGGTGGCTACGGTCAACTGGCCAGCGCCCGAGAAAGTATAGGCCGAAGCGGAAGCGGTAAAGTCGATCGCGGGAGACGCTCCTCCGGCGAATGAAGCTGAGTATCCTGACCCCAAGGTGAGGCTGCTGCCCTGAGTGCCGGCGACTCCAAATACAAAAGAATCGGTGCTGGTAACGGGCACACCGGAGGGCGACCAATTCGCGGCGGTCAGAAGGTTGGTATCGGTGCTGCCAACCCAAGTCAGGGCGGCTGCGTGGAGACCATTAACGGCCGCGAGGGCGGCGAACAAAACGGCGGTAGGCCGGGCAATGCGAAGAAACGAAGGAGCGGTTGGGATAGATTTCATGGAGGGGAAGAGTGGCGACTACGAGACGAGTAAGACCCTCATCGGCTGAAACGGGCAAAACGTATTCAATTCATAACGTTGAATAAAATCGGCGGACTCCCCGGGTTCAACGTATCGAATCGAAAGAAACCTGACTGCCCGCCGCGCTTCTCCGATGGTCGGGACGTTATCCCATGAAAAAACTTCCCCACCCTTCCTTTCGCTCTCCCGCGGCAGCGCTGTTGATTATGACCGCCGCTGCTATCGCCTCCACTTCCTCCTTCGCCCAGGAGTTTTCGTTGGACTTCTCGGATTCCAAATTCACCGAGAGCAAGAACCCGCTCTCGCGCATCCCGGATAACGCATCCCCTGCCCTGACCACCCGTTTCGCGTTTGGCCCCGCCGCGCCCACCCAAGGCTACTCGGGCCCGGCGTTTTCATTCGGTTACGAGGTGCGCGCGTCCGTGCCGAGCGATCTGACGGTTCAACCGCAGAATATCCTCGTGGAAGATAACTACGCTAATGGTAAAAACAAAGTGGTCGACACCCTCCTCGTCACGTCGTCGGCGGACTGGCCGGAGTCCGGCACCTATTCGGTCGCTGCGGCGGTGGTGTTTCCGACCAAGCCGTTCCCGTTGGCACGCCTCTCGTATGTGGCTTTGAATTGGACGCAGAACGAAAGCTACAACTCCAAACTCCGGCACCGCTGGTTGATCCAAACGGGCGGTAAATACTATGTGCACGGCGATTTCCTGGGGCGCACGGGAAAAATGAGTGACGACGGCTACATCCCGATCGAAGCGGAGCGCGGTGTTAACCTCTCCGACCGTTGGATCGCCTACGACCCGGCCGTATCCCTATTCGCAGCGCTGAAAGGCCCCTCGATCGCGCTGGGAACCGCTCTCGAAACAGTAACGGCAGTCGGTTTCTACATGGATAGCATAGACTTCTCGGGCGCAGGTCCGGGCAATCGCCAGTGGCAGTTCCGGCTCCTGTCGTTCAACGCGCAGGGTTTTCCCGACGGCTCAAGCCAGCCTTCCAAATCAAAAAAACCTTAAGACGTAGCTCTTATCCAAATCAGGCCGTCAAACGCTGCGAGTGAGAGCTTTCTCTTCGGGCAGCCAGCTGGCTCGCGCTACGAAACGCGCCTGCAAGCAGGCGGCCTACCTCCGAAACGCGCCTGCACGCAGGCGGCCTACCTCCGAAACGCGCCTGCACGCACACGGCCTACCTCGGGTAACGGCGCGAGGGAGTTATCGTGAAGACAGCGCCTAAGGTCCCGACAGGCTAACCGAATTAACCGCAGTTCCCTATAACCATGCACCCTTCCTCTCCCCGCGTCGCGATTATCGGCATGGGCGGCTATGCTGTCCGCCATCACGAAGCGCTGCTTCAGCTCGAAGGTTCAGGCGAGGCACGCCTCGTCTGCGCCTGCGATCCCGCGTCGGACTCGTTCGCGGAGATGCGCACGCGCCTGCGCTTGGACGCGCGTGGGGTCGCCGTGCACTCGGATTATCGAGCCATGCTCGACCAGCATGTCGGCGAACTCGACGTGGTGATCATTCCGACACCGATACCGCTGCACGCAGCCATGCACCGCGAAGTGGTGACCCGGGGCCTCGTCGCCTACCTGGAAAAACCGCCCACGCTCGACCCGGTCGAACTGGAGCAGATGATCGCCTGCGACGCCACCGCGCGGGTGCCGACCCTCGTGGGGTTCAACTTCATCGCCGAGCCGTTGCGGCAGACGCTCAAACGTCGCCTGCTGGCCGGCGAATTTGGCGCCCTTCGCTCCGTGCAACTGCTGGGGCTTTGGGCACGCTCCTCTGCCTATTATGGGCGCAACGGCTGGGCCGGGCGGTTGGTCGGCGACGATGGCCGGTTGATTCTCGATTCCTGCCTCGGCAACGGACTCTCGCACCACGTGCATAACCTCCTGCATTGGGCGGGCGTGGACGCACAGGATAGCTGGGCGACCCCCGTCCGCGTGCGGGCCAGCCTGCTGCGCGCCCATGAGATCGAAGGACCGGACACCGTTTTTGCGGAAACCGAGACGGACACGGGTATCCCGTTGCGGATCGCGCTGAGCCATGCCTGCCGCGGGCCGGAGATCCACTGCGAGACGCTGGTCTGCGAACGGGCCGAGATTAGTTATGTCACCCAATCTGACGCCTCCATTCGCTGGCGCGACGGGCGGGTGGAACGCTTCACGCTTGGCCCTTACGACGCGCAAATTGAGAACCTGCGCGCCCTGTTCGCCTGCCTGCGCGGAGAGCGGAGCCGACCGCCCACCACGCTCGCGGACAGCATCCCCTTCGTTCACCTGCACACCCTAGCTTACGTATCGGCTCAACAGATACAGAACTGGGACGAAGCGTCGATCAACCGCGACCCGGAGGGCACCCCGGCGCGTTACCTCAAAGTCGTGGACATCGGCGCGCTCGCCGAGAGGTTTCTCGTCCACGGAGAATGGCCGCGAGGCCGCCCCCGGGCGGTGGGGCCGGAAGCGCTGGGAACCCTGCCCGCGATCGTGGAAGACATGGTCGCGGCCTCCGCGCCCGCCCTGCGTTTGGCCAGCGCGTGACGCGCCCGCCGGCGGGCAAAGTCGCAACCGGTCAAATCCCATGACGACCTACTGTAATCCGCTCCCGATTCCCTCGTATCCAAGAGGGAAATTCACCTTTCCGCCCTACGACCGCCCCGAGGCGTGGGGCTGGCTGCAGGAGACACCGCGCGACTTCCGGGAGCTGGCCGATCCCACGGTGTTGTGGCACGAGGGGCGTTGGTATCTCTTCCCCTCGTGCGGCATGGCCTGGGTGACCGAGGATTTTGCGACGTGGACGCACCATCCCATCGAGCCCTTCGACGCTGGCTACGCGCCGACCGTCGCGAAGTTCCGGGGGCGGTTCTTGATGACCGCGTCGAAGGCCGGTCTCTGGGAAGCGCCGCATCCGCTGGGGCCTTGGAAACAAGTCGGTCTATTCGTGACGCCCTCAGGCACTGCGCCGGAGAGCTGGCAGGACCCGATGATCTTCCCCGACGACGACGGGCGGATCTATCTCTACTGGGGCATCGCCGCGCCGGGCATCTTCGGCGCCGAGCTGGATCCCGAGCGGCCCGAGCGCATGATCACCGCGCCGCGCATTCTCTTCGAGTTCGACTCCGCGCACACTTGGGAGCGGGCCGGCGATCACAACGAATCCACTTACCGGAATTACAACGAAGGCGCGTGGATGCTCAAAATCGGCGCGACCTACTATCTCACCTACGCCGCGCCGGGCACGGAGTGGAAGACTTACGGGATGGGGTGCTACCGCGGAGATTCGCCGCTGGGGCCGTTTGTTTACGATGAGAGCAGTCCGTTTTGCACCAAGACCGACGGCCTCGTGCAGGGCCCTGGGCATGGCTGCATCGTAGCCGGCCCCAACGAAACGCTGTGGGCGTTCTACACCTGCCGCGTGTGTTACGAGCACGTGTTTGAGCGCCGCATCGGCATGGACCGGGTCCGGTTGCGCGAGAATGGTAGACTGGAAGTGGTGGTCACGGAGACCCCGCAGTTCGCGCCAGGCCGAAGCGAGGGAGACGAGGCCGGCGAGGGTCCGGGCTGGAGTGCCCTCGGTTATCGGCGGCGGGCGACGGCATCGAGCCACGCGCCCGGGCGGGTGGCGCTCTACGCGGTGGACCAGTCGATGGTCACGTGGTGGCAGCCGGCCGACGGAGACGCGGCCCCTTGGATCGAGATCGACCTCGGGCCGGCGCGGTTCCTCGTGCGCAGCCTGCGCCTGGTGTGGAAAGACGTCGGACTCGATTACAATGCGGGCGTTCTCCCCGGTCCGTTTCGCTGGCGGCTTAGCCTGCGAGACGGCGCGGACGGCGCGTGGCGCAGCGTGGTCGATGCTTCGAACAACGACGTCGATCTGCTGATCGATTACCGGGAGCTGTCCGAGCCTGAGCCGGCGACACGTGTGCGCCTCGAACTGACGGGCTGGCCGGCGGGCCTGCAGCCGGGACTGGTGGACTTCGCCGTATTTGGAAACGCCCTACGTTGACCGAATACTCCGGCCCTAATCCCCATGATTCGGAACGTCCCCACGGCCATTTCCGGGCTTTATTTTGTAGTTCACATCTGGGCGCTCACGCTCTTGCCGTCGCCAGGCTTCGCCGCAGCGGCGGGCATCGCGAGTCTGCGTCCGGAGAAAATCTACGCGCTCTGGGACGACAAACCCGCGCCGCTCGATTTGCAGGGCTGGGAGCGGCATTCGTTTCCGCTGGGTAACGGGCATTTCGGGGTAAGCTTTTTCGGCGGCGTCGCGGAGGAGCTTTGGCAGTTTACTGAGAAGAGCCTCTACGTGCGTAATCCCGAGACCGACGTGAAGCGGTTCGACAGCGATGCCCTGTCGAGCCTCTGCGAGCTGCGCTTGTTCCAGGAGCACCGTTCGGAGGAGGCCACGGACTACCGTCGCGAGGTAAACCTCCACACGGCGGTGGGCGGCGTGCGCTACAAATTCGGCGGGGTGGAGTTTCGTCGCGAGCATTTTACCAGTTATCCGGACAACGTGTTTGCGGTGCGCCTTAGGGCGTCCAAGCCAGGCCAGATCACGTTCCGGCTTCAGGCGCTGCATCCTTATCTGAACGAATTCCGCACCGGGCGTGCCCGGGTCGAGGGCAACGGGGTGGTGTTGGACGCCGATACCGTGCCCTACGGGTTGAAGTATCAGGTGCGCGTCGAGGTGAAGACCCAAGGCGGCCGCGTGCTGGTGAAGGCCGAGGGAGCGGCGGGCGAGATCAGCGTCGAGGGCGCGGATATGGCGGAGATTTATGTGACGCTCGGCACGAACTACCGGCTGGAGTCCCAGGTGTTTAGCCAGCCGACGGAGAAAAAACTGGAAGGCTTCGCGGTCCCGGAAGCGGAGATCCAAAAACGTCTCGCCGCCGCTTTGTCCTCTTCGTGGGACGCGCTGCTTGCGCGGCACACGGCCGACCACGGTGCGCTTTTCCAGCGCGCGCAGATCGACCTCGGCGGCGTTGACCCGGGGCTGCCGACCGACCGGCTTCAGGCTGCGGCGGACTTGCCCGGGCCGGCGGCGCGTTACCTCGAAGAACTGTATTTCCAGTTCGGTCGCTACCTACTCATCGCTTCGTCGCGCCCCGGCACGTTGCCGGCGAATCTTCAGGGCACCTGGAACATGTTGAACAAAGCGCCGTGGTTCGGCGGCTACTTCGCCAACATCAATATGCAGATGAACTATTGGCCGGCCTTTGTGACCGGGCTGGAGGAGACGTTTGAGCCGTATCACGCCTTCTGGAACGCCGCGTTTGAGCAGGGGAAAAACAACTCGACGCGCATTCTGCGCTCGTGGAAGCGCCCGCCGTCCCCGGGCGGCTGGACCGCCGGAACAGCTAACAAACCCTATGTGGTCAACGGCCCCAACGCCACCTCCGGCGCAGGCACGGGGCCCTTTGTCATCCTGAATCTTTGGGAATGGTATCGCTATACCGGTGACAAGCAGGTGTTGGAACGAGTCTGGCCCTTCCTCCTTGGTTCGAGTCGCTTTCTGGCGTCGGCACTGGTCGAGCAGCCCGACGGCACCTGGCTCTGTGATCCGTCGTGGTCGCCGGAGCAGAAGCTGGCCGGCCAAAAATCAGAGCACGTGAACCTGCCCGGCGCGGCCTACGACCAGCAACTCGTGTATGAGAACCACCGCATGACGCTGGAGGCGGCGAAGATACTCGGGAAAAGCGACCCGATCCTCGCCACCTTGGAGAAACAGTTGCCGCAACTTTCGCCCGTGCTCATCGGTGCCTCGGGCCAGATCAAAGAGTTCCGCCAAGAGAACGCCTACGGCGAGATCGGCGATCCCAAGCACCGGCACATCAGCCAGCTTATCGGGCTTTTTCCCGGCACGGTGCTGACGGAGAAGCCGGAGTGGTTGGCGGCGGCGCGCGTGACGCTGGACCTGCGCGGGGACAAGAGCACCGGCTGGGCGATGGCGCACCGGCTCAATGCGTGGACGCGGGTGAAGGACGGCCAGCGCTGTCTGACGCTGCTGCAAACCCTGTTGTCCAAGGGCACGCTGCCCAATCTCTGGGACACGCATCCGCCCTTCCAGATCGACGGTAATTTCGGCGGCACTTCGGGCATCGCCTACATGCTCATCCAAAGCCACGAAGGCTTCATCGACCTCCTGCCCGCGCTGCCGAAAGAGTGGGGCACGGGGTCCTTCAGCGGTCTCCGTGCGATCGGCGCCTTCGAAGTTTCGGCGCGTTGGCGCGAGGGCAAGGTCACCCAGGTGGCGCTGGTCTCGAAAAACGGCGGCCCCGTCCGCCTGCGCGCGGGAGGCCTGGCCGTGATAACCCTGACGGACGCGGCCGGACGGCGGGTGCCCTTCGCGGTCGAGCCGGGCGCGGCCGGCGTGGTGGCGTTCGATACGAGGCCGGGCGAGCGTTACTTGCTGAGCTACGCTGCGCTGTAGAATAATCCAAAACTCCCTACCCCTCACCATGCTTTTGTTCATCCCCCTGCTTCGGTGCGCGAAAGAGATCGGCGTCGTTTGTCTATTCTTCGGCGTATCCGCCCTTGCCGCGAGTCCGGCGGAGGGCGGGCCAGGCAAGTCGTATGTGCTCTGGGACGACAAACCCGCGCCGCTCGATTTGAAGGGCTGGGAGCGGAATTCGTTTCCGCTGGGCAACGGGCACTTCGGGGTAAGCTTTTTCGGCGGCGTGGGCGAAGAGCTTTGGCAGTTCACGGACAAAAGTCTCTACGCGCGCGACCCGCAGACGGACGAGAAACGCTACGATGCCGTCGCTCTCTCCAGCCTGGCCGAGCTGAGGCTGTATCAAGATCACCGATTGGAGAATGCGAAGGGCTATCGTCGCGAGGTCGATTTAAACACGGCGCTGGGCAGCGTGCGTTACGAGACCGATGGGGTGGAGTTTCGGCGCGAGCTTCTCGCGAGTTACCCTGACAACGTGTTCGCGGTGCGCCTCACGGCGTCGCGGCCGGGGCGGATCAGCTTCCGGCTTCAGGCGACGCATCCCTACCTGAGCGAGTTTCGCACCGGGCGCGCCCGGGCGGAAGGCAATCGCCTCGTGCTCGACGGCGCGACCTTGCCCTACGGACTGAACTACCAAGTGCGCGTCGGCGTGAAAACCGGCGGCGGCCGCGTGACGGCCAAGGCCGACGGGGCGCTGGGCGAGATCAGCGTGGAGGGCGCGGACTTCGCCGAGGTTTATGTGACGCTCGGGACGAATTACCGGTTGGAGCCGCAAGTTTTTCTGAACGAGCCGGCGAAGAAACTGGAAGGCTACGCGGTGCCGGAGGCGGAGATCGCTGGGCGGCTGGTGGCGGCGGGGACGGCGGGGTGGGAACGCCTGCGCGAGCGGCATGTGGCCGACCACGCGGCGCTTTTTCGCCGCGCGCAGATTGATCTTGGCGGCATCGACCCGGGGCTGCCGACCGACCGCTTGCAGGCGGCGACGAGTCTGGCCGCGCCGGCGGCGCGTTACCTGGAGGAACTGTATTTTCAGTTTGGGCGTTACCTGCTGATAGCGTCGTCGCGGCCCGGCACGCTGCCGGCGAATCTCCAAGGCACGTGGAACATGAACCGCAAGGCGCCTTGGACGGGTGGCTATTGGGCTAACATCAATATTCAGATGAATTATTGGCCCGCCTTCGTCACCGGCCTGGAGGAGACCTTCGAGCCCTACGTCGCGTTTTGGAAAGCGTCGTTTCCGGCGGGCCAGGAAAACGCGACGGCCAGGCTGCGTTCCTGGAAACGTCCGCCGGCCGAGGGCGGGTGGACGGCGGGCACGGGCAACAGCGCATTTCACGTTTCGAGGCCCGGCCCTACCTCCGGCGCGGGTACGGGACCCTTCGTCATCCTGAATCTTTGGGAGTGGTATCGTTACACCGGTGACAAGCAGGTGCTCGAACGAGTTTGGCCCTTCCTGCTTGGCTCGAGCCGCTTCCTCGCGTCGGCCCTGGTCGAGCAGCCCGACAGCACCTGGCTTTGCGTGCCGTCGTGGTCGCCGGAGCAGAAGAATGCGGACGGCTCCTACGTGAACCTGCCCGGCGCGGCCTACGACCAGCAACTCGTGTATGAGAACCACCGCATGACGCTGGAGGCGGCGAAGATACTCGGGAAAAGCGACCCGATCCTTGCCACCTTGGAGAAACAGTTGCCGCAACTTTCGCCCGTGCTCATCGGTGCCTCGGGTCAGATCAAAGAGTTCCGCCAGGAGAACGCCTATGGTGAGATCGGCGACCCCAAGCACCGCCACATCAGCCAGCTCATTGGGCTTTTTCCCGGCACCGTGCTGACAGAGAAAAAGGAATGGCTGGAGGCCTCACGCGTGACGCTCGACCTGCGCGGAGACAAGAGCACCGGTTGGGCGATGGCGCACCGGCTCAATGCGTGGACGCGGGTGAAGGACGGCCAGCGCTGCCTGACGCTGCTGCAAACACTGTTGTCCAAGGGCACGCTGCCCAACCTATGGGACACGCATCCGCCCTTCCAGATCGACGGCAATTTCGGCGGCACCTCGGGCATCGCGAACATGCTCATCCAAAGCCACGAAGGCTTCATCGACCTCCTGCCCGCGCTGCCGAAGGAGTGGGGCACGGGATCGTTTAGCGGTCTGCGCGCGATGGGAGGTTTTCAGGTCTGGGCCGAGTGGCAGGAGAGCCGCGTGGGCAAGGTCACGGTGTTTTCCAACAACGGCGGCTCCTGCCGCCTGCGTGTCAGCGGCGGTCGGGTCGTCAGCGTGACGGATCAAGACGGAAGACCGTTTCCCTTCACGAACGAAGGCGGCGATGCGGGCAAGGTCGCCATCGAAACGCGCCCCGGCGTGCGCTATCTTTTGAGCTTTTCCCGATGACGACGATCCCGGCTAAGACGCGGCCTGGCCTCGACGCGCCGGCTTGCGACCCGCTCCGGCGTTCCGTTTTTTAACGGTCGTCTCCGCTACCGCCGCCGCCGGTTCCGTCCACAGGCCGGGCACGAGGGTGTTAAGAGGGATCTCAGGGACGCCGAAGCGGTTCCCGGTCAGGAGGCCGGCGAGTTGGAAAACGGCGGCGCGACCGACTTCAAAACCGCGGTTGACGACCCCGGTCACGCCCGGGCGCACGTCAACGCCGATGTGGGCAAAAACCAGATCGCCCGGCATGCGGAAGCCGGCGTCGAGTAAGTATTGGTGAAGGGCAAAATTCACGCTGAGCACGGCATCGGGCCGTTGCGCGCGCACCCAGTCGATGAAGAGCCGGGGGTCGGGCTCGATCTCCACCGGCGGCAAGGGGACCCGGTCGCCCGGCGGCCATTGTTCCTGCTGCCAGAGGTAGGCGGCCATGGCATCCTTGCGCACACGGCTGATCTGGCTTGGATGGACGGGAAAGGCGATGCGGCGGCAGCCCAGCTCGCGGAGACGGGTCAAGGCAAGCGCGACGTTGCCGCTGATATCGGTGCCGACGCGATGGAACCGATGCAGGCCCCCGCAGCGCAGCATCACGACGACCGCAAAGCCGTTCTCCAGCTCGCGCACCACTTCAGGCGGGATACACTCCAGCGGATCGAAGATGAGCACCCCGCGCACGCCGCGATAACGCAGTTGCGCGATCGCAGTAAGAAGACGTTTTTGGTCATCGCGATCAAAACGGATCTCCGAGACCAGATAGCCGAGTTCCTCGGCCTCGGCGCGCGCCCCCTTGATCAAGGTCTGATAGTAAGGCTCCGCGGCCGCGATGTCGGGCTCCGTGCCTAAAAGGAAAGCGAGTCCCGTCCCCGCTTGCGCGACCTCCGGCTGGCGCACCTGCCGTAGCCACGCGCTGACCAGCGGGTTGGACCGGTAACCGAGTTTATCGGCGAAACCCTTCACCCGCGCCCGGGTTGCCTCGGTGAGGCGCGGGTCATCCCTCAACGCCAGCGATACGGTCGAGACGTGCACCCCCGCCTTATCGGCAACATCCTGCAACGAAACCCGGTTGGCCATTTTCCCCATGCCCGTTTCTTGATGCGGAGGAACGCATAATTCAACGCTTTGAATTCAAAAAGTTTTGCCCGCGTCACAACCTGCCCCTGCCCTCTTCACACCCCCAACCGCTCCCATCGCGTGCGGCCCCCGCCCCCCCCGGCCAACCAGCCGTGAAATCCGAAAACACATGTTCCCCCCAAAAACCTTAAAGCCTCGTGGCCAGGTGCGTTGCTTTGCCGCCTTGCTTGGCGGTCTGTTGCTGGCGCTGGCTCCGGGCTGCGAGCGCCCCTCGGGCCCCGCCGCTAACGCCGAGCCACCCGGTATTCAAAAAACGGTTACGCCTTCTGCGGCCGAGGCTCCGGCGGTCGCCCCTTCTCCGCAGCCCGCGCCTGCCGCCGTTCCCGAGGCAGGCCACCTGGTCGCATTGCCTGGCGCGGATTTCGAGGACGAGTCGCTCCGGTGGGATTTCTCCGCTGCACCTGGCATCGCACAGATCTCGCCCGAAGCCGCTTCGTCGGGCGCGAAGGGCCTGCGACTCGACAGCCGTGAAGACGACACCGGCTCCTTCATCGCGAGCGCGCGCCTGCCAGTGGATACGGATTTATCCTACCGGCTGACTTGGCAGGGTCGTGTGCTCTCGGGAGCCGGCACCAATATCTACCTGCGTTTCTTTGACGCCCAAGGCACCGAGTTGCTCCGCGAAGAAGGCCGTGTCGGCACCGACAAAGGCGACCGGTGGACCGCCGGCCGGCTCAACGCGATTCCCCCGCGTAAAGCGGTCACGATGGACGTGATCGTGCAGCGGCCCAACTGGCGGCCACCTCGCTACCTGATCGACCTGGACGCCTTCGAACTGCGGGCGGCGCCCATCGTGATCAAGGCCCCGTGGGCCGGCACCTACCTGCTCAAGCCCGAGGAGAAGGACCGCCTTACCGAAGCCGACGTCGTTTGCCCGGACGGCCGCGTTTATCCCGACTGGACCTCGGCCGGCGTGCCGGGCGGCATCCCGGCGATGCCGGTCGCGCTCACGCTCGCCGACGAAGGTGCTCGCCCGGGTGAAGACATTTCGGCCCGGCTCGAACAGGCCGCCGCCAAGGTATCCGCCGCCGGCGGCGGAGCCATCGTGCTGGGACGGGGCACCTATTTCCTTGACCAGCCCGTGATGATCTACTCCAGCAACGTGGTCATCCGGGGTGCAGGCAACGACAAGACCCGCCTGTTGTTTCGTTATCACGTCCCCTTGGGCGAAGTGAGCTTCTTTCGCGTAAAGCCCGGCGACACCGTAGGCCAGAACGCGGTGATCGAGTTTCACGCCAACCCGAAGAACCTGATCAGACTTGAACTGCGCTCCGGCGATGAAGTGATCTCAAGCCGCACGCGTCAGGACCATTGGGGTAATACTTTCGCGATGCGCGTGAGCGCACGGCAGGTGCTCGGCCTGCTGGGCGAAGGCGCGCACGTGTTCACGGCCATCGCCGAATACGACGGCGGCAAACGCGTCACCCGCGACATCGGCCTACACCTTTCAAACGAAGCCACCGGTGAGATCGTTCCCCAGCAATTGGGCGCGGTCAATTTCCTCGGCCGCGGTGTGGTTTCCGAACGCAAACTGCTCGCCGAGGATGGGCTCCGTGGCAGCCGCGTCCTCCGGTTTTCCGATACTCACGGTTTCAGCGTCGGCGACAAAATCACGTTGGTGGCCCCCGCGAGCGAGCGTTGGCGCCAACTCGTCGGGCATGCCTCACACTGGGATATCCAGGCGCAGAACATGTATGAGATCACGGCCGTCGATGGCGCCGCAGTGACCCTCCGCCAGCCGTTGCGCACCGCGTTTCTCGCCGTCGACGGTTCTTATGCGCAGAAAATCGAGGTCATCAGCAATTCGGGGATGGAGGATCTCACGCTTGAACAACAAGTCGTGCCCAACCAAGGCCCGCGCGGGCCGTTCATCGCCCAGACGATCTGGCATGCGATCGAGGATCTCTGGATCAGCGGCGTGATCTACAACCAAGCCTGGGGCTGCTGGCTGAAAGGCGTCACGGTGCGCAACACCGGCCGCAATTCCGTCTACTTCCCCCTGTCGAAACACATCGAGGTCCGCGACTGCCTGCTCGACGACGCGATCTTCAAAGGCGGCGGCGGCACGGGCTACATTGGCTTTGATCGCAGTTTCGACTGCTTGATGGACAACATCGAGGTAAAGGGCATGCGGCACGCGCCCAACAGCCAGTGGAACGCGGCTGGCAACGTGGTTCGCAACAGCCGCTTCGACGGCAGCGACGGGCAATGGCACGCCGGCTTCACTCTCGAAAACCTCTACGAGAACAACTTCATCGACGCGCGCGGTAAAGGCGGCAGCTACGGCCACGGCCTGTATGCATCGGGCCCGTCCAGCGGGATTCACGGCCCGCAGGGACCGAGAAACGTGGTATACAACAACGACGTCGTCGCCCGCAAAGACTGCCTCCACATGCTCGGAAGCAACGAAGCGTGGATGATCCTTCACAACCGCTTCGTGACCGACAACGGCCGCGCGATTTTCGCCAAGGAGAAGAGCTTCGACCACGTCATCGATGGCAATGTGTTCGTGCTGCGGAAGCCGGTCGCGCAGCCGGTGTTGCTCGGGCTGGACAGCGTCGGCGTGGAGCTAGTGAACAACACCTTTTACGGAGTGAAACCGCCGCTGGTGTCGTTCACCGGCGAGCGCACGACGCTGCTCCGCGACGCGAACAACACCGTGCACGCCGACGTGCCCGAAACCCTGCCCGCCCGGCCGCTCCCGGCGGTGGCCTCGCTCTTCCAGTGGCAGCGTGATCAAGCGGCGGCCCGCACCCAGAAGGCATCGACAACCCCGTAAACTCTCGCGGCAACCAACCATCGTTCGGGTGTAGGCCCGACCGTCGGTCGGGCGCTCGAATGGTGACGCCAAGCCCGACCAGCGGTCGGGCCTACATCGATCCACTGAATCGCCCCGCTTTTTCTCTTACCGCGATCTCACTTCTTCCACGACCCTAACCCTGCGTTCTAAGATTTATGTCACAGAATAACGCCCTCGTCTCCTCCGCGCTCCCGACGCTGGCGGCTGCCGCGCCTCTACCGGGCGCCGCCGATCCCGAACGCGCACCGGGAGTGCCGCCGCCGACCAACCAAGCGACCTTGGACACGTGGCGCGCGGCCCGCTACGGGCTCTTCGTCCATTGGGGCCTCTACTCGTTGGCGGAAGGCCAATGGAAGGGCTCGTGGGTCGCCACCGAAGGTCCTTGGAAGGACAAAGAATTCACCGAGTTTCTCCAGCTTCAGGCGCGCGTGCCGATCGCGGACTACGAGACGTTTGCCCGCAGCTTCAAACCGGAGTCCTTCGACGCCGATGCGTGGGCGCTCGCCGCGAAGGCGGCCGGTATGCGCTACCTCGTGTTCACGACCAAGCATCACGAGGGGTTTGCGATGTTTCGTTCGGCATCCGGTCCTTTTAACATCGTGGACCACTCCGGCTTCACGCGTGACCCGGTGGCCGAGCTCGCCGCCGCCTGCCGTCGTCACGGGCTGTTGTTTGGCGTTTATTATTCTCTGGGCCGCGACTGGCACGATCCCGACGCACCGACGGACTGGCCGACCAAGGGCGGGCGCTCCAACTCCTGGGATTATCCCGACGAAGATGCCAAGGTCTTTGACCGCTACTTCCGCCGCAAGGTGCTGCCCCAAGTGGCCGAGCTGCTCACCCACTATGGTCCGATACCGATCTTCTGGTTCGATACGCCGGAAAAAATCACCGCTGAGCAAAGTCGCGAATTGCGGGAGTTGATCCAGCGCCTCCAGCCCGCCTGCATCGTGAATGACCGGGTGGGAAATCGCTTGGGTGATTTCGATACGCACGAGCAAAAGGTTCCGCTGACGGCCATCTCGGAGCCGTGGGAAGCGTGCGCCACGTTGGGAAAAAACTGGAGTTTCCACCCGCGCGATCTCGATTGGAAAACGCCGGAGCAAATCGTCCGCCTGCTGACCGACGTGGTGGCGAAAGACGGAAACCTGCTCTTCAACGTCGGGCCGCGCGCCAACGGGACCTTTCCGGCCGGAGCGATGGAGCGGTTAAAAACCGTGGGCGATTGGCTCGCCGTAAATGGCTCGGCGATTTACGGCACCCGCGCCTGGCGGGTCGTCGGCGAAAGCCCGACCGCGAGCCAAGCCGCCGCTCCCGCCGCTGCGGCGGTGAATGCGGCCACCGCCGATACGGTGCGCGACGAGATTGATCGCACGCTGGAACCGGATCTACGCTACACCGTGGGCGCGCAGGGCGAGCTTTACATCATCGCGCGCAGTTGGTCCGGCCCGGTGGTCGCGGCGAAGGCTCTGGGGTTGGACGGCACCGAAGGCAGGAAGATTTCCACCGTAAGCCTCCTTGGTTCGACGGAAACGATCGCCTGGAAACAAACCGCCGAGACTCTGGAACTGCAGTTCCCGGCGGGCCGCCCGGGAGAAATTCCCGTGTGGGTGTTTCGCGTCGAGTTCGCTCGCCCCGAAACGCCCGGTCCAGCGAACTCGTGATACACCCTGAATCGTAACGCCCTCCCTCCTCCCTTACCATGCCTACGCCCCACCCGCTCATCACGCACCAACGTCAGGTGCATCTCGATTTTCACACATCGCCTTTTATTCCCGGTGTGGGGGCGGACTTCGATGCGCGCGAATTCGCGTCCACGCTGAAGCGGGCGCACGTCAACAGCGTCACGGTGTTTGCGAAGTGTCATCACGGATACACGTATTATCCGTCGAAGGTCGGGACGCCCCACCCCACCCTGGCACCGGGGCGGGATTTACTGGGAGAGCAGATCGAGGCTTTGCACCGCGAAGGCATCCGTTGTCCGATTTACCTGACGGTCGGCTGGGATGCCTTGCTCACCCAGGCGCACCCCGAGTGGCGCACCCAGTTCAAAGATGGACAGTTCGGCGACTGGAAGGGACAGCCCGGCGTCTGGAACTTCGTGAACTGGCTGCATCCCGATTATCAGCAACACCTGGAGGAGCTCACGCGCGAGACCCTGGGCCGTTACGGGCGCGAGGTGGACGGTTATTTCTACGACATCTGTTTCTTCCCGAAAGGCGCATGCTGGTCGCCCGAATCGCGCAAGTTTCGCGAGAAACACGGGCTACTGGACGACTCACCCGCCGGTTTTGAACGCTTCATGGCCAAGGCGCAGGAGACCTTTTCGCGGCGCTACTGGGATGTGATCCAGGCCACGCGGCCGGAGGCGACGGTGTTTTTCAACGCCGGCTCGGACACGTTTCTGGAGCCGGGACTCGGAGGACGGGCGCGTTACGACTCGATGAGCCACATGGAGATCGAGTCCCTGCCCTCGGGCTTCTGGGGCTATTTTCATTTTCCGCGACTCGCCCGTTCCACCGCGCATTGGGGCAAGCCGTGGCTGGGCATGACCGGGCGCTTCCAAACCATGTGGGGCGATTTCGGCGGACTGAAACCGCAGGCCGCCCTGGAGTTCGAGTGTTTCCGTCCGCAGGCCCTCGGCGGTGCCAATTCAATCGGCGACCAGTTGCCGCCGCGCGGCCGGCTCGACCCGGCGGCCTACGATCTGATCGGCGCGGTCTATGCGCAGGTGGCGGCGGCGGAGCCGTTTTACGCGGGCTCGGTCGCGCTGCCCCAGGTCGGCATCGTGACCTCCGGCGCGCCCGGGCTTGATGGAGAGCGCACGGCCCAATCCGACGAAGGCGCGATTCAGATGTGTGAGGAATTCCACTACGAGTGCCAGTTGCTCGATGGTGCCAGCGACCTCGACGGACTGGACCTGGTCGTGCTCGGCGACAGCTCGACACTCACGCCCGAGTTCGTGGAAAAACTCCGCGCCTACTACACGCAGGGAGGGCGACTCCTCATTGCCCATAAAGGCGGTTGTGACGCCGATGGACGCTGGGCTCTCGATTTCTTGCCGGTAACCGTGGAGGGCGAAGTGGAGCTCTTCCCGGCCTATTGGCGCACCTCGACGGCGTTTTCTCCCGAGCTCGCGCGCACCGACCGGGTGTTTTATCAGCCCGGGCTGGTGGTCGCCGGCGGTGCCGGCACCGAGATGCTGGTGGAGCGAGTGCTGCCCTACTTCAAGCGGGACGCCGTGCGCTATTGCTCGCACCTGCAAACCCCGCCGAGGCCGGAGGCATCGGGACAACCCGTGTTGTTGGCAGGTGAACGCTTCGCTTATTTTGCCGATCCCGTGTTCCGCGAATACCGCAAGTCGGGTAACATCGCTGCTCGTGATGCCTGCCGCCTCGCCATCGCGCGACTGATCGGCCCCGCCCTGTTCGGGCACGGCTTGGCGTCCACGATCCAGATTTATCCGCGCCGCCGGGGTGATGATTTATTGATCACGCTCCTGCACTACATCCCCATTCGAAAGGCGATGGACATCGACATGATCGAAGAACGTTCGTCTTTCGCCGGTGAGGTTTTGCGCCTGCCCTCAGCGGCGCGCGAAGTGCACGTTTTTGGAACGGGCGAGGTGTTGTCGCCGCAAGCAGACGGTTCGTTTATACTGCCCTTCAACGCACGCGGTCGGCTGCTTTTGGAAGTGCCCGGTTTTTTTGAAGCGGGCACCCAAGCCTTTCGTCTGGTGTAGGCCCGACCGGTGGTCGGGCGTCTCCTAGAAACCCCGACCACCGGTCGGGGCTACATCGGGCCATGCCAAAGTCCCCTTACGAGGTGTAATTGGTATTAGAGCCATTAAAACACGCTAATTTTATATGACACGGGCTGCCCGCCCGCGGGTTCGGACATGGGCGAGACGCCCATGCCACGTCGATCCGGCTATCCGTCTTTGGAAATACCCTAGGGCGTATTTCTGAAAACGGGTCTAAATGTAAGGTGAATGAGACCGCTTTTAGTCCATGCCCGGAAACGTCCATAGGCGCTTTTCTCTGGTCCAAAAGCGTCTGGCAGATCCCGCGAGGGCGCTCCTAGCGGAGGCCGCGGTCCACCTCGGCACCGGCTGATTAGCGGCTCCCGTTCTTTTTGATTCTCTAGCCGCCGGTGATCCACACGGGGTCGGGAGAGCCCGTCTCCAGAACTGGGCCGATTAAATGGGGCCGGGACTTCCCGGTCCCGGATTCGGTTTCGCAGCCATCGTTCAACACCCGCCCCGGCGCAAACCTCCGCTCCAGACGCTGCGCCTCCCGCAACGCCGCGAACATCGGCGCATGCGGCTCCCGGCACAGGCGGCCATCCTTGCGCACCAGGTCCCACAGCCCCATGCGCGTCCACACGTGGGGCTCGTGCCACTCCGGCATGCCGAGGATCGGATAAAGGCACACGCCGCGCAACGACACGCCTTCGTCCAGCAGGAGCTCGCAGTCGTTCGCGAGCGTCCGCAGCCAGATCGGGCGCATGTCGTCGATGTGCCCGGTTTCGGTCACCACGATGTCGCCGCCATAGCGTTGCCACACCTGCCGTAACAGCCGCCTGAACGGCCAGCGGCGCGGGTCGTCGCTTTCCAAGGGAGCCTCTTCGCTCCCGATCTCCCACTGGTTGGTCCAGTAGTAATTCACGCCCACAATATCGAGATGCCGACGGCTTCCGCCCAGCTCCGGACAGGTGCGCCCGCACAACATGTCCCAGGCCTCAAACACCGCGCGGTTATTGAAATCTTCCGCGTCCGCATGCGGATCGTCATGCCGATGACTGTGCGGCGGCACCACCCGGCAAACCGGATCGACGTTGACCATGCGCGCATCCGGCATGACCGCACGGATCGCGTCGATTCCCGCGATCGCCGCCCGGACCAAAGCCACTTTCAACTCTGGGCCTCGCCCGGTGACATGCGGGGAAAACCGCTCCGCCTCGCCTCCCGCCCAGGCCAGGAAGGATGGCTCATTCACCGGCGTAAAATACACCGGTCCCGCTCCATCCCGGTAGTCCGCGACCAACTCCGCCGCCGCCCCGCAGTAAGCCGCAAACCTCAGCACAAACTCGTCGCTGAACGGATCCAAATCCTGCGGATACCCATAATGGAAAAGATCCCAAATCACCTGAATACCCTGTCGACGACTCGCCTCCAAAAACGGTCGCACCGAGCTGAAATCAAGTTCCCCGCCACGGTCCACCAGCGGCCAACGAATCGCCTCCCGCGCCGTCAACAACCCCGCCTCCCGCAACCGCCGGTAGTCCCCATCGACCTGCCGGTCGTGCTCCGTCGCGGCGATCTGATCGATCCATTCCCGCCGCACGTTGTAGGTGGTCGCCGCCTCGAAACCCGCGAAGAAAAAACTATTGAACAAGGTTCCTTGTTTTTTTCGGTGGGCTTGAAGCCAGCTCTGCACGAGAGACCGTTGGGGACTCTTGGGACGCGTTTCAGGCGCGGAATGAAGAGGTGTTGTCATGATTGATGAGGGGGTTTTTCCAAGCCGGACACTGCTTCGCTTCCGCGTTCCGCAAGCGCGCGAAATTGATCCACCAGCGGCGTTCGCACCCGTCGCAGGTCACCGTCGAGATCCCAGAGACCCATTTGTTTCAGATAAAACTCCGGCGGACGCGTGCCTTGCCGATACGCCCACGTCACCAGCGCGAACAGCGGCCACCACGTATAACCGACGAGCGGAACGCCGCGTCCTCGCAACCGGCCCACCGCCGCGACCGAATCGGTCAACCACGCCGAGCGCCGTTTGACCGAGCCCACCGATGCCGTCTCCGAGATGAACACCGGCGCCTGATAACGCTCCCAATACATCGCTCCGAGCGTCTCCACGATGTCTCCCGAAGCATACGACATCACCCAGCGAAGCCGTCCGTTCGGCGTCGCTCGCGCGAACTTTTGCGTGAACATCGGGTAAAGGTTGATTCCCACCAGCGGCAGGTCGGTCGCGTGTTCATGAAACCACATCAAGACCGCCTCGGTCGCGCCGTGTTTTAATAACCATGTCCACAGATTATGCCCCGGACGTATGCGGCCGCTCACCAGGTCAAGCGCGAGGAAAACGATGTCCTGCCGGTGCCCAACCTCGGCTTCGAATGCCGGCGTCTCCGCGATGTAAAGGTCGGTCGCGTCCACGTGCGCGATCAGGATTTCCGGGTCAACGGCACGCAACGCATGGACGGTTTCCACGATGCCCCGGCACGCCGCCAACATCACGGCAACAAACCCACGCCACCCTTGGCGATGCGGCGGCCACCAGCCCAACCGCCCGCAATACCACGCCGTGATCCGCGGTTCGTTGAGCGGCGTGTAGGCAAACACCCGGCCGCGAAACCGTTCAGCCACCTGCGCCGCATACTCCGCCATGAGCTTCGGAAAATCCGGGTGCACATACGCGTTTTCGATCCACGGCGGCAGCCCGTAGTGCACGAGGTCCACGATGGGTTCGATGCCCAGCTCAAGCAGCCGGTCCAGCGCGCGATCCACGAAATCCCATTCCCACCGGTTGCGGCTCGGCTGGATCCGGTGCCAGGGAATGCCGTAGCGAGCGCAGTTCACGCCGAGTTCTCCCATCAACCCGAGGTCTTCGTGCCAGCGGTCGTAGTGCCCGGTCAGCTCGTATTCATCGAGGGTGCGCCCCGTCTTGGGCCACGGTGCGGTGATGAACGTGTCCTCGATCCCCGTCGCCCACAGGAACGCATCAGGCTCGCTCAATCGATGGCGTTCGGATTCGCGCAACAAGACTCTGGAGGTGGCGCGGCTCATTACCCCAGATGATAACCTGCTCCGATCCTCACCACCATGGGGGTGGGCACGGGCATTCCCATGGTGCCGTGTCCTGTTTTTCCACGTTGGCGCGCAACGAAATCGATCACCGAACATCCGCCAGCACCGGCTCGGACTCACGCACCGGAGAGCGGTTGAAGCTCGCCTGCGCCCGCTGGAACGCGCGCGCGGTCGGTTGGTGCAACACGCGCCCATGCTCGCCGAGCCGCGCCGCGCCGCGGTCCCAGATGCCGGCTTGGTGCCAGGTCGCCAAGTCGTTCCAATCGGGCCGGTCGATGATCGGATACCAGCACATGCCCAGCAACGGCACGCCCAGCCCGATAGCGGTGCTGCATTCGTTGGCCATCACGTCCACCCACAACGGGCGATCTTCCTTCGGGTGACTCGTCTCGCTCACCACCAGCGGACGCCCATAGCGTTGGTGCACTTTCGCCAACAAGTGATGCAACGGCACCCAACGCGGATCACAAAAACGCCAGTCAATGAACGCATGCGTATCCACGACCCACTGGTTGTTGTAATAGAAGTTGAGCCCCACGAAATCGAGATACTCGGGCCGGCCGCGCAGCTCGGGACACAGTCGCCCCGTGAGGATGTCCAACGCTTGGAATTGCATCTCGTTTTGGTGGTCGGCGTGCTGGCGCAACTCGCGGCCGGCGCTGAGCGGCGCGGTGATTTGCACCAGCGGTTCGGTCGTGAGGATGCGCACGCCCGGGTCCACTTCCTTGAGCGCCTCGACGCCTTCGATGTAGGCCTTCATCAGCCGGTATTTCACCTCCCAGCCCTGTCCCACGCAATACGGCGAGGTGCCCCTCACCTGCCCGCCCAGCCACGACAGAAAACTTACCTCGTTGATCGGCGTGACGATCAACGGACTGGTCGCGTCCAGGGCGCGAAACCGCCGCGCGAAGGCCTTGCACACCGCCGCGAAGCGCTTCGGGAAAAGCGGGTGCAGTGGAGTGAGATCGTCCGGAAACCCGAAATGGCAGATGTCCCAGATCAGTTGAATGCCGTGCGTCTGCGCGCAGGCCATCATACGCTCCACCACGCTCCAATCATACACGTAGGGTGCCTTCTCAATCTGGCTCCAGCGAATGCCCTCCCGCGCGGTCCGGATGTTGAACAGCGTGAGGTTGCGGTAATCCGCATCGAGCAATTGCAGGTGCCCGGTGAGCGGCAGGAAATCCACCCGCTCTCCAAAGGCGTTTAGTTTGTCCGTGCATTCAAAGCCCCCCATCCAAAAGGAGCGAAATGGCGAAGCATCCAGAGCGTGCAGGGTCATCGGGACGGCGAGACCCACGATGAGCTCTCCTGTTCCTTCGACCCGAAACGCCGGCCCGACCTCGGACCGGCTCGCGCTCACGTTTTCCTACAAAAACAGAAAGCAAAGAGCCATAATCACCGTCGGCCCCAGCGCCCCGACAAACAAGCCCAAGGGTGAAACGCCATCGGGGAAGAAGCGCTGCAAGATCGATTGCCCCGCCGGATTCGGCGCGTTGGCGATAACCGTGAGGCCTCCACCGGTAACCGCCCCCGCCACCACCATGTATTTGAGCGGATCGGTGAACCCCGGCACCAAGGTGGCGAGATAGGTGATGGCTGCGTTGTCGTTGAAAGCTGTCAGCACCGTTGCGGTGAGAAACAGCGGAACTGCACCCAGGCTCTTTAGCACCGGCTCAATCCACCAGCCCTGCAACCCGCCATGAATCACCAAACCGGCCAGAAAAAACCCGACCAGTAACGGCGGCTTCAGATCGAGCTGACTCTGGTGGTGCGCAGTCGCCTGATTGAAGGCCAGGAAGAACAAAAACATCCCGATAAAAAAAGCCGGATAGTGGGCGAAATACACCACGCCGGCCAGAAAACACAGTTGCACCGTCGTCACCCACGCCGGCACGGGCGAACCGTCGGGCTTGGCCTCGCCGGCTTGCTGCTGGTCACGCCGGGCCTGCAACCCGGCGAATTCCTTACGGAAGATTGCATAGTAGCCGAGCGTCGAAACCACGATGCCCACCACAGCCTTCCAGCCAAAATTTGTCAGCATATGCAGCAGGTCCCAATTCCAGGGACCAGCCACCATCAACACGGGCGGCGCGGCAAAATGCGTCAACGTGCCGCCAACGGAAACGTTGACGAACAACAACCCCAACGTGGCATACGCAAACCGTGGCGAGGGTTTGAGCGCGTAAAACTGCCGGGCCAGCAACAAGGCCGCGATGGTCATCGCCGCCGGTTCGGTGATGAAGGAACCGAGAATCGGCCCAAGGACTAAAAGCGAAAGCCACCACGCGGCCACCGAACCGCGGCCGAGCGAGGCGACCGCCCGCAAGCACTGCTCCGCGAAGCGCAGCACCGGGCGCGTCGACGCGATTGCCATGATGACCACGACAAACATCGGCTCGTTGAAATTCACCTTGTTCCCCACGTAATCCACCAGTGTAGGCCACCCCTTGAACGCCGTGACGGCGGCGGCGAGCGCCAGCACCCAAATCCCGAAGATGGCTTCAATCTCTCCAAAAAAATGCAGCATCTGGCCCTTGAAACTCACTTCGTCCGGGTGACCATCTCCATCGGAATCCGTCGCTGGTTCGCGACGTCCTTTCAACTTGGCCGCATGCTCCGCCTCCACCTCGTGCGCCCAGTGCCGGAATTTCCCGGCGACGAACGTGTGCAGGATTGCGAGGATGAAGATCAACGTGGCGACCGCGTTGAAAGGCTCCGCTTGTATTCGTGCCGTCAGCACATCCAGCAGGCTTCCGCCGCCGGAGTCGGCATAACTGGAAAGTGCCCTCGGGAACTCTTCGGAAACAAGAGATGTGGATTTACTCATGGGAGGAAGGTTGGCAATTCGGCCAAAGTCGTGATGAAGCAGGACGCCTCGCGCTTCACTTTTTCGCGCACCATGTAACGACCGAAGCCGACAAACACATCGACGACCGGTTTGGTTTCCAGGTCGCTCACGCCATCGCCCACCATCACGATTCGCGATGGCGAAAACTCGCGCTTCAAGCGATTGACGACTTCCGGTTTCCCGCCCGAGCGCGTGGTCGGATACGCTTCATCGAAGCCGGTATAGCGCCCCTGCCCGTCGAAAAACAAGTCCACCGCCTCGACGCGTTCGATGCCGAGCAAATCCGCCAGCGGACGAATCGCCTGGCGAAACCCGCCGCTGATGATGAGCACCGTCCAGCCCGCCGCGCGTGCCTCGTCGATGACTGCTTTGGCATCCGGCTCGATGGTGTCGATGTAGCGCTGCCCGATCTGGGCGACATGGCTTGACTCGGGCTGGATGATTTCGAGCCGCCGGCTAAACACCGCCTCGACGGCGATTTTCCCGTCCATAGCCTCGTTGGTCATCTCTTCAACCCGCTTGAAAATCGCGGGCCCGCGCAGGCGAGCGAGTTCATCGATCCCCTCGATGGAGCTAAGTGTGCTATCGCAGTCGAAAATAAGTAGTTTGGAAGCAGACACGCCCGCCACGAAAAACCACGCCCCCCTGATGGCAATGCGTTTCGAGACTACACCCATGCCCTTGCCGGGAGCCTTTCTTTGCTTGCCCCCAATTGGAGACGGGGTCTCCCGACCCCGTTCCGTGAAACTGCGGGACCGGGAGGTCCCGGCTCCGTCCGCAGGTAGGGACGTCTCTCCGAGGCGTCCGAATCGGTAGCCGCGAGTGTTGATCGATATGGAGTGCGGCGAGCTCTCGCCGCTTTGGTCGGGGCGACCCGGCGCCCCGCCCGACGCACCAACACCCTGGAGACGGGGTCTCCCGGTAGCCCCGCCCGCAGGTGGTAGGGTCGTCGCTTGACGACGGACCGCTCCGCCGCGTTTCAGTATTCCGCAATCCCACGCGGCAAGCTGCCGCGTCTACGTTAAAGCCCCTCGACACCTCGACGCTCGTCGCTCGACTTACCTCCCCGGCCTCCGCCTCCCGGCTCCGTCACTCGACGCTCGACGCATCGCCTCTCGTCGCCCCAACAAACACCCCCCAATGCTCCGGCCACGTCGCGGCATCCTGCCGCACGATCTCCGCCCGCTTTGCACGCTCCGACCAACCGCGTGCGGCGCAGCCGTTTTACGCGGACTTAAACTTTCCCCTTAAACTTAATCTCGTCGCCTTCGCGACGCAGCCACGGGAATAACTCCGTCGGTTTAAATGCCACCAGCAAAAAAAGTTACTCTGCTTTTTGAATAGACAGGAAAAGACCGTTCCCATGACTCGCCGGCTCATGCACGCCGACGGATTTTTTTAAGCTTCGCCTTGATGACTTTAGGGCTGCGCCGGCAATCCACCATGGCCCACACCACCACCGTGTTCTCTTCGACCACGTAATAAACCGCGAAAGGAAACCGGCGAACCAGAAGCCGGTGAAACCCGGCCACGATCCGATGAATCCCCGCGTGGATTAACAACGAATCAACCTCGGCATAGGCCGAATCCAAGAAATAATCCCCAAGACCCACGCCCTGATTCTCGTAAAAACGATAGCCGTCGATCAAGTCCTGCTTGGCTTGGTCGAGAATCAGCAGATTCATGATTTCGCTCTGCGACGGATCTCGTCCTTAGCAACCGCCCAGTCAGTGAACCCGGCTTTACCGCTCGCCACGGCCGCCTTTCTTGCCGCCAGAATTTCAAGATGCCAGGCTGGGATGGGCAACTTGTCCGGATCGGCTGCAAGGCTGTCCCAGATTCGCTCCATCGTGCCAAGTTTTTGAGCGACCGACATACTGCGAAGCGGAAGGGAAACGGTTGGCATGGAGTAACTGAATATCGTGCGTCTAGGACGTCAAGGCTTGGCCCGAAACGTGGCGAACCTAGCTCGCAAGCTATGAGCTAGGTCACTTGAGCTAAGAGCTGCGAGCCGAAACGAGTCCTTCGTTCCGCTCCGTCCATAAACTTTCATCTTAAACTACAATCTTAAACTGCGGAGCGCCGCCGCGCACCTAGCGGTTTGCACCCTTTGGATCAGCGGCGCATGAGGTAGGAGCCCGTTTACGGGCGATGGATTGAGAAAAGCCCCCTGTGCACTAAAAAACTAACAAACAACGGCCTGACTCGAATGGCACTTAGTTAGACAGCGTTCTCATTAGGTGCTAATGCACAGAAACTAACGTGATTAAATGCTGGCACCTTGAATTCTGGTTATTGAATTACATTAGCTTCACCTGGGGAGACACCCGGACTCTCTGCTGTGGACCACCTTTTTTGTTCTAGTTAGTCGTTGTTTATTAACGGATTAAACCTTAACTAAGCGCCATTCCGGCCTGACTCCTTTGGGTTGACCGCCTTCCAAAGGTGAGGGTGGACGGCGACCTCCGGGCGCCTGTTTCGGAGGCGCGGAACGGAGCCCGCGCCTTACCCGCTCATCAGTGCAATTTGGATAATTGCTAGCTATACGCATTACGAATTTTTTCTATGGCCGATTCTGCGATGTCTGGCGGCATAAGTGATAACCGATCAATTCGGGCTTTCCGGCCTCAGAGCTCAATCCTGACCTTGACAAAATACGCCACTGGCGGACATCTTTTGACATGGAGTTTATCCGCCTGCCCACGTTCGAGCGTTGCTCAACAGGCCTCTTCAGCGAGCAAGACCTGTTTGAGCTGGAACTGGTGCTTATACTAGATCCAGAAGCGGGCGACCTGATCCCACACGGACGCGGCCTGCGCAAGCTCCGGCGGCCATTACCAGGCCGAGGGAAAAGCGGCGGGGCTCGTGTCATTTACTATCACATTAACGACGAAAACCTAATTTACCTCGTGTTCGCCTATGCCAAGAACCGGCAGGAGAACCTAACGAAGGATCAACTCAAACAGCTCGGCAAACTTCTCACATGAAAGACTCGGATTTCAAAAACCTCCTGCAGGGTGTGCGCGAATTGGGCGAAGCCCGAAACGGGCGCGTGCCGAAGGGCACACGCACAGATCGCCTTGCGCCCGACGATGTGGCAGTCGTGCGCGCACGCCTTGGCTTCAGTCAGGCACAGTTTGCCCAAGCGCTCGGAATCAGTGTTAACACACTGCAAAACTGGGAGCAAAAACGGCGCAAACCGACCGGCCCCGCCCGTGTGCTTCTACTCATGGCGAGCAGACACCCTGACCTGCTGCTTGAAGTCGTTGCCTGATTAAGCCCCACAGTCCCGGCGCCATCCGGAGGTAGGGACGTCTCTCCGAGGCGTCCGAATCGGTAGCCGCGAGCGCCAGCGAGTGGTGGATCGCCCTTGAACCTTAACTTCCTTCTTCAACCGAGCGCAAGCGCTCACGGCATCCCAAAAGTAGCAAGTAACGGCCCGACCCCGTCGGATTAACCCTCAGGTTTCAGCCAGGTTTCCGTTTATTGAGCACGCTTACGCGCGATGACTCGCTTTGGAGTGCGGCGAGCTCTCGCCGCTTTCGCAGGGGCGACCCGGCGCCCCGCCTTGGCGGGATCGGAGTTGCGACGTGACAGGTCCCGTCGCCCAAAGCGGCGAGAGCTCGCCGCACTCCATATTGGCGCGAAATCGTTCTTCTCGACGGCGCGGAAAGGAGTCCGCGCCCTACCCGCCGCACCGCGCTCGCTTTCCCTCTCACGCCGACCTGATTCATTTCAGAAACATGCCCTAGTTGGCCGTCCCACGAAAAATTACGCATGAAGTGGCTAACCTTGTGCCAGACTGGTTTGGCGTGCGCACGCCGAGAAACCACTCGGCCTCACGCAACGTGAGGCCCTACACCATTCCAAAATTTGTTCGTTACAGGCTACTAGGATGCAGAATAACCTTTTGCCGGTCCCTCGGCAAAATTGGGGTGAAGAGGATTCACAATCACCCGACGAAGAGGAGGGGCAACGATCAGATCCATATCTTCCATCGGAACAGCTCCCAGCAAAACTTCGTCACCAAGAACAACGGCCCCTACGTAGCACTCACGGTTTTCAAACTTAACCCTCACGGGTCCCACGTAATCGCAGAGCGTTCGTTTGCCGTCGGCAGTAGTGACCGTCTTTTGAGAAGTGGCCTCTAGTTGAAGCTGCACCTTAACTGACTCCGGTATGCACAAATAAAGAGAGCCGGTATCCGCAAGGGCCCTTGCCGCAAACGGATGAAGATCATCACGTTTCGGATTATCGATTAAAATGTCAGCGTAGGCCAAACCCATGAAAAACCGTGTAATGAAATGTGTGGATTTTCAACCCCAAACCCGTTTTGCGTAACTGAGATTGCCCCGAATCTCGGTCAAGTTCTGGAGAAACAGATCTCCCGAACGCGTCAGGTCGGCATGTTCATGCCCGCGCCAAAAGGGCTTTTTCGCTCCTGCGGTTAGCGCCTGACCCGCCCCGAGGACGGCGGGGCACCTTCAACTTAAACTTACAACTCCAACGCGCGCAGTGCGTTCGGGTAGCTCCTCGCCCGGCAGGACCCATCACTGGAGACGGAGACTCCCGACCCCGTCTTGTGATAACACGGGACCTACAAGGTCCCGGCTCCATTTTAATCGCCGAGTAAAGACGACCGCAAAGGCGTCACCTTGGCACGTAGCCACGAGCGCGAGCGAGTGGTGATCAATATGGAGTGCGGCGAGCTCTCGCCGC
>JANODO010000014.1:0-16757 GCA_031412735.1 Rariglobus sp. | reverse complement strand
CTCGCGATGATCGATCTATCGCGAGCAAGCTCGCTTCCCACGTCGGCGGGCGGACCGGGCGGTTGTAATCAGGGGGCCCACTTCAACGTCAGGGTTCCAGGCGGATCGTCTGATACCGGTGCACGCCGAGGAGGGCGGGGACCCAGTTTTTCACGTGCGGGTGAATCAAGTAGGTGCGCGTGCCGTAAAACACCGGCACCACCGGGGCCTCCTCGATTAAGAGCGTCTCGGCCTGGCGGAGCAGGTCGAAGCGACGCGGGGTGTCGAGCTCGCGGGAGGCGGCGGCGATGAGGCGGTCGTAGGCGGGATTTTTCCAGCCGGTGTTGTTGTTGCCGCTCGTCGAAGTGAAGAGATCGGTGAACGTCGCCGGGTCGTTGAAATCGCCCACCCACCGGGAACGTAACACGTCGAAACCGAGCGTCTGCATCGCGTCGAGGTAGACGCGGAAGTCCATCGTTGCGAGGGTGCACTCGATGCCGAGTTCGCGACGCCACATCTGCTGGATGGCCTCGAAGACCTTCGTGTTAACCGGGTCGGTGTTCATTTTGACCTCGAACTTCGGGAAGCCTTGGCCTCCGGGAAAACCAGCCTCGGCGAGCAGGCGGCGGGCGGTGTCGAAGTCGGTGGGCATCGACGCGGTCGAGGTGTAGCCCGCCGTGTCGGGTGGCACGAGGGAGTGGGCGGGGGTGCGACTGCCGCGCATCACGGGTCCGGCGATGGCGGCGCGGTCGATGGCCAGACCGAGGGCACGGCGCACGCGGACGTCGGTGAAGGGCGCTTGGGTGGTATTGAACCGCACGTAGAATGTTTCGAGGAACGGGTCGATGCGGAGCTTGGTCGGGTCTTCGCGGCGCCAGGCGTCGAGGCGGTCGGGTAACACGTCATAAGTGACGTGCAGCTGGCCGGCGCGGAAAGCGCGTTCGTCCACGCTGGGGTCGGCGACCGGGAAGAATTTGACCGCGTCGATCTGGTTTTGCGCGGCCCCATGGTAGCGCGGGTTTTTCTTAACAAGGATGTGTTGGTCGGGCTTCCACTCGGCGAGGGTGAACGCACCGTTGCCGATGAGCGCGCCGGGCTTCGTCCAACCGGTTCCGCGCGCGTGCGGAGCGCCGGCTTTTAGGACGGATGCCGCGTGCACCGGGAACCACGCTTGATGCGCGGTGAGCGAGAGCAGGTAGGGCGTGGGGCGGTCGAGCGTGAGCTGGAGTGTGCGCTCGTCCAACGCCTTCGCGCCGACCTGGGCGAAGTCGGTGAGTTTGCCCGCGGTGTAGTCGGCGGCACCGGCCAGCACTTCGAGCATGTAGGCGTATTCGGAGCCGAGCTTGGGCGAGAGGATGCGCTCGATGGAAAACACGAAGCCCTGCGCGGTGACCGGGTCGCCGTTGGACCACACGCCGTCGGCGCGCAGGTGGAACGTGTAGGTGAGCCCGTCCGGCGAGATGTCCCACCGTTCGGCGGCGCCGGGGAGCGGTTTCGAGGTGGCTTCGTCGATGACCGTGAGGCCCTCGAAAAGCGCGACGAGCAGGTTGTAGTCGGTGTAGGCGACGGCGATGTGCGGGTCGAGGTCCGCGGGTTCGGCACCGTTGCCGACGAGCAGGGTCTTGGTGCGAAGCGCGGCGTCGACGGGGGTTTCACGTTTCAGGCATCCGGTGAGGGACGAGAACGCCAACCACCCAACCGCCAGCACGAAAAGGTTACGCAACGACATGGTGCGCGGCAGCGAAACGGTCGGGCGCATCCGGTGCAAGCGCCCGCGATTCCCCGGATTAGGTTAACCGAATCGGTTAGGTTTTTTTCCGGACGGCGGGCGAGGGGGCGATATTTCGTTGCCAGTGGCGGGGAGCGCCGGTTTGCACGTTTGTATGCAATGGTATTACGCGATCGACGGGCAACGTCTGGGGCCGGTTCCTCACGCTGAATTGGAACGTCTCTTGCAGTCGGGCGCACTTCGGGGTGACGCGTTGCTGTGGCGCCAAGGCATGGACCAGTGGAAGACGCTCGCCGAAGTGAAAGAACGCGATCCGGGCATGTTCGCTGCGGAAGGTCCGCCGCCTTTGCCGGAGCCGCCGGTCGCCTTGCCGGAGGAAAAAACGCCTGACATCGCGCGGCGCGAGCCGAGTTTTCCTGCCTCTGTCGATGCGACGGCGGCGACGTCCGATGCGCTGGTTTACGCGGGATTCTGGCAGCGGGCGGCGGCGTTTGTAGTGGACGCGATCATCTGGCTTTTCGGGTTGCAGATTCTTTCCAACATCGTGGTGCTGCTGGCCTTTCCCGAAATGGTGCAGATGACCGAAGCGATCGCGGCCGCCGGTGGTAGCATGGCCTTTAAACCCACGCCCGAGCAGATGGTCGTGTTGGTTCAGTTTACCGCCCTCGTGATGGTCGTCGGCGTGATCTGGGCGGTGGTTTACGACGTGTTTTTCCTGCGCCGGTTTTCCGCGACGCCGGGCAAAATGCTCTGCGGCCTCCGCGTCGTGCAGTCGGACGGCGAGCCGCTCGGGGTGGGGCGCATCGTGGTGCGCACACTGGCGAAAGGCATCGTGGGCGGGCCGACGCTGGGCATCGGTTACCTGATCGCCGCGTTCGACGAGCAGAAACGCGGGTTGCACGATTTTTTCTGCAGCACGCGAGTCGTGAAAAAACGTTGAGCTAGATTTTTCCTAAGATCCTGCGCGTCGGCGCGTCAACTTGGAGAACACCCCCATGAACCCGGAGGCCATCCATGAAGACGCAGGAGAACTTGTCCCCACCGCAGTCGCGGCGCATCAGGCGTCGCTGCTGCGCTACACCACCCGCCTCCTTGGCGGCGATACCGACCGTGCACGCGACGTCGTCCAAGACACGTTCGTCAAACTCATGGCGCAACCCCTCGCCGCAGTGGACGGCCATCTTGCCGAGTGGTTGTTCACCGTCTGCCGCCACCGCGCGCTCGACGTGTTGCGCAAGGAGGGTCGCATGAAACGCTTTGCCGACGGCGAGGCCGAACGCGTCACCGCCGCCGAGCCCCGGCCGGGCCGCGCGCTCGAAACCTCCGAAACCCACGCGGCGCTGCTGCGCCTCATCGGCTGCCTGCCGCTCAACCAGCAGGAAGTCATCCGCCTGAAATTCCAAAACGGTTTCAGCTACAAAGAAATCAGCCGCATCACCGAGCACTCCGTCTCGAATGTCGGCGTCCTCATCCACACCGCGGTTCAACGCCTGCGCGCCGAGTTTGCCGCGCAAAAACCCTGAGGAGCCCACGACCATGACACTTTTTCCCAAAGACTCTCCCGAAACAATTTTCCCCGCCGATCCTCGCCTCACCGCCTACGCCCTAGGCGAGTTGGAAGGCGATGAACTCGCCCGCATCGAAGCCGCCGTCGCCGCCGACCCGGCGCTGCAAGCCGCCGTCGCCGAACTGCGCGCCTTCAGCGGCGACCTCGCGACCGCGCTCAACGACGAGCAACTGGCCGAACCGGTGGACGGCGACCTCCGGGCACCGTCTCCGAAAACGCGTCGCGGCTGGGTGCCCCCGTTTCCGGTTCATTATTTCGCGACCGCCGCCGCCGCGTGTTTCGCCGTGGTGGTGTGGATCAATCATGACCGCAGCTCGCCCGCTTTGGAGAAGGCGACGGCCGCTGATGAAGAATCCAAAGGAGTCGCGCACCTTTCGGAGTCCGACCACCGACTGCAGCTGGCCAGAAAGGCGACAGCCGCGCCCATTGCGTCCCCCGTCCTGGCACCGGAGACAAAAGACTCCGTCGCGGCATTGCACGAAATGCCGCCTCTGCCCACCGTCGGCGTCGGTGCGGGCTCGCTCTCGGGCCGGGGCTTCGAGGCACCCACGCCAGCGGTTTCCAGCCAGCAGGGCATGGGCTTTGGCTCGGCCTTGGGAGCAGCACCCACCAAGGACCTAGGCTCCGCAAGGTTGAGCTTTGTTGGCCGCACGACTGCCACGCCCGACTCGTTCGCCGCCGCCGAATCTTACGCGACTCAAGCCGACAACACCCAACGCACCGTCGCGAGCGAGCCGCTTTCGACCTTCTCCATCGATGTGGACACGGCGAGTTATTCCAATGTGCGTCGCTTCCTCACCAGCGGTCGTCTGCCGCCCCGCGATGCCGTGCGCGTCGAGGAACTCGTCAACTACTTCCCGTATCGCTACGAAGCGCCGACGAGTGACGTGCCCTTCGCGGCTCACCTCGAAGTCGCCTCCGCCCCGTGGGCTCCCGCCCATCGGCTCGTGCGGATCGGACTCAAGGGCCGCGAGCTCGACGCCGCTACGCGCCCGGCGGCCAACTTGGTCTTCCTGATCGATGTGTCCGGCTCGATGAACTCCGCCAACAAGCTCCCGCTGGTGAAGGAGTCGCTGCGCCTCCTCGTCGAGCGTCTGCGGCCCGATGACCGCGTGGCCATCGTCACCTACGCCGGCAGTTCCGGTCTCGCGTTGCCCTCCACGCCCGCCTCGCAAAAACGCGACATCCTCGCGGCACTTGAAGAGCTGAGCCCGAACGGTTCCACCAACGGTGCGATGGGCATCCACCTCGCCTACGATATCGCCAAGGCCAACTTCGCCACCGGCGGCCTCAATCGCGTGATTCTCTGCACCGACGGCGATTTTAATGTCGGCGTGAGCCAGCCGGCCGAACTCACGCGACTCATCCAGGAGAAGGCCAAGAGCCGCGTCTTCCTGAGCGTATTCGGCTTCGGCATGGGCAACTTGAAGGACAGCACGCTCGAGTCGCTCGCCGACCAGGGCAACGGCGCCTACGGCTACATCGACACGCGCCGCGAGGCGGAAAAAGTCTTCATCGAACAGCTAGAAGGCACGCTCGCGACCATCGCCAAAGACGTGAAGGTCCAAGTCGAGTTCAACCCGGCCCGCGTCGCTTCGTATCGGCTTGTTGGTTACGAGAACCGCATTCTGGCGAAGGAAGATTTTAACAACGACGCGGTGGATGCCGGCGACATCGGCGCGGGCCACACGGTGACGGCGCTCTATGAAATCGTGCCCGTGGGCGTGGGTAGCGACGGAGCGGTTCGGCCGATGGTGGATGCGTTGAAATATCAGATGCCTGCGCCTGTGGCCAAACGCCGGACGGACGACACGGAGGTCGTCCCTCCCTTGGCGGAACTGCTCACGGTGAAGGTTCGCTACAAGTCACCCGAGGGCGATGTGAGCCGGAAGCAGGAGTTCCCGCTCATCGACACGGGTGGGCCGTTCACCGAGGCGAGTCGCGACTTCCGTTTTGCCGCCGCCGTGGCGGCCTGGGGGATGGTGCTGCGCGATTCGCCGCACCGGGGCTCGGCGACGTTCGAGCAGGTGCTCGGCTGGGCCGAGAGTGGACTGGGTGACGACGCGGGCGGTCACCGCGGCGAGTTTGTCCAACTCGTGCGGCGTTCGGCGGAGTTGTCGCGGTAAGTGATCAGACGGCTCGGAAAATGTAGGAGCCCATTTATGGGCGATGAGAGACGTTCGCAGGACCGTTCCGTTTGCGAGTGTCGTTCATCGCCCATGAATGGGCTCCTACCTCAGCAACGGCTCCAACGTTCTCCACACGGTCTTGGCCACGATGATGTGGCCTTCAACGTTGGGATGAACCCCGTCAGGAAGATTGAACTCGGGGTCGCCGCCCACTCCCTCTAGCAGGAATGCGATCAACGTGGCATTGTTGGCTTTGGCCAGAGCGGCAAAGATTGAAGCGAACTCGCCCGTGTAGGCCACGCCCATGTTCAAGGGCATCTGCATGCCGGCGATGACGATCTTCGTGGACGGATTTTTCGCGCGAACCTTGTCGATGATCGCTTGTAGGTTCTTGGCGGCCACGCCCGGGGGAAGTCCGCGCAACCCGTCATTGCCGCCCAGTTCGAGCACGAACACGTCGACCGGGATGCGCAAAACCCAGTCGATGCGGCGCAAACCGCCGGCGGTGGTTTCGCCGCTCAAGCCGGCATTGATCACGCGGTAGGGCAGGCCGGCTGCGTCGATTTTCTTTTGGATCAGACCGGGAAAGGCTTGGGTGGCTGCGTCGTCCAGTCCGTAGCCGGCGCTCAGGCTGTCGCCGAAAAACAAGATGGTTTTCGGGGACGTGGGTGCCGTTTCAGAACCGTGCAACACCCCGAAGGTGAACAGGAAAAGGAGTGAACAGAGCAGCTTCATCGTTTGCGTAAGAGGGGAAGCGCGTTTTCTTTCGCGCCTTCGCATGAGTGTTCAAGCCATCCTAAAAGTCGAGAAACTGACCCAGATTTATCCCACCGCCAGCGGGCCGATCACGGTGCTACACGAGGTGAGTTTCGCGCTCGGCGCCGGCGAGAGCCTCGCGATCGTCGGTCCGTCCGGCAGTGGCAAGACCACGTTGCTCGGCCTGTGCGCGGGACTCGATCGCCCGTCGGGCGGCGAAGTGGCGCTAGGCGGGGTGTCAATCGGCGGGTTAAACGAGGATGCCCGGGCGCGGGTGCGCAACGAGCAGGTCGGGTTTGTGTTTCAGAATTTCCAGCTGATCCCCACGTTGACGGCATTGGAGAATGTGCTGGTGCCGCTGGAGCTGCGCGGCGTGAGCGGACGCGAACCGGAGGCCAAGGCGTTGTTGACGCGCGTGGGGTTGGGGGCGCGCACGGGGCACTATCCGATTCAGCTGTCGGGCGGGGAGCAGCAACGCGTGGCGTTGGCGCGAGCGTTTATCAATGCGCCGAAGATTTTGTTCTGTGACGAGCCGACGGGAAATCTCGATGGCGCGACATCGCACGCGATGGTGGATTTGATTTTCGGATTAAACCGGGAGCAGGGGACGACATTGGTATTGGTGACGCATGATCTGGAGCTGGCGAAAAAGTGCGGGCGTGTGCTGAGGCTGAGGGACGGGCGTGTGGTGGAGTAGGAGTCGCCGAACTGCGGAATTTTTTGCCCACGGAACACACGGAATACACGGAAGAATCAATCTATGGAACTAATACATCAGGAAGAAACGTATCGAATACTTGGCGCATGCTTTGAGGTTTATAAGGAGAAGGGCTGCGGCTTTCTAGAGGCTGTGTTTCAGGAGTGCTTGGAAATTGAGTTTGGGCTTCAGGGAATTCCAGCGAGGGGACAGGTGCCTCTCGCACTGACCTATAAGGGACACCCGCTTGAGCAGCACTATGTCGCGGATTTCATTTGTTATGGGAAAGTCGTGGTTGAGCTGAAGGCGGTCTCACACCTCACCGATGAACATCGGGCGCAGATTCAAAATTATCTTCATGCGACCGGAATGCGGGTTGGGTTGCTGGTGAATTTCGGTCATTATCCTAAGGTCGAGCACGAGCGGTTCGTCCTCTGATTCTTCCGTGTATTCCGTGTGTTCCGTGGGCACCTCATGAATTTCATCCTCAAAATGGCTTGGCGCGATTCGCGCACGGCACGGCGGCGGCTCGTGTTGTTTTCACTTTCCATTGTCCTCGGCGTCGCCGCGCTCGTGGCCATCGGGTCGTTCAGCGCAAATCTCCAGCGGGCGATCAATGATCAGTCCAAGGGGCTCCTCGGCGCCGACCTTGCCGTTACCTCGCGCTCAACCATCGAACCGGCCACTCAGGCGTTTCTCGACGGGCTCGGCGGTGAACAGGCCCGCGAGGTCACGTTTTCGTCGATGGTGGTATTCCCCTCTGCAAACAATCAGACGCGCCTCGTCACCATCCGGGGTCTCGAAAGTGGGTATCCGTTTTATGGCGACGTCAAAACCATCCCGGCGGACGGCTTTGCCCGCCTTGCGCAGGGCGATGCCGTGGTCGTCGAAGAAACGCTGATGCGGCAATTCGGGCTCAAGCCGGGGGATCCAATCAAGTTGGGCGAGAAGACGTTTACCATCGCGGGCGGGCTGACCCAGCTGCCGGGCGACTCCGCGGCGGTGGCCACGCTTTCGCCGCGCGTGCTCGTTGCGTTGCCGGCCTTGGCCGACACGGGACTGCTCGGGCGTGGGTCACTCGTGCGGTATCGGGCTTATTTCAAGTTCGCGCCGGAGTTCGACGTGGAACGCTTCGTCGAGGAGAAGCGGGCGCGTTTCCGCGAACTGCGGCTCGGCGTCGACACGGTGGAAGAACGCCGGCGCGAGCTTGGGCAGGCGCTGCAAAACGTGCAGGGCTTCCTGAGCCTCGTGGGTTTTGTCGCGCTGGTGCTCGGCGCCATTGGCGTCGCGAGCGCCATCCACGTCTATGTGCGGCAGAAGATTACCACGGTGGCGGTGCTGCGCTGCCTGGGCGCGAGTGCGTGGCAAAGCTTCGGCGTGTATTTGGTGCAGGGGCTGGCGTTGGGGTTATTCGGTGCGCTGGTGGGCGCGGGAATCGGCGTCGGGTTGCAGCTCGCGCTGCCGGCGTTCGTGAAGGGACTGCTGCCGTTTGACGTGGAGTTTTTTGTATCGTGGGCGGCGGTGGTGCGCGGGCTCATCGCCGGCGTCGTGGTCGGCGGGCTGTTCACGCTATTGCCCCTGTTGGCGGTGCGGCGGGTGTCGCCATTGGTGGCGATCCGCTCGGCGTTTGCCGGTGATGGACGCAAGGGCGACCCGCTGCGCTGGGTGGTCTACGCGGCGATCCTGGCGGCGGTAACCGGGTTCGCGATCTGGCAAACGCAACGCCTGTCTTGGGGACTTGGTTTTACCGGTGCGTTGTTGGTGAGCTTCGGCGTGTTGGCGGCGTCGGCGCGCGGGGTCGCGTGGGTTGCCCGGCGGTTTTTGCCACGGAGCCTGCCCTACGTGTGGCGGCAGGGCGTGGCGAATCTCCACCGTCCGAATAATCGCACGGTGTTGCTGCTGCTGTCGTTGGGACTCGGGACGTTTTTGCTGCTCACGCTCGGACTCGCGCGCGAGACGCTGCTCAGCCAGATCCGCGACTCGGGCGATGGGGCGCGGCCCAATTTATTGTTCTTCGATATCCAAGATGACCAGATCCAGCCGCTCGGCGCGGTGTTGGCGAAGCAGGGCGTGCCGGTGCAGGCGAGCGCGCCCATCGTGACGATGCGGCTGCGCAGCCTGAAAGGGCGACCTGTGGAGCAGTTGTTGCTCGACGAGAGCGTGCGCATCCCGTCGTGGACGCTGCGCCGGGAATACCGCTCGACCTTCCGGGCCACGCTCACGAACACCGAGACGGTGATCGGCGGCGAGTTTACGGGTGTCATGGCCGACCCGAACGGAGTGATCCCGATCTCGCTGGAGGAAGGGCTGGCGAAGGACATGCAGGTCGGGCTGGGCGACGAGTTGGAGTTCGATGTGCAAGGCGTGCCGATGGCGACGCGCGTCACGAGCTTGCGCCGCGTGGACTGGCGGCGGATGTCGCCGAATTTCTTTGTGGTGTTCCCCGAAGGCGTGTTGGAGGCGGCGCCGAAGTTTTATGTGGTTGCGGCGCGCGCGGTCGACGCCGGGGAATCCGCGCGGGTGCAGCAGGCGGCGGTGGCGGCGTTTCCCAACGTGTCGGCGCTCGATCTGGCACTCGTCATGAAGACCTTGGATGGGATTTTTTCCAAGGTGCAGTTTGTGGTCCAGTTCATGTCGTTGTTCACCGTGGCGACGGGCGTGCTGGTGCTGGCGGGGGCGGTGTTGACGGGACGGTTTCAACGTATCCGCGAGACGGTGTTGTTGCGCACGCTAGGTGCGTCGGGACGGCAGCTCATGCAAATCCAACTCATCGAATACGCGGTGCTGGGCGTGCTCGGCGCGTTGGTGGGGGGCGGGCTGGCCTATGGGGCGAACGCGGCGCTGGCAGTGTGGGTGTTCAAGGCGCCGGTCATCACGCCGCTGGCGCCGTTGGCCATCGCGGTGGGCCTGGTCACGGTGTTGACCGTGGCGACCGGGTTGTTGTCGGGCCGGGGAATCACCCGGCACCCGCCGTTGGAGGTGTTGCGGCAGGAAACCTGAACCCGGTTTGTCACCTATTAGGTGACAAACCGCTCGGTGAGGATGCGTTGTTCAATTCCGGACTTGGCGGCTTTGACTTAAGTTGACCGATCATCGCGTCGATAACAGCGGGGTGTTGAACTGGCTTCGTCGATTCCTACTTAAGCGCCGTCGGGAGCCCGTCAGCCTAGGCGCGACAGAGGTCCGCGCGGTGTCTCCAGCACCTGTTTCGGTGGAGGCTGTGCCATCATCCCGCCCAGTCGTCGAGCCTCGGATGGCTGCGCACGTCGTGAGCCGGAGCCTGGCGGAAACGTTGCGTTGTTCATCGGATGAGCTCGCTCGCCGCGCCGAGTCATCGTCGGAAAACCCGGCTGACTGGCGTTTGGTTCAGGAGCGGTTGCTTGAGCTTAAGCAGATTCCCGCGCTGAAGTCCTTCGCGGATAAACTCACCCGATCTCTCGGGCGCGGAGATTCCCTCTCCATCACGGAGGTCGTAGACTCATTGGCGCGCGACCCGTCCTTGTGCGTGCGGATTCTGCGCATGGCCAATTCCGTCTCCACGGCTTCCCATGAACCGGTGGGCGATCTGGCAACTGCGGTTCACATGGTCGGCGTGGATCGCGTGCGGCTGATGTCGCGAGCCCTGTTGTTGCAGCGTGACAGCGACGGGATCGCGAGCGGCTTTGACTGGAAACACCTCTGGATGCATTCGCTGGCGACCGCGATGCTGGCGGAACGGCTGGATGCATGGAGCGGGCATCACGCTTCGCCGGTGTTGCCGGTCTGCGCGATTCTTCATGATGTCGGGAAGATCGCATTGTCGGTCGTGTCTCCCGAAGCTTACCTCCAAATTCTGGTCACCGCCTGGCGTGATCAGGTCGCTCTGCCTCCGTTGGAGCTGGGGTGTTTGGGTTTGGATCACCGGGAGGCGGGCTGGATTTTTGGCACCGAAGCGGGTTTGCCTGCGGTGGTCATGGATACCATCGCTTACCACGACGAACCCGGGCGGTCGCGGGAGGAAAACCGGACCACGGTGGCGCTGGTAGGCGTCGCCAACCAGTGGGCCAAACTGTATGGTCTTGGCTTCAGCGGAGACGGCGCGACCCGCCCCATCGATGTATGGGAAACGGCTGCCTGGGCCGCGTGGGCGGGAAGGCTGCCGACCGCCCCGGATGTCGCGAACTTTGCTGTTTGCGAGAGCGGTTGGATCGAGGAAGTCCGGCATCAGCTGGCCGGTTTTCATGCTTCCTGAGGTCGGGGGCGGCTGCGCTTTCGCCCTTGCCAGTGGGCCGGGCGGGTTCGTGATTGGCAACTTATCTATGTCGAACCGTAACGTCGTTACCTTCCACTATACACTGCGCGATCCGCACGGACGCTTGCTGGACACCTCGGCGGGCGGCGAGGCGATCAGTTACCTCGAAGGCGCCGGCCAGATTATCGATGGCCTCGACGAGGCGTTGCACGGTGTGCCTCCTGGAACGAAACAGACGGTCAACGTGCCGGCGGCGAAAGCCTACGGCGTGCACGACGAGTCGCAGGTGCAACGCGTGCTGAAGGCGCTGTTGCCGGTGGAGGGCGAACTGAAGCCGGGCGACCAGTTTCGCGCGGGCGAGGATCAATTCGCTCCGATCGTGCGGGTCGTCGAAGTGGAGGGCGACGAGGTTTTGCTCGACGCGAATCATCCGCTGGCCGGCGTCGACCTGACCTTTGACGTCGAGATCCTGTCGGTGCGCGCCGCCAGCGAAGAAGAACTCACCCACGGCCACGCCCATCAAGGCCAAGGCGAATGCGGCAGCCACGACTGCGGTTGTAAGTAAATTCGGAACCACCCTTTTCCCCCATGAACATCCTCGGAATCGATATCGGCGGGTCGGCGCTCAAGGGCGCTCCCGTGGACACCCAAACCGGCAAGCTCCTCGCGGAGCGCCATCGCATCGCCACGCCCGAGGTGCTCGCACCGAAGGACATGGCCAAGGCGGTCAAGCAGTTCGCCGCGCACTTTAATTGGAACGGCCCCATCGGCATCGGTTTCCCGGGGGTGGTTCATGGCAACGTCATCGCCACGTCGGCCAACCTTCACAAGGACTTCATCGGCCTCGATGCGGGCAAATTGTTTAGCAAGATCGTGGGTTTGCCGGTGAGCCTGGTGAACGACGCGGACGCGGCGGGCGCGGCCGAGGCGACCTTCGGCGCGGGGAAGGGCCGCAAGGGCACCGTGCTCCTGCTGACTTTCGGCACAGGCGTGGGCAGCGCGTTGTTTGTGGACGGAAAGCTGTATCCAAATAGTGAATTCGGCCACCTGAAGATCAAAGGCAAGTCGGCCGAGCGTTTCGTCTCGGGTTCCGCCAAGGATCGCAAGGGCCTCTCCTATAAAAAATGGGGTCACCAGGTGAGCGATTACCTCAATCAGCTGGAGACGATCCTCTGGCCCGAGCTCATCATCGTGGGCGGCGGGATCAGCGCGGATCACAAGAAGTGGTTTAAATACCTGAAGCTGCGCACGCCCATTATGCCGGCGGCGTTTCTTAACGAGGCGGGCATCGTTGGCGCCGCCCTCGCGGCGGTGAAGTAAGCGGCGGGCGGGGCGCGGGTTTGATCATTCGGCATGCGCGCCCCGCTGTTGATTGTCGGACAGGGCCTCGCGGGCACGGTGCTGGGGCACGCTTGCGAGCAAGCCGGTGTGGGCTTCGACATCATCGATGCCGGCCATGCGGGCGCGGCGTCGCGCGTCGGCGCGGGTATCATCAATCCGATTACGGGGCAGCGTATCGTGAAGAGCTGGAAGATCGATGCGCTGCGTCCGCTGGCGATGGAAACCTATCGCGAGCTGGAGGCGGTTTTGGGCGTGTCGTTGATCCGCGAGATGCGGGTGCGGCGGCTGTTTCGCGACGATGCGGAGCGACGCGTGTTTGCGGAGAAAAGCACGCGGGGCGAACTGGTGCCGTATGCGGGCGCGAGCGATGCCGAAGGTTTTTGGATCGAGGGCGCGTTGCGCGTCGATACGGCGGCGTTGATTGCGGCGGCGCGGGCGCGCTGGCTCGAGGCGGGGTGGTTACGCGAGGCTCGCATCGGAATCGACGAGGCGCTGACGCGGTATGAGACGGTGATTGCGTGCACGGGTGCCGAGAGTGGCGGCGGACGCGCCTGGGCGGGCGTGTCGTGCGCGCGCGCGACGGGTGAAATCCTACGCGTGGCGGTCGATGGGCTGGCGCCCGATGTGATTCTCAACGGAGGCCATTGGGTATTGCCGACGGCTCCGGGCGAAGCGCGGGTGGGGGCGACTTATGACCGGGGTGAATCGAATGCCGGAGCGGCTCGCGTTGAACTGGAGCGGAGCGCAGCGGCGTTGCTCGGCGGGCGGGCGTTTGCCGTGACCGCGCAGGAATCGGGTGTGCGCGTGACGGCACCGGATCGGCGGCCGCTGGCCGGGCGTGATCCCCGTGAACCGCGACTCGGGCTCATCAACGGGCTGGGCTCCAAAGGCGCCTTGCTCGCGCCGTGGCTGGCGAGGCAGTGGGTGCGGCATTTGACCGCCGGCGCGGATTTTGATCCGGCGGTCGAGGCCGGGCGATAGTGTCAAATCCGGATGCCGTGAATGGAGTCGGGACCTCCTGGTCCCGCCTTTGCCGCAACGGGGTCGGGAGACCCCGTCTCCACTCGGCGTGGCCGGACCCTTCCAGACGCATCAGCCGCGGCGGATTTCGGAGCCTTGGAAGCGGATCTGGATGCGATAAACCTTTTTGATGCGGCACTTGATGATGCCGGTCGTGAGCTCGAAGCGCTCGGGAATCTCGATGCGGTGGAGATCCACCACGGCGTGAAAACCGCGTTCGGAGAAGATGTCGATCAACATGGCCAGCGAGAGCGGGTCATCGAGGAGTGGTTCCTCGGTGTTGACGAGCGTCACGCCCGAGATGGCGTGGCGGATCACGATGGGCATGATCTTCTTGTCGATAAACGTGACCACGCGGGCGAAAAGCTCCGACTGCTCGACGGCGTAGGCGTCGAGGCGTTTCACCATCTCCTGGCGGGCGTGGACGATGATTTCGCTGGCGACCGGGATGACGCGCAGGATGTCGTGCGTGCGGGAATCGAGCTCAAGGGTGCTTTGGTATTGGAGCTCTTCCATAATATTCTGTTCGACCTCTTCGATCTCTCCCTGCGCGTTGATGAAGTGGTAATGGAAAATTTCCTTCAGCGATTGGAGCGCTTCCCACGTCTGCTCTTTAAAGACGCGGTAACGCCGCTGGGCGAGGCCGGTGTCGTAGTCGGTGGCGCGTTCCTCCTGGAGTTCGCCGACTCCGGTGCGGCGGACCTCGGCGTTGTGCTGCTGGATCTCGCGACCCCGTTTGATCTGGCGTTCGACGGAGGTCTTCTCGTCGACGAAGAGCACCATGATGTGGATGGTCGTCTGGCGAAAGTGGATACCCAGGGGCGTATGATAAAACTGGCTACGCAAGGCCTGGATGTGCTCGACCAGGAGCTTGAGGCACTCGACTTGAACTTTTGTGCGTGGAAAGCCGTCGAGGATGACGCCATCGCGAAACTGCCGTTCCAAGAGGCGGCTGAGCAGCAGGCCGATCACCTCGCGGTCACCCACCATGCCGCCGGCATCTTTGATGCGCTTGGCCTCGGGCGTGTCGAGCAACGCGCTGACCACGATGGGTTCACAGGTGAGACCGCGCGCCTTCAAGATAAAGGACGTGTGGGTTCCCTTGCCTGAGCCGGGGGCGCCGCCAAGAAGGATGATTTCTTTGGGGAATCGAAGATTTTCACGACCGACTTCCAATTCGAGCGCGTGCCACGCGGAATTGAAGATCAGGTGTGCGTCTTTGATCTCAAGATCGTGGGCTTGGGTGGCGCTGCCGGGGGTGGGGGCGGGCGCATTTTTTTCTCGGGTGGGGATATCCATGGATATGTTGCAACCTTGTTTAGAAGCATTCACGCGCGCACTTCGACACTAGAAATCGGGTTTGCAGAATTTGTCGGTTGGGCAGGCCCGGGGTAGTAGTCTGTAACGATTAAATTTTCGGGTTGGTGTAGCACCTTGCCTGAGGCCGGGTAGTCTTTCGGCGTGCGCACGCCCAACCGGCCTGACACAAGGTCGGGCCCTACATGCGTGATTTATCGTAGGACGGCATACTAGGGCGGTTGCTCCAAATCTGCTGCGTTGGGAAGCGATGAAACGGGCAGGTCGATCAGGCCGATATGCATCGCTTGCGGCGATGCCGTCGCCGCGCCATCGCGCTTCGTCGAAATACTGCGGGTAGTCCTCGGTATTCCTCCTTGAAAATGAACTCGCCAACTTAACCCGCCATGCCGCCGCCAACCGCATCGTTACGGCACAGTCTCGGTTAAGCCTCCATCTCGGTGAGCTTGGTCACGGCGGTTTCCCACTCGGCGGTCGCCTTGGTGATCAGGTCGGTCATGGCACTTAACTCCCGGTTGAGGTGCTGGAACTTGCCTTTGTCAGCGTAGGTTTCCGGCGCTTCCAGCGCCGTGGTGATGTCGGCCTGCTTCGCTTCCAAATCGACGACTGTTTTTTCCAACACGCCGACGTGCTCGCGGAATTTGCGGATTTCGTTGGCGCTGGGCTTCACCTTCGCCGGACCGGAAACGGGCGCGGCGATTTTTTTGACTTCGACTTGTTTGGGGCGGCTGTCGGTCAGGCCGGCGGTGAGGGCGACGCGGGCGTCCGCCGCTTTGGACTTGTCCAGGAAGTAGTCGTAGTCGCCGGCGTAGGCCGTGAGCTTGCCGCTGTGCACGTGGAGCACGTTCTTCGCGAGGGCCTTGATGAAGTGCACGTCGTGCGAGATGAAGATGAGTGTGCCTTGGTATTCGCGGAGGGCCATCACGAGCGCGTCGATGGACTGGATGTCCAAGTGCGTCGTGGGCTCGTCCATGAGGAGCAAGTTGGGCGGACGGACCAGGATGCGGGCGAGGGCGAGGCGGGTTTTTTCACCGCCGGAGAGGACGGAGACGGGTTTAAGGACGTCGTCTTTGCGGAAGAGGAAGGCGCCGAGGATGGCGCGAGCCTGCTGCTCGGTGAGCTGGTTTTCGTTGGTGCGCAGCTCCATCACGTTCTCGAACACCGTCGCGTCGGGGTTCAAGTTATCGAGACGGTTCTGGGCGAAGTAACCCGGGACCACGTTGCTGCCGAGTTCGCGCGTGCCGCCGTTGATCGGGATGACGCCGGCGAGGATTTTGAGGAGCGTGGATTTGCCGGCACCGTTGGGGCCGATGAGCACGATGCCCTGGCCGCGTTCGGCGGTGAAGTTGAGGTCCTTGTAGATGACGTGGTCGCCGTAGGCCTGCTGGACGTGTTCGAGCTCGATGACCTTCAAGCCGGAGCGCGGGGGCTGCGGGAACTTGAAGTTCATCTTGCGCAGCTCTTCGGTCGGCTCTTCGACGGCGGTCTCCTTGAGGCGCTCGATTTGTTTCTCCTTGGACTTCGCGCGGGAGGCCATCGAGGCCTTGGCGCCGAAGCGATCGACGAATACCTGAAGGTGGGCGATCTCGCGCTGCTGGGTTTTGAAGGCGGCGGCTTGCTGGGCTTTACGGGCTTCTTTTTCGACGAGGAAATTGTCGTAGTTACCGTGGTAGTAATGAAGCGTGCCGGCGCGTAGTTCGAGCATGCCGGTGCAGAGCGCGTTCAAGAAAGCACGGTCGTGCGAGATGACCACGAGGCCGCCCGGATAACGGGTGAGGTAATCCTGGAACCAGAGCAGCGCTTCCAAATCGAGATGGTTCGTCGGCTCGTCGAGGAGGAGGAGCGCGGGTTCGGCGACGAGGAGGCGGGCGAGATGGGCGCGCATGACCCAGCCGCCGGAAAAGGTTTTCGCGAGCTTGTCGGCGTCGTCGGGTTTGAAGCCGAGGCCGTCGAGAATTTTGCGGGCGCGGGGTTCGAGCGTGTAGTCGATG
>JANODO010000013.1:0-5404 GCA_031412735.1 Rariglobus sp. | reverse complement strand
GGTGGGGTTGTTGGTTGTGGTGGTGGTCGCCTAAATTCCGTTGTCTTTCGGGGGCCGCGGGGCGGCGCCCGTAAACCTTTGGCGCGTGCACATTGGGTGCGGGGCTCTCGCCTTGGGCGGATACGGACGTGACGACGTAGTAGGCGAAGACGCCGGGCGTCCCGGTGGCGTCGGTGTAGGTGGTCGCGCTCTGGGACGCGGCCACGGTGGTGAACGGGCCGGTCAGGCCCGGGCCGCGCTTGATGGTATAACCGGTGGCGCCGGCGACGGCGGACCAGGCGAGGCTGACTTGGCCGTGGGCGTCGGAGGGCGCGACGGCGAGCGTCGCCGGCGCGGCGGGCTGCGCGACGGCGTGGAGGTGAACGACGAGGGCGATGCCGAGCGCCACCAGTCTAGGCGTCGGCATCATTATCATGCGTCGTTCGGTTCAGCCAACAACGGGGCGGTCAGCGGCGTTGGTAGACGCGGACGTAGTCGACTTCCATCTGGGTTCCGTCGATGGCGTCGGTGATTTTTCCACCCCACGGAATGATCGCGAGGCTCAGCCACACGGGCGAAGGGCTGTGGGAGAATTCGTTCTTCTCGCGGCGGATTTCTTTGCCGTTGAAATAGAAAATCAGCTCGGTGGGCGTCCACTCCAGGCCGTAGGTCTGGAAGTCGCGGGCGAAGTTGTATTGCCCCTCGTGGATGTCGAAGGCCGCCATCTCGATCCATTTTTGACCGTCGTGGTATTCGACCCGGTAGTTGTCGAGCAGGCCCTTCCAGTTGTCCTTGTCGGACCAACCATTGAGGAACTGCACGCAGCCGATCAGTCGTTCGTCGGGGAAGGTAAACTCGACGGATTTCTCGCCGGTGACCTGAGAGGTCCAACGCTGCTGGATGTTGCCGTCAATGAGCCGGGCGCGGTTGTCCGGGCCGTCTTTGTAGAAGCCGCTTACGGCGATCTGAGTCGCGGGGTCGCGGGCAAAGTTGACCAAGCCGGGCTTGTCGGTGTCGGCGGACGGCGACAACGCGTCGGGGTAGCCGGCGGGGTTGACGTTGTAGATGCGAACCTCGCCGAGGTGGATGTGGGCGGCGTGTTGCGACGTGATGCGCACACGGCGGGCGCGCACGGGAATTTCAAGCTGGACGGTCACGTCGGGGCGCACACCGAAGGAGAAACTTTTCGACGCCGAGGGGTGGGTTTTTTTGCCGTTGGGCAGGACGGTGATATCGGACCAGTTGTGGATGTTGGTGTTGATCTCGTTGGGGTAGTGGCCCTCGTTGATATCGAGCTCGAAGCGTTTGCCGCGCTCGGGTTCGCCGGGGGTGTTGGTCATGAGCCAGAACGAATTATTGGTGCCCTCGGCGGCGGCGTAGCGGTAGCGGGCCTCGAAGTAGCCGTATTGGAAACGCTCCTTGGTCCAGATGTTGCCGGAGGTCCACTGCTGGCCGCCGCGCTGCTCCTTGCGGTTAACGAGGCGGAGGGTGCCGTCCTGCACGACGGCGTTTTCACGCCAACGGCTGCTGAGGATGTGGGTGCTGGGACCGTTTTGGGAAACCCAGCGAGCGTCGAGTTGGGCGTCGGGGTAATCGAACTCATCCTGCCAGACGAGGTCCCACTTCGCGGGGGAGCTTGGCAGAAGCGGGCCGGGCCGGGGCGATTCTTTGACGACAGGACGCGTGCAAGCCGTCAAAGCCAACAGGAGGACGGCGGCGGCTACGTAAGCGAAACGAGGGAGGACAGTCATGGGCGGCGTGGTTTCAGCGGTGGCGAGCAGCGAGGTAAATACGTTTCACGACGTCTTCCGAAAGGGCTTCATCGTAGAGCGCAAAATGCTGGAGCAGGCCGCCGGTAAACAGCAGTGGGTCGGTAGCATATTTCGCGATCGTGTCGGCGCGACGGCCGGCGAGCATAAAAATGCCGGGAGCCGGGTCCAAGGGCGTGGTTTCAAGCCCACCCTCGGTCAGCTCGCCACTGGCAAGGTCGCCAGCCCAGTAGTTGAACCGACAAAGTCCGTCGATCTCCCGCCACGTCACCGCGACGAACGTCCATGCACCCGGGGTGAGCGTAGCCAAGGGGGCCTGGACGGCCTTGTCCTTGGAGCGTGCGTCGGCGACGCCCAGAGCAAGCTCCAATTGAGCGGCAACCGAGTTGATGCGCAACGAGAGGTAGTTGGGATTACCCCAATCAGCGCGGGAGAAAAGCATCATGGGCGGGACCGCGTTTTCTGACGGGCGAAAAAAGAGCAGAACCGCACCGGACTTCGGGTTGATGACGTTTGTGGCGGTGGAGCCCGAGACGGCGACTCCGCCCTTGGCGTCACCCGCGAGTCCGAAGGCGGCGGCAGGACGGCCCCAAGCGTCGGCGCCACGCGCGGCTAATTGACCGCCGGACTGGGCCGCCCAGATTTTTGGACCGGTGCCCAGATTGATTTTCGGGTCGGAAGCGAACCAGAGGACCGGCGGTTTGCCGAGGTTGGCCTCGGAGATGAGGAGATCTATTTTTTCGCCCGCAGTTTGCGCGCGGGTGGAAGATAGGAGCGCAAGGCTGCAGGTGGTCAGGATGAGTGCGCGGGTGAGGAAGCGGGGGTAGTGCGGCATGAAGGGGATAAGTGAGGGGTTGCGTGTTTACCTTAATGAAAAGCAGCTGGGTCTGATATGCGGGGTGAGGAAATAAATATGCACTTTTTACCCGGCAGCCGCGATGCGCACAAACGCCGACTCATACCAACAGCCCCAAACATTCAGACTTTAACCACAGATTACACAGATACGAACCGGATATAAGGCAGCGGAGTCGAAGCGCCGGGGATTTTATACGGTATTTATCTGTAATACCAGTTATGGCATGAGATGAGACTTTCGTCTGGTGTAGGCCCGAACGGTGGTCGGGCGTCTCCTAGAAACCCCGACCACCGGTCGGGGCTACATCGGGCCATGCTAAAGTCCCATTACGAGGTGTAATTGGTATAATCTGTGGTTCAAACTCCGGTTCCTAAAGTCCGATGATCACGGGCTGTTGGTATCAAGGTGCGGCGCACGCGGTGTTCTACTTGGTGGCGGCGGCGAGCGCGGAAAAATCGACCCAGGCAGGGAGGTGGTCGGCGGGGGCGGGGCTCTCGATTTGCAGCACGTGCTGGTCGGGCGGCACCGGCGACACGGCAGCGGAGGCGTGGTGCGAAAGCGTGGCCGACGGCGGACGCACCGGCGCGGCCAGCGACGCGGCCGACGGATTCGACCAGAGCGTGAACGTCTTGCCGGAGACTTCCGTGCGGAAGCCCACCAAACCGGCCGCGTTCGTCGCGACTTTGATCTTGGCATCGGCTTTGACCGCCGTCGGGCGGATCTCCACCACGAACCGGCGCGCGGCTGAGACGGGCTTGGAGTTGCTCAACACGATGTCCGCAAACGGCGCGCGCGGGAGCCGGAAAGGTGTCTCCTCAGTGGCCATGCGCTCGTAGTCGCTCTGATGAAGAATCACCTGAAGATCGCCGTAGGTATAACGCCCAGGTCCGGCGTCTTTGAGTTGCTGCCTGGGGCCGAGGGCCGTGCCGCCCACCCCGAGGCGGATCAGCCCTTCCACCGAAGCGGCGGGCGTGGCGGCGTCCTCTGGAGCGATGTCGAGCACGCCCACGATGCGGTCGGGCAGCCCGAGCCAGAGCTGGCGTCCGCGCCACGGCGCGAGCTTTCCCTTGGTGGAGCTGCCGAACGTGTGGAGCTGATAAGAGGCGGAGAAAGCGGACCATTCGCGTCCAACGGTGAGCGAACTCTTCAGGCCGGACGTGATCCAGGCAAAGGAGCGCGGGTTGGCCCGGTCGCCGCCGAGGTGGACGCGCGGGTAAACACCCATGAGCATCACGCCGCGCGAGAAATCGGGCGGCGTGACCTGCGCGCCCATCAAGGTGGCATGGCCGGGTTCCTTCACGGGAATATCGCGGAGCGTCGCCGCGTAGTTGAACGTTCCATACCACGCGCGGGGTCCGGCGATGTTGCGATCAAAGATCGTGTAATTGCTCGGCAACGCGCGGCCGACCACGTCGCTGCGCCACCAGGCCACGCCGTGGCGGGCCTGTTCCCAATGCCGGAGCGGCGCGCCGGCAGCGGGCGGGATAACCATGCCGCGCACCCAGGGATTTCCGGTCACCGAGACGACGGGCTCGCCGCCGGTGCCCGTCTCGCCGCCGTTCCAGGTGTGTTTCCACGAGGGAGAGGTCCAGTATTCGCCGCGCGGGCCCACGCTCACCGGGCCATACCATTCGAGTCGGCGCAACATCGCCAGCGCGGTCTCGTCACCCGTCACCTCGTAAATAGCGGCGATAAATTGGGCGACCACATCGTGGTAACCGGGCGACTCATTTTGACTCCAGATGTAGTGCAGACCGCCGTCGGGCAGGATGTTGGCGGCCTGCGCGGTGAAGAGCTCGCGCGAGCGGGCGAGCAACGCCTCGTCCTTGAGATGAAGCCCGAAGTTCAACAACTCCACCGACAGGGCGAGGTCGATATTGGCGTAGTTACCGGCGCGGCCGCCGGCCTTGCCCATCATGGTGGTGGCGGCGAGGCGCAGGGCGCGGTCCCATTGGGCGCGTTGCGCGGCGGTGAGCAGACCCGGGTAAAGCGCGGCGAACTCGCGCAGCGCGGCGGACGCGGGCGCGATGGCGAAATCGTCAAGCAGCACCTGGCCGGCCTTGAGCTTGCCATCGGCGGCGGTGAACTCGATGCCCTCGGTGTAGCCGTGCGCGCGGCGCAGGAAACGGGTCAGGACTTCCGGGTCGTGGCGCAGCGGGCTGGCCGGGTGCGCGAAGAGCCACAGCAGCGCATCCATGCGGGCGGCGGTCCCGCGGCTGTCGCGGTCGCTGGCACCGCGCAACACGAAGAAATCGGGAGCAGTCTTGGGCGTGAGCTTGGGCCAATCGGCGCCGGTTTCAGGATGGGCCAGGTAGTCGCGAGCGCCGGCGACGAGGCGGGCTACGTAGGGGTTGCCTTCGACCGCGAGCAACGGACGGACGGCGCTGATGTTTGCCGGCGTGGGGGTGACGGGTTCGCCGGAGAGCACGTCGGACGGCGCAACGACATCACCGCGTTCGGCGGCAACGGCGCGCACCACGTCGACGAGGCTGGCGGCGACGGACGACGGAAGGTTGGCCACAAAAAGCGCAAGAAGCGCAAAAAAAGGAAGCACAGTGTTCGAGCGTAGCGGGGATAGTAGCGGGGAGCGCCCGCGACCCGTGATGATCCCGATCGTCGTGGGAGCGAGCTTGCTCGCGATGGTGCGATCCTCGTGGGCACGGTCGCGATCGGCCGCATCGAAGGCCTGGGCGAGGTCACCGTGCGCTACGAGTTCTAAAGTCGTGGCCCGCCTGCTCGCCATCATCCTCGCGCTCGCCGGCGTCCTGCTCTCGGCGACCGCCGACGCGCAGGTCGG
>JANODO010000012.1:0-45602 GCA_031412735.1 Rariglobus sp. | reverse complement strand
GAAGGTCAAAGCCGGCGACATCATCGCCGACGGTCCTTCCACCCAAAAGGGCGAAATGGCCCTCGGTCGTAACGTTCTCGTCGGCTTCATGCCTTGGAACGGTTACAACTTCGAAGACGCGATCCTGATCTCCGAGAAGGTTCTCAAAGAAGACATCTTCACTTCGATCCACATCCAGGAGTTCGAGGTCACCGCACGTGACACCAAGCTCGGGCCGGAAGAAATCACCCGCGACATCCCGAACGTTGGCGAAGAGGCTCTCAAGAACCTCGACCACAACGGCGTCATCCGCATCGGTGCCGAAGTGAAACCCGGCGATATCCTCGTCGGCAAGATCACGCCCAAGTCTGAAACCGAACTCGCTCCCGAGGAAAAGCTCCTCCGCGCGATCTTCGGCGAAAAGGCCGCCGACGTGAAAGACACCTCCCTCGTCGTCCCGTCCGGCGTTGCCGGCATCATCATGGACGTCAAGGTTTCCAGCCGCGTTGACTTCGAGAAGGAGAAGCTCTCCCCGGGAGATCGCCGTCGCCAGACCAAGCAGATCCAGGAAGATTACAAGACGCAGATGGACAAGTTGCGCGAAGGTCTCACCGAGGCCCTCTCCAACATCCTCCTCGGCGAAAAGATCCCGCTCGACGTCATCAACGGCGAGACCAACGAGATCATCATCCCCGCCAACCGGAAGATCACCAAGACGCTCCTCCGCAAGCTCGCCGCCGTCTCCAAGCACGTCGAGATCGACCCGTCCCCGGTTCGTATCAAGATCATGGAGATCATCGGTTCCTACCAGTCGAAGTTCGACGAGTTGGAAACCGACCGTGAGCGCAAGATCAACAGCATCGAAGCCGGTGAAGACAACGGCAACGGCGCGATCAAGCAGGTCAAGGTCTACATCGCCACGAAGCACAAGCTCGAGGTCGGTGACAAGATGGCCGGTCGTCACGGTAACAAGGGTGTGGTCGCCAAGATCGTTCCCCAGGAAGACATGCCGTTCCTCCCCGACGGCACCCCGGTCGAAATCTGCTTGAACCCCCTCGGCGTGCCTTCGCGCATGAACGTCGGACAGGTTCTTGAGACGCACTTGGGTTGGGCTTGCTCCAAGCTCGGCATCAAGGTCGCGACCCCGGTCTTCGACGGTATCCCCGAGAAGAAGGTGCGCGAATACCTCAAGGACGCCGGTCTGCCCACCTCGGGCAAGAGCGTGCTCTACGACGGTCGCACCGGTGAGAAGATCGATCAGCAGGTCGTGGTCGGCTACATCTATATGATGAAGCTGAACCATCTTGTGTCCCACAAGATCCACGCCCGTGCGGTCGGTCCTTACTCCCTCGTCACGCAGCAGCCGTTGGGCGGCAAAGCCCAATACGGCGGCCAGCGCTTCGGCGAAATGGAAGTGTGGGCGCTCGAAGCTTACGGCGCGGCGCACACCCTCCAGGAGCTCCTCACCGTCAAGTCCGACGACGTGCAGGGTCGCACCAAGATCTACGAGTCGCTCGTCAAGGGCGACAACACGCTGGTCGCGGGCACGCCCGAGTCCTTCAACGTGTTGATCAAGGAAATCCAGTCCCTCGGTCTGGACATCAAGCTCAACAAGCGCGACGCCCTCGGCGGTCTCACCGCCTGATCCGGTTCACGTCACCATTTAACGAATACATAGGGAATTAACTCAACATGAGCATTCAACCCAACGAAGTTGCCGCCGGCGCCCGCGAGGAGACTCGCGCCGCTCTCGGTCTGGAAGAGAGCCCGTTCGACTGCGTCTCGATCACCGTTTCCTCACCCGAGACGATCCGCGCCTGGTCCAAGGGCGAGGTCAAGAACCCCGAGACGATCAATTACCGCACCTTCAAGCCCGAACCGGGTGGTCTTTTCTGCCAAAAGATTTTCGGACCGGTCCGTGACTACGAGTGCGCCTGCGGAAAATACAAGCGCATCAAATACAAGGACGTCGTCTGCGATCGCTGCGGCGTCGAGGTTTCCATCTCCCGCGTCCGTCGCGAGCGCATGGGCCACATCGAACTCGCCGTGCCTGTTGCGCACATCTGGTTCCTCAAGTCGATGCCTTCCCGCCTCGGCCTCCTTCTCGACATGACCGCTCGTTCGCTCGAGCGCGTCATCTACTATGAGAACTACATGGTCGTCGATCCGGGCAAGACCCCGCTCGAACTGAAGCAGCTCCTCACCGACACCGAATATCGTCAGGCTCTCGACGAATACGGTGACGATTCCTTCGTCGCCAAGATGGGCGCCGAGGCCGTCCGTGACTGCCTCGTGAAGACCGACATGGAAGCGACCGTCGCCGAGCTCCAGGAGCAGATGCGCGCCACCAAGTCCAAGCAGATCAAAAAAAAGCTCTCGAAGCGTCTCAAGGTCATCCAAGGCTTTATCCATTCCAACTCCCGTCCTGAGTGGATGGTGTTGGAAGTGTTGCCCGTCATCCCGCCCGACCTCCGTCCTCTCGTTCCGCTCGAGGGTGGCCGTTTCGCGACCTCTGACCTCAACGATCTCTATCGCCGCGTCATCAACCGCAATAATCGTCTGCGGAACCTGATGCAGCTGAAGACGCCTGACGTTATCATCCATAACGAAAAGCGCATGCTCCAAGAGGCCGTTGACGCCCTCTTCGACAACGGCCGCCATGGCCGCCCTGTCACCGGTGCCGGCAATCGTCCCCTGAAGTCCCTCTCGGACATGCTCAAGGGCAAGCAAGGCCGCTTCCGTCAGAATTTGCTCGGCAAACGCGTCGATTACTCCGGCCGTTCCGTGATCGTCATCGGTCCTGAGCTCAAGCTCAGCCAATGCGGTCTCCCCAAGAAGATGGCGCTGGTTCTCTTCGAACCGTTCATCATCCGCCGTCTTAAAGAACTCGGCTTCGTGCACACCGTCCGAGGTGCCCGCAAGATGATCGAGAAGAAGTCCCCTGAAGTGTGGGACATCTTGGAAGAAGTGACCAAGGGCCACCCGGTTCTCCTGAATCGCGCGCCGACCCTTCACCGCCTCTCCATCCAGGCGTTTGAACCCGTCCTCATCGAAGGCGAAGCTATCCGCGTTCACCCGCTCGTCTGCACCGCTTACAACGCGGACTTCGACGGTGACCAGATGGCCGTTCACGTGCCGCTCTCCCTTGAGGCGGTCATGGAGTGCAAACTCCTCATGATGGCGACGAACAACATCTTCTCGCCGTCCTCCGGCAAGCCGATCCTCACGCCTTCGCAAGACATCGTTCTCGGTGCCTACTACCTCACCATCGAGCCGCGCACCAAGCCGGCCAAGGGTGTGCGCGTTCCGCTCCTCTCCGGCCTCCAGGAAGTTCTCTTCGCCAAGGCCGACGGCGCGCTCAAGATGCACGATTGGGTCGAGGTTCCCAATCCCGACTTCGGACGCGAGACCGTGTTCGGCAACACTGAAAAACGCACCATCCGCACCACCGTGGGTCGCGTGATCTTCAATCAGATCTGGCCCGAAGGTTTGGGCTTCGTGAACTTCCCTGTTCCGAAGGGCAAGTTGGGCGACCTCATCTTGAACACCTACAAGGTGGCCGGTGACACCGTCACGGTGGTCACGCTCGACAAGCTCAAGGAGCTCGGCTTCCAGACCGCTATGCAGGCCGGTATCTCCATCGGTATCGACGACATGATCATCCCCGAGGATAAGAAGGACATCGTGTCCGACTCCCGGAAGAAGATCGTCGAAGTCGAAGCCCAGTTCAACAAGGGCATCATCACCGACGGCGAGCGCTACAACAAGGTCGTCGATATCTGGACCGGCGCCACCGACAAGATCGCCAAGGCCGTGTTCGCCAAGCTGGAGAACAACGACGGCAAGACCGAGGTTAACCCGGTTTACATCATGATGGACTCCGGTGCGCGCGGTAACAAACAGCAGGTCCGCCAGCTGTGCGGCACCCGCGGTTTGATGGCCAAGCCCTCCGGCGAAATCATCGAGCGCCCGATTCTGTCGTCCTTCCGCGAAGGTCTGACGGTTCTCGAATACTTCATCTCGACCCACGGCGCCCGCAAGGGTCTCGCCGACACCGCGCTCAAGACCGCCGACGCCGGCTACCTCACCCGTAAACTGTGCGACGTCGCCATGGACGTGATCATCTCCGAACAAGACACCGGCAGCCGCGATGGCATCTGGAAGAAGTCGATCTTCGAAGGTGACGACGAAATCATCAACCTCCGCGAACGTATCGTGGGTCGTTGCGCCTGTGACGACATTTTCAATCCCCTCAACCCCTCCGAGCTGCTGGTCGCCTCCGGTGACCTCATCAGCGAAGAGATGTCGGTCAAGATAGTCGAATGCGGCATCGAGCGCGTGAAGATCATGTCTCCGCTCACCTCGATCAGCCCCAACGGCATCGACGCGAAGAGCTACGGCATCCATCCCGCGACCAACCGCCTCGCCAAGCAGGGTGACTCGGTCGGCATCATCGCCGCCCAGTCCATCGGCGAACCCGGCACGCAGCTCACGATGCGCACGTTCCACATCGGTGGCGTTGCCTCCGGCGGATTTAAAACGCCCGAGATCCGCGTCCGCAGTTCCGGCACCGTTCGCTACAAGGGCCTGCGCCTCGTGGAAACGGCCGACGGCGCCGCCATCGTGCTCAACAAGACCGGCACTATCCAAATCCTGGATACGGACGATCGCGAGCTCGAGACCTACAACATCGTGGTCGGCTCCTTCCTCCACGTCGGCGACGGCGCCAAGATCGAGAAGGGTGCAGTGCTCGCCCAGTGGGACCCCTACAACATCCCCGTGCTCTCCGAAAAGGGCGGCACGCTCGGATTCAAAGACATGATCCCCGGTGTCACCGTGAAACGCGAACTCGACGAATCGTCGGGCCGCATCGCCACGGTCGTCATTGAGCACAAGGAAGACCTCAATCCGCAGATCGAAGTGCGTGACGAGAAGGGCAAGGCCATCGCGGCTTACGCCATCCCCGTCGGAGCGCAGATCGCCGTGCAAGAAGGCGACATCATCGCCCCTGGCTCCTTGCTCGCCAAGACCCCGCGTCAGGCGTCCAAGACGAAGGACATCACCGGCGGTCTTCCCCGCGTCGCCGAACTGTTCGAAGCCCGTCGTCCGAAGGAGGCCGCCGAGATGGCCCGCATCGATGGCGTCGTTTCGTTCGAAGGCACGCTGCGCGGCAAACGCAAGCTGGTCGTTCGCAACGAAGAGACCGCCCAGGAAGAGGAGCATCTCATCCCGACCGGCAAGCACATCATCGTGCAACCCGGTGACGTGGTTCACAAGGGCCAGCACCTCACGGAAGGTTCCGCCGATCCGCACGAGATCCTGGAGATCCTCGGGCCGTCCGCGCTGTATGAGTTCCTCATCGGCCAGGTGCAGGAGGTTTACCGTCTGCAAGGCGTGACGATCAACGACAAGCACATCGAGATCATCATCCGCCAGATGCTCCGCAAGGTCCGCATCACCGATCCGGGTGACAGCGAATACTTCTGGGGCGAGCAGGTGGACCGCGCCGCGTTCCTGTTGGACAATAAGCGTCTTGACGAAGCCGGCGGCAAGCCGGCCGAAGCCGAGCCGATCCTGTTGGGTATCACCAAGGCCTCGCTCGAGACCGAGTCGTTCATCTCCGCCGCGTCGTTCCAAGAGACGACCCGCGTGCTGACGGACGCCTCGACGCTCGGCAAGGTCGACAACCTGAAGGGCTTCAAGGAAAACGTGATCATGGGTCACTTGATCCCTGCCGGCACTGGTCTGCCCGCCTACAAGAACCTCCGCATCGTGCTGCCGTTCGGCGAAGAGCTCCCCGCTGAGGAGCCCGTCGCTACCCAAGCCGGTTAATCGCCGGAGCGTTTATCCTAACGCCCATCAAAAACCGCGAGTCGTGAGACTCGCGGTTTTTTTGTGTGCGAAAGGTAGTGCGTTGAAAGTGGCATGGGCGTCTCGCCCATGTCCGAACCCATGGGCGGGGACGCCCATGCCGCACAGACCGTCGCGCAAACTAGGCACTCCTAGGGAGGGCCGACCTCCGTGTCGGCCGTTTCCCTTAGCGAAGGACCCGAGGGAGCCTACACTCAGCGCCGGCGGCGGGTGACGGCGAAGGCGAGAATGCCAAGGCCGACAAGCGCGACGGACGTGGCGGGTTCGGGGATCACGGAGGCGATGAGTTCGAGGGTGCTGCCCGTTTGGCCGAAGGTGTAGGTGTAGCCGGCGATGGTGGCGCCGAGATCGAATGAAGTGGCCCCGATGCTCGCCAGCGTAGCCCCGGTGGCGTCGATGAGCGTGTAGGTGCCCCCCGTGAAGCCGCCGGAGTCGAAGAGGTTGACGGTGATCTTTCCGGAGGACGGGCCGGTCAGCGTGCCACCGCTGATGCGGATTAGGTTGCTGACTGTGCCGAGCCGGAAATCGAGGATCGCGCCGGAGTTCAAGGTGAGTCCGCCGGTGAAGGTGAGCGAACCGGGGGCAACCCGGGCTCCGCTGGCAAAGGTGGTTAGGCCGGCGAGGGTTCCGTTGCCGCCAAGGGTCGCGCCGGAGGCGACGCTGACGGCGGTGTTGGCGAGGCTGCCGTTGACGAGGAGAGTGCCCGCGGAGACGAGCGTGTTACCAGTGTAGGTCGAGGCGGCGCTTAGGGTGAGGACGGCCGCGCCGGTCTTGGTGAAGCGTTCGACGCCGGAGAGGGCGTTGGAGAAAGTGGCGTTGGACGCGGCCTCGTAGGTGAGGTTGCCTGAAGACAAAGAGACTAGCTAGCTAGCCGGCCATCACCCCCTCGCGTGCTCGCCCTCAGATATTTTCGTCCTCATCGGCAGCGAGCTCGCGCCGGTTCGTCGGGAGGTGATTGGGCAGGAAGAAATAATAGCTCATCAGCCACCAACTGCGCGACGAGCGATAGAAGAGGATCGGAACCCCAATCGAGCCCACGCCAGCGATGACTACGGCCACCATGCCGGAGAGAACGCCGACTAAATAAAGGATGAGCACTGGCACGAGGAATCCGATGATCGTCACGCCGTAATTGAGCGACATGGAGCCGAGGAAAAAACCTTCGTCGCGCTCGATCTTAAGTCCGCATTCCGGGCACTCGGCGTTCATTTCAAACAGAGTGCCTTCTTTGAACAGTTTTTTGGCTCCGCAATTGGGGCAGCCGTTGGAGAGTCCACGGGCGAGAATCTGGCCTTTCGTGACTTTCATGGTGGGGCGAGTTCCGGCTGATGGAAAAAAGAAAAAGGCACGCCGGAAAACCGGCGTGCCTTGAGTCAGAAGCGAGCGCTGAGCGTTGCATTACGAGCCGAGCTGGTAACGAACGAAGCGGCGGACCTGGATGTTCTCTCCGGTCTTGGCGATCGCCTCGGTAAGGATCTCCTTGATGGATTTCTCGGGGACCTTCACGTAGGGCTGATCAAGGAGGACGATGGTCGAGTAGAACTTCTCGATCTTGCCTTCGACGATCTTCTGGACGGCGGCGGGCGGCTTGCCGGCGACTTGGGCGGCGGCGATTTCGCGCTCGGCGTTCACATCGGCCTCGGGAACCTGGTCACGGTTGACGTAGAGCGGGTTCGCGGCGGCGATGTGCATGCCGAGGTTACGGACGAGGGCCTTGAAGTCGTCGTTACGGGCCACGAAGTCGGTCTCGCAGTTGACCTCGATGAGGACGCCTACTTTGCCGCCGACGTGGATGTAGCTCTCGATCAGGCCTTCCTTGGCTTCGCGATCGGCGCGTTTGGCGGCCGAGGCGGCGCCCTTCTTGCGGAGGATGATGATAGCGGCTTCGACGTCGCCGCTGGTTTCAACTAGGGCGCGCTTGCAGTCCATGAGGCCAGCGCCCGTCTGGGTGCGCAGGTCGTTGACTTGTTGGGCGGTGATGGTGGTGCTCATTAAATAATACGACGAAGGTTATTCCCTGGGAGCGGCGACCTTCTTGCGGGGAGTCACGACGGTCTTCTTCTTGGCGGCAATGGCGGCGGCATCGGCCTCGCTGATGTCGACGTTGGAGGGGATCGCGACCTTGGAGAGGTCAACTTCACCGTCTTCGTTCACGGCGCCGGAGGAGGCGGCCATTGTGGCGGAAACGGCGCGAAGGTCGGCTTGGCCGCGGGTGCTGCGGCGGCTCTCGCGCTGGTTGAGGCCGTTCTGGATGGCCTCGACCACGGTGTCGACGATGATGCGGATGGACTTCACGGCGTCGTCGTTGCCCGGGATCGGGTAAGCGAGCTGGGTGGGGTCGGAGTTGGTGTCAACGAGACCGACGCAAGGGATGTTGAGGCGCTTGGCCTCGGCAACGGCGATCGCTTCGTGGTTGGCGTCGAGGACGAACACGGCGGACGGCAGGTTGGCCATGTCGACGATGCCGGAGAAATTCTTGTTCATGCGCACCATCTCGCGCTTGATGGCGGACTCTTCCTTGGAGGAGAGCTTGGCGAGTTCGCCGGAAGCTTCCTGCTGTTGGAATTTTTTGAACTTCGCGATGGATTTCTTAACGGTGGCGAAGTTGGTGAGGGTGCCGCCGAGCCAACGGTCAACAGCGAAGGGCTGGTGGGTGGCGATGGCGGCCTCGCGAATGATTTCCTGGGCCTGACGTTTAGTGCCGACGAAGAGCACGTTGCCGCCGGAGGCGACGGTTTCTTCGAGGAAGGAGTAGGCCTTCTGGAGGAGCTCGTGGGTCTTGCCGAGGTCGATGATGCTGATGCCCTGGCGGTGGGCGAAGACGTAGGGCTTGGAGCGGGGGTTCCAGCGTTTGGTCTGGTGACCGAAGTGGACGCCGGCATCGAGGAGGTCCTTGGGAGTGATGTTCATGGGATCTATGTTATCTGGAAGAACACAGGTTCGGCCAATGGGCCGCCTTGCGATCGGGAGATGAGTGTTGTGGTTGTTTTCTAACGCCCGGAATTGGGTGAAAGAAGGCGGGAGCACAGAGAGCGGGAGAAGGGCTGGCAAGCGGAGAATCGGGTTTTATCGGGTTTTATGCAAAATGGCCGTTGACAGAAGCGTGGGCGAACCGATGTTCTCGGCCTTCCACTTATTGCAGGGTGGAGCAGCCCGGTAGCTCGTCAGGCTCATAACCTGAAGGTCGTTGGTTCGAATCCAACCCCTGCACCCAACTTTGGCCCTTTAGATCCGTCTAAAATTCTAATCTCTTGGGCCGACGCGGATGGTGCTTCTTTGGCTCGGGTCAAATAGTTCGGAAGCTTTGTGGTCATCTGCTCCGAAAGCACCTTTTTGTCCGGCCGGTGGTAGTGCTTCAGCAGAACGCGGACGTAGGAATTGCCTGCGATTTTTTGAATAAACGGTATGGGTATGCCGGCATCAAGAGAAAGGGTGATGAATGTAGCTTTGAACCGGTGGAATCCGACCTCTGACGGGGCCCGCTTGCGTTGCTGATCCTCACGCACGGGATGAGCCTCTACCTTCACTCCGGCCCTACTTACGAGTTTTACTAACCGCCAGTTTAAGCCGTCGGCATTCTCGCTCATCCTCCCGACGATAGAGAAAAATCGCCGGCAGCGGATAGCCTCGAAGCACGCTGTCGATTAGCTAGTTTTCGACGGTCCTTTTCCGTCCATACTGACTTGCGCTGAAAATAGGTTCGAGGTTCAGCTGCTTCTTTTCGTAAAGGGATACGAGGTCGTCTATTGTGCGCGTTTGATGGCGATATGAGAGGTGGTGCCATCCATGTGCAAGGGGGGAGGGCTTTTGACCGTCCAATGCAAAAGCTATTACTGCTGAGTTGTGGGGTATCCCATATCGAGCGCTGGAAAAAGACCGGGGAAGTAGGTGTCGAGGGCTTCGGTCGGCAGGCCTAGGTGCACGGCTCCCTTTTCTGTGGGCGAGGTCAGCAGCCCTGTGGCGAGCACGCGGCCGAGGATTTCGCGCGCAGTGGACACCGCTTTTCCGGTGATGAGCGAAGCGTCGCCACGGGCAAATTCGCCCTGAGTGATCGCTTCCTTGATGAGCCGCAAAGCGAGTTCGTTGTGCTTTCCGAAAAGGTCGCGCGTGCGCACGTAGATCGCCGCCTGCTTCTCCAATTGGCCGGGCCGTATCCGGTCGTGCATGAACTGTATCTGGTCGAGCATCTGCTCTAGGAAGTAGGTGCAGAATGTGTGGAGGTGCCGCTCCGAGAGATTACCCCGGCCGTCCAACGAGCCCTCGCGCGGGAGGTCGGCGTTGTGCAATAATTCGTAGTAGCGGGCCTTGGTGCGGGCGAGCCCGCGCGAGATTGTCCACAGGCCGTGGCCGTCGATGCCGAGACGGATGGCGAGGGCGTGACTGAAGAGGCGAACTACGCGGCCGTTACCATCCACAAAAGGGTGAATCCACGCGAGGCGATGGTGCGAAGCGGCGAGCGCGATGACGCGGCGGTGCGCCGCGATTTCCGATGCATCGTAGCCCTCGCGAAAACGGGCGAGAAAGCCCGGCAGACTCTGTGCCGCCGGCGCGACGTGTCGGCCGACCTGAACTTCGATGGCGCGGAATTGTCCCGGCTCGACGATGTGTTCTTTGCCTGACTCGGGATTGCGCACGGTGCGAAACTCCAGAGGCAGGTTCTTGTAGAACTCGCGGTGGATCCAGCCGAGGAACTCGGGTGTAGACGGACTGCACTCCGGCTCGGCGCGCAACTTGGCCTCCATCGCTTTTTGCACCTCCACATGGGCGCGGGCTTCGAGTTGCAGGTCTTTCTTCTTCGGTTCGGCCGAGTAGTCGGCGCGCATGGCACGGGCGATGTCTGCCGGGTGCGTCGTGTGGCCCTCGATGAGATTGGAGTAGTAGCAGTTGGTGTAGCGCAGAACCTCTGCCACCGCTTCGCGGGTCTGCTCGGGCAGGCGCCCGAAGAGTGCTCCGGACCGCTTAAAGACCTCCGCCGCCAGCTCGCTCAGCGCCAGCTCGCCCCGTTCTGGAAAAAGCGGCTCCATGGCGGCGGGCGAGGTGTAAAGTTCGGTGGGCACGCCGTATCGCTGGTGCATTCGTGGATATAAAGCAATCTGGCGATTTTTTTGGCGATATAAATAACTAAATTGTCGCTATTTAAATGTTAATTGATCTAATTAGTCTGGCGATTTTTTTGGCGATACCATTTGTTGAGACACGATTTACACGAATGGCTGCCAAAATACGACGCACTGAAGCGAGCTCTACCAAGCGTCATATTTGTCTTACCCTCACGCAGCAGCCAGATCCGTTCTTGGGGTTGGCCGTAATACCCGCTTCGACAAGTGCCAGTGCCTTAAATTCGCCCTCTGTGATGACGAGGTGATTTTCTTTAGTTGTTGAGACCGTTTCCTCATCGCTTTCCCATTTGGCTACTACCCTGCCGCCGATCGCGTCGTCGGTCTGAGTAACCGACAAAATCCGGGTCAGCTTTTCTTCGCTGAAGGGCGTCCGCGAAATGGAGTCACCTTTTTGTCGCATAGGTCCAAATCAGCCCACTTAAGTCCCAAAAGCGATTAAGCTGAGTTACGAGGGTTTAAGCGATGTCCGGTTTAAGTTTTATCAGAAACAGGCTGCCTCAACGAATCAGCACTACCGTGTTCCGGCAGGACGCTTACGGTCCGCCTCTCTTAACCCGATGACGCCAATTTATTCCACAAAGCGCTGATCGGCACGGCTTACGGTCCCGGGCCCAAGGTTACGCTTTCCGTGCCGGTATAAAGCAAGATGCCCCGCACAAACGTTTGCCCTGTTTGTTCCGCAAGATGGCGTAGGCCACGGAAGTCGGACGAGGTAGGGCTGGCGTTTTTTTTGACCTCGATGCCAATCAGCCGCCCCGCCCGGTCTTCAAGCACGTAGTCTACCTCCTGTTGGGCGTGTGTGCGGTAGTGAAAGAGCCTTGGTGCATTCGGATTCCAAGCGAGCTGCTTGATCAGTTCCAGACCGACAAATGTTTCCAGCACCGCGCCGGTCATCAGGCTGTCTTCCTTCAGTCGGGTTTCATCCAACCCGAGCAGGTGGCAAAGCAGCCCCGCATCTCCGACCACCAGTTTGGGCGCCTAACTGAGGCGCGAAGTTAGGGTGCCGCTCCACGCCGGAATGGTGATTCCGAGGAGGACCGCCTCCAGCAAGCCCCAGTAGCGTTTTAGTGTCGTCGGGGCGATGCCGGCATCGCGGGCCAGATCATTAAAGTTAAGCACGTTCGAGCTGCGGGCCGCCACCAGACGCAGCAGCGAGGGGAGTTCACGCAAACCTTGGATGTTGGCGATGTCTCGCACGCCCCGTTCCAGGATCGTGGTCACATAAGATCCAAACCACGCTTGGCACCGGTCCGCCTTGGTGCGCGAGATTGCCTCCGGATAACCGCCGGCGACGATTTTCGAAACCAGCGTTGGCCAGTCCGCCCCGGTGATCCGCCCCGGGTTGAACTCGTCGGCAAAACAGGCCTCGGTAAAAATCCGAGACGGCAGCCTCCAGCACCGCCGCATCATCCAAGGTCAAATAGTCAGCTTTGTGCCCGTGAGATTGGAGGTTCTGCACCAAGGTAGTTTTGCCGGATTGACGAGGCCCCTGCACAAAAACCACCGGTGTGTCGGAGAGTGGGGCCATAACCCGTGGGGCTAAAAATCGTTCTTTTATGGCTGAAATACGGCTAATAAGTGGACGAATTTCAACCACTAGCTGGAGCTTCACGGCATCTTGATTGTAGGAATGTCATGCAGATCAAAGTGGCCGGTTATCTTTCATAACCTCGACTGGACGATAGCGGATTGGAACCGCCAAGTCCCCCTAAAAGTCCCCCCAAACGGGCAAAAAATCCATCATTACAGATACGAGGCGAGGCGGCGACGGCCCGTGACATCATCGGCGGCGAGCGGGGCCTCGCCGCCGTCGGCACCGAAGTCGAGTGGCGCCACTGGAGCAGGCGGGCGAGCCGGGCGCTAGGGCGCGAGCTTCGTGGAGGCGGCGAAGCAAGGACGTGCGCCAGAGTTTGCAGAGGGTTTCCCAGCCGCCGGTGTCGGCGAGATGAAAGGTGCCGTCGGCGGTGAAAACACCGGCGGTGGCGAGCACGTGGACGTGGGGGTGCCAAAGCAGGTAGCCGCCAAAGGTCGGCACGGCGACGCCGAGGCCGGGCTGGCCGGTAGGGCAGGCGGCGCGATCACGCAGCCACAGGGCGAGCACTTCTTGGGTGGCGTGGTAAAGCTCACCGAGCAGGGCGGGCTCGCGTCGGAAAATTCCGCGCAGCACGCGGGGGAGCGCGAGCACGAGGTGGTGGTGGGGGCCGGGCTGGCAGATGTCGTCGGCGATGGCGGCGGCTTTGGTGAGGGTGCGGCGTTGGTGACAGGTGGCGCAGAGGTCGCGTTGTTTGCAGGTGAAGGCGAGCAGGTAGTCGTGGCCGCAGTCGGGGCAGTGGAGGCGGGTGAAGCCGGAGTGGAGATCGCCGCAGCGCTGGAGCGCACGGGGGCGCGGGCGGTGGCGGGGTCGAGATCGGTGAGGCGGTGGGCGTGATCGCGGAGGATTTGCCAGACGGGCGAGGCGCGGGGTTGGCGCGGGCGGTAGCGGTCGCAGCGCGTGGCGGGGGGCATAAACGAAAATGGCTGCGGAAGACGGGCGCGGAGGACCGCGTTCTTAGACACCGCGGACATGCCGTCCTTACGTGTAATCAAATCTCAATGATGTTTTTTTTAAAGTTATGGGACGGATGGAACTAAGGCTTCGCGGGCGAGGCGGCGTTCCCAATACCAGGCGAAGAAGACGGGGACGGAGAACAAGGAGGCGATGTCGAAGATCATGCCGCCGATCACGGGCAACATCATCGGGGCCATCAGCTCAGCGCCACGACCCGTCGCCCAGAGCACAGGGACGAGGGAGAGCAGCGTCGTCAGGTTTGTCATGATGGCGGGACGGCGGCGGCGCAGGCCGGCTTCGAAGATGCGTTGATGCATGTCGGCGAGATCGCGCGGGGCGGTGCGGAACTTTTCCTGGAGGTAGGTGCCGAGCAGGATGCCGTCGTTGAACATCACGCCGAGCAGGACGAGGAAACCCACCGTGACCGCAGTGGTGAGCTGCGCGCCCCAGAGCCAGACGAGCACGAAGCCGCCGGCCGTAGTGACGGTGGCATTACAGAAGACGATGATGGCGGTGATGAGCCACGAACGCGTGCCGACGAAAATGAGCACGACCATGACGGAAAAAGACGCGGCGATGACCCAGCCGAGAGTGCGGTCGGCTTTCAGCTTTTGCTCGTAGCGGCCGACCCAGCGGTAGGTCGCGCCGGGGGGGAGGGGGAGTTCGCCGGAGGTGATGGCGGCGCGGAGGCGGGTGTCGGCGGTGGTGACGATGTCGGTCTCGGAGGCACCGGGGGCGGCGTTGAACATCACGTATTGGGTGCGTTTGCCGCCTTCGCTGCGGATGGCCATGGGGCCGATGACGTAGGTGAGGCCGGCTTCGCTCGGGCGCTGGGCGACGATGTGGGGCGTGAGGGCGGCGGGGAGGTTTTCGCCGGTGGGGAGGGTGAGTTCGGCGCGGGTGGTAGAGAGAGGCGTAAAGTTGCGCTGGTGGGTGAGGGAGAGGGTGGCGAGGAGGGCGGAGGTCGAGGGGACTTCGAGGGTGTAGGTGGTGGGCTTGGCGAGGAGGCTGGAGAGCGGGACGGCACCGTGTTCGCCGCCCATGCCGACTTGGAGGCCGAGTAACTCGTCGGGGTCGTCGCGGCGTTCGCGGAGGTAGCGGATGCGGACGGGGTAGCGGAGCGCGCCCTCGACGGAGAACGTGACGGGCATGCCGCCGAAGGCGGTCTCGACCGCGGAGAGGACGAGCTCTTGGGAGAAGCCGAAGCGGGCGAGTTTGGCGGGGTCGAGGCGGATCTCGGCGTAGGGTTTGCCGCCTTCGCGCTGCATCTGGGCGTCGGCGGTGCCGGGGGTGGCTTGGATGATTTTCTCGGCTTTTTCGGCGAAGCGTTCGAGCGCGGCGGCGTCGTCGCCGAGGAGCTGGAGGGCCATGAGGCTGCGGATGCCGGTGGAGAGCATGACGACGCGGGTCTCGATGGGCTGGAGCCAGCTCGGGGCGACGCCGGGCAGGTCGGTGGCGGCGGCGAGGCTGGCGCGGACCTCGGCGAGGGTGCGCGGGCGGCGTTCGGTGGTGCCGTCGGGGCGGAGGATGTCCTCGATGGGCCAGTCTTTGTAGGGTTTTAGGACGACGACGGTCTCGATCATGCCGATGGGGGCGGGGTCGAGGGCGGTTTCGGCGCGTCCGAGTTTGCCCATGACGCTGGCGACCTCGGGGACCTCCTCGATGGCACGATTTTGGATGGCCATGACGCGCTGGGTTTCGCCGAGTCCGGCGGTGGCGGGCACGGAGGGCATGAAGAGCAGGCTGCCCTCGTCGAGCGGCGGGAGGAAACTGGAGCCGACGCCGGGGAACCAACGGGTGAGCAGGGCATCGACATGGGTGGCGCGCAGGTCGCCGCCGACGGCGGAGACCGCGGCGCGGAGAGGGGTGCTGAGGCGGGGCCAGCCGAGGCCGACGAGGTAGCCGCCGCCGGCGAGGAGGAGGAGGGTGGCGGCGAAGAGGGCTTTGTGGCGGAGGAGGCGGGTGTAGGCCCAGTCGTAGGCGACGTGGATGGCGCGGCTGGTGGGGTTGGCTTCGTAGTCCACGAGTTTTTCGCGGCCGAGGCGCCAGACGGCGGTGCCGACGAGGGCGGCGAGGGCGGGGGCGAAGAGCCAGCCGGGGATGTGGAGCGACCAGCGCTCGTGGTCGAAGGGGATGGTGTATCCGTCGGGTAAATACCAGCCGAAGGTGAGGCCGGCGGCGAGGCCGGCGAGGAGGAGCAGCGGGGTCTTGCGCACCTGCCAGGGCGGGAGAAGGAGGCGGCAGAGGGCGGGGACGAGAAACACGCCGACGAGGACGGCGCCGCTGATGGCGAGGGTCTTGGTGAGGGCGAGCGGGATGAAGAGGCGTCCGGCCTGGTCGGTGAGGGCGAAGAGCGGGAGGAAGCCGATGACGGTGGTGGCGGCGGAGGTGACGAGGGGGCGGGCGACCTCGCGCGCGCCGGCGACGACGGTCTCGGTGATTTCTTCGTTCCATGGCGAGGTGGGCATGGGGCGGTTTTCGCGCCGGCACTTCGCCTGAAGATCGACGAGGTGCTGGGTGATGTTCTCCGTCATGATGATGCCAAAATCGACCATCACGCCGATGGCGATGACGATGCCGGCGAGGCTCATGAGGTTGGCGCTCACGCCGAGGAAATGCATGACGAGAAACGCGAACAACATGCCGAGCGGGAGGCTGACGGCGGTGGCGATGCTGGCGCGCAGGTGGAGCAGGAAAACCACTACGACCAGCATCGTGGTGACGATGGCTTCGCGGAGGTTGTCGGTGACGGTGGCGTTGGTTTCGTCAATGAGCTGGGAGCGGTCGTAGAAGGCGACGGGTTCCAGTTTTTCGGCGGTGAGGGTGGGGGCGAGGTCGGCGAGGCGTTGTTTAATGCCGGCGATGACGCGCTGGGGATCTTCGCGGACGCGGAGGGCGACGATGGCGCCGACCTGTTCCTGGTGTCCGTCGGCGAGCAGGCCTTGGCGGAATTGTCCGCCGAGCTGGACTTGCGCGATCTCGCCGAGGCGGATGCCGGAGCCGCTCATGCGATCGCCGCGGATAACGATGTTTTCCACGTCGCGGACGGAGCGGATGAAGCCGGCGCCGCGGATCATGGTCTCGATGCCGCTTTGTTCGACGCTCATGGCGCCGACGTCGCGGCCGGCGGCGCGCACGGCGCTCATGAGCTGATCGAGCGTGATGGATTGTTCTTCGAGGCGGGTAGGGTCCACGTCGATCTGGTATTCGCGGACGACGCCGCCGGCGGGGGCGACCTCGGCGACGCCGGGGACGGCGCGGAGGGCGGGGACGACGACCTGGTCGAGGATGTAGCGTTTGGATTCGGTGTCGCGCGGGCCTTGGAGGGTGAAGGCGTAAACCTGGCCCATGGCGGTGGCATCGGGGCCGAGTTTGGCGGTGACGCCGGCGGGGAGGATGCCCTGGATTTGGGCGAGGCGTTCGAGGGTGCGGGTGCGGTTTTCGTAGAGATCGCGGCGGTCCTCGAAGATGACGTAAACGTAGGCGGTGCCGTAGAGGGAGAGGCCGCGGACGGTCTGGACGCCGGGGAGACCCTGGAGTTCACGGGCGAGGCGCGAGGTGATTTGTTGATCGACGTCGGCGGGGGATTGGCCGGGCCACTCGGCCCAGACTATCACTTGGTTGTCGGAGAGGTCGGGAATGGCGTCCACCGGCACCTGGCGCCAGGCCCAGAGGCCGGCGAGGGCGAGGGCCAGCGCGGCGGCGAGGGTGACGAAGAGGTTGCGGATGGCGAAGGAGAGCACGGGCGGGAGAGCGGGGAGCTGGGAGCGAGGAGGGACGGAAAGTCGGAGGACGGAGGGATGGCCGCAAAGAGTCGCAGAGGGCGCAAAATCGGAGGCAGCGGAGGGTGGGTGGACGGGGTGGTTAGTTGGTGAGCACGCTTCCGGCCTGCTGGGGGCTTTCCGGAGCGCGAGCAAGCTCGCAGCCTACGACGGACTGCATGGATACGGCTTAGTGGACATGGGGGGAGGCGGGGGCGGTGGCGCCGGCGGGGAAGAGGAGGCTGGGGGTGCCGGCGAGCTGGGCCTGGCTGTCGAGGAGGAAGGCACCTTGCGTGGCAACCTCGTCGCCGGCGGCGAGGCCGGCGCGGATGACGTAGCGGTCGTTGCCGGCTTCGTCTTCGAGGCGCGGGCCGAGGGCGAGGGGGGCGAGCTCGAAGCGGGCGCGGCCTTGGGCGTCGCGCGAGGTGATTTTCCACGCGACGTGGCGGATGCCGGTGGAGAGAACGGCGGTCTTGGGGATGAGCACGAATTGTCCCCGGGTGGTGCGATCGGCGGGATCGGCGGGCTTGAGGTCGGGGGCGAGCGCGACCTGCAGACGGGCGTTGACGAGGCTGCCGGGGGAGAGGAGGGCGCGGGCTCCGGTGAGATGGATGCGGACCTCGCGGGCGCGGTTGGAGGGGTTGATCTCGGCGGCGACGCGGGCGACGGTGGCTTTGATTTGGGGGAGCGGGCCGGCGTCGTCGCTTTCGATGAGGACGGACTGGCCGGCGGCGATCCAGTTGGCGCGGTGTTCGGGGACGTGGACAACGAGGACGAGTTTGTCGGGATCGACGAGGCGGAGGAGGGGCGCGTCGGCCATGAGTTCGCGTCCGACGGCGAGGGCGTCGTTCACCATGTCCACGTCGTCTTGGAGGACCTGGCCGGCGAAGGGGGAGGTGATGATGACGGTGCCGCGGACGGGTTGGCCGGCGACGATGGCGTCGGCGACCTCGGCAAGATGCCAGCGGGAGAAACGTTCGCGCAGGCTGGTGACGAGGGCGGGCTCGTTGAGTTTGAGGGCGGCCTGGAGTTCGCCCTGAGCGGCTATGAGCTCGGGGCTGTAGAGCTCGACGATGGGCGCACCGGCTTCGACTTCTTCACAGCAGCCGTAGGTGGCCTCGAAACGTTTGACGATACGGCCGGCGACGCGGGGGATGATGAGCTGGGTGAAGCGGTGGTCGTATTCAGCGGCTCCATACGCGTGGACGGTGGCGGTGGCCGGGCCGAGGGTGGCGACGGAGGTTTCGAGGCCCATGCGGCGGGTTTGTTCGCGGGTGAGCTCGCCGGCGACGACCTTGGCCATGGTCATGCCGCAGACGGGGCAGTCGCCGGGTTTGTTGCCGATGAAATCCATCATGGGGCAGGCGTAGCGTTCGCCGGTTACGGCGGCGGCCTCGGTATGGGCATGGCCAGCGGTGTGGAAGAGCGCGGAGGCGGGGAGGAGGGCGACGGTGGCGGCGCCGGCGGCGAGGCCGGCGAGGACGACGGCCCAGGAAGGGAGGGAGCGCATGACGGAAAAGGCTGAAGGGCTGAAAAGCTGAAAGGCTGAAAACGGAGGCGCGGAGGCGGTTAGTTTTTGGCGACTTCGTTGCGGAGGGCGGAGGGGCCGTAGCGGTCGGGGTCTTTGGCGAATTTGGGCGGGCAGGCGGCGCAGCCGAAGCCGACGAGTTTGCCTTGGTAGGTGGCGGGCTTGAGGTCGGGATCAACGTCCATCGCGCAGATGGGGCACACGGTGTTCACGGTGGCGGAGGGGGCGGCGGCGGTGTGTCCGGCGTGGGGATCGACGGCGGGAGCGGGTGCGCTTGGCGCAGTGGTGGGCGCGGGTTCCGCGTAGGGTTCGTGCAGGGCGGTGCGCGTGGCGAAGGCGAGGGCGGCACCGACGAGGAAGGTGGCGAGGAAGAGGACGACGGATTTCATTTTTTTAAAAGAGGGAGGCTGGGGCGTAGCGCCAGAGTTCGGCGCGGGCGGAGCGGGCGGCGTAGTCGGCCTCGACGAGCTGGAGTTGGGTGTCGGTGTGGCGTTCGAGGATTTCCAAAACCATGAGGACGGAGGTCTCGGCGCCGGCCATGGCGGGGGTGCCGGCGGAGCGGACGAGGGAGTCGTATTCGGCGTCGAGGCGGGCGGAGGTTTCGGCGGCGAGTTTGCGCGAGGTGGCGGCGAGGCGTTCGGCGCGCTCGGCGCGGGAGAGGGCGGAGCGGGCGCGGTGGCGGGCGGAGTCGGCGTCGGCGCGGGCGGCGGTTTCCTCGGCGCGGGCGGCGCGCTCTTCGGCGCGGGCATAGCCGCGGGAACGGAAGGGCAGCTCGGTCATGAAGACGATGCCGATCGTATCCGTGTTGCCCATACGTTCTTCTTCGCGTTCGAACCGGAGACCGACGGACGTCATGGGGCGGGCGGAGGCGCGGGCCATGCGGACCATGGCGCGGGCTTCGTCGGTCTTGGCGGTGGCGAGACGGAGTAGCGGGACGGTCTCGGGGTCGATGGACGAAGGTGCGGGGGCGGAAAAGGCGGGTAGCGGGGCGTCGGGGGCGAGTCCGAGGCGGCTGCGGACCTCGGACAGGGCGTCATCGGCCATGCGGTTGTCCTCGGCGATCATGAGGCGCAGGGAGGCGATGCGGGATTGGAGGGCGAGGCGGTCGGCGACGCGGCCGGTGCCGGAGGCGAGGCGGGCGTCGAGGGCGGAGAGGATTTTTTCGGTGCGGGCGATCTGGGCTTCAAGGAGGGCGGCGCGGGCGCGGGCGGCGTCGGCTTCGGCGAGGGCCATGGCGGTGTCGGCGGCCATTTCACCGGCCATGACGGCGAAGTCGGCTTCGGCCATGGAAAGCGCGGCGGAGGCGCGGGCGCGATCGGCGGAGCGTTCGCCGGCTTTGGGGAGGGGTTGGGAAACGGTGACTTCCCACATCGGGAATTGTTCGCCGCCCATGGGCTGGCGGACTTGCGAATACATGCCCTCGATCGTGGGATCGGGAAAGCGACCGGCTGCGCCGGTGCGGGCCTCGGCGGCCTCTGCGCGGGCGCGGGCGGCTCGAAGGGCGGGGGCGGCGGTGACGGCGGAGACGAGCTCGGAGGACGGGGGAGCGGTTGGAGTGGAGACGGAGGAGAGGGGGGCCTCACCGCGCAGGGAGCCAAGCGAGAGAGACAGGATCGCGAGAACGGTGAGGAAGGGGAGGCGCATGGGAGCGAGCAGGCAGGGAGTGGGGGAGCGACGCGACCGACGGAGTGGACGGCTCGGAGAGCCGTCCCTACCCTCGGCGGTGAAAACCCTGACCTTAGTGGGCGTGGCCGGCGTGGGGGTCGGCGGCGGCGGGTTTGGAGGGGGAGTCGAGTTTGCCGAGGTATTTGGCGGGGTCTTTGGTGAATTTCTTCAGGCACCCCTTACAGCAGAGACGGACCTCGCGGTCGGGTTGGCCGGCTTCTTTGTGGATGTGGACAAAGGTTTCGCCCATGGAGCCGAGGGCTTCGCCGGAGACTACGCAGGTGGTGAGCGGGTAGGCCGGGGCGGCGGGTTTGTCTTCGGCGAGGAGACCGGTGGAGAGGCCGAGGGAGAGGAGGGCGGAGAGGAGGAGTGTTTTCATGCGCGGAGTGATACGCAGGGCGGAGGATTGTCCCTTGATAAATCTTCAAAAAAGAACCCGCGCGGTGAGGCGCGGGGTATGCTGGATGGACCTGAGAATACCGAACAGGTTCAGTTGGCGCAGTGGGCCTTGCACTGAACGGTGTCGTTGGTGCAGGGGACGAGCGAGGTGCGTTTGCCCTGTTTGACGATCATTTGTTCGCATTTCGTGTCGGACGGGGCGGTGACGGCGGGTTTGTCGGCGCGCTGCGCGTTGCGGCGGACGGTCCAGTATTGCAGGCCGGGGCCGGCGAAGGAGGCGGATGCGGAGGCGAGCAGCAAGGCGGTGACGATGGAGGTGCGGAGGAGGGAGGTTTTCATGGGATTTTTGGGTTTAGGATTAAGTGAGGCGCGAGGTGCGCTTCGGTGGATGATACGCGGAGCGGGTGGCGATCACTCGGCCGGGTTCGGGGTAGTGGCGCGGGGAATGGGGTGCATAAGGCGGCGAGGTGTTGGTGATGGTAAATTTTTGGAGGCGGCGGGGGTTGGGGATTGTCGGGCAAAGGCGGAGGGTTTTGGGTTTGGCGCATGATTTACCCCGGACTGGTTTCGATCACGTTTCGCAAACTCTCGCCCGCCGAGATCGCGGCGCTGGTGCGGAAGGCCGGACTGAAAGGTATCGAGTGGGGCGGGGACATTCACGTGCCGCATGGCGATCTGGTGCGGGCGCGCGAAGTGCGCGAATTGACGCTGGAGCAGGGATTGGTGACGGCGGCCTACGGGAGTTATTATCGCGTGGGTCAGAGCGAGGGGGCGGGACTGGCGTTCGAGCGGGTGCTGGAGACGGCGGTGGAGCTGGGCGCGCCGACGATTCGCGTGTGGCCGGGGGTGGCGGGGTCGAGCGAGGTCGATGAGGACGGGCGTTGGAAGATCATCGAGGACCTGCGGCGCATCGCGGGTCTGGCGGCGCGGGCCGGGGTGAGTATTTCGACAGAGTTCCACGGCGGCACGCTCACCGACACCAATGAGTCGGCGAGCAAACTGCTGGTGGAGGTGGACAGCGGCAATGTCTTCACCTGCTGGCAGCCGCACAATGGCGAGGCGACGGCGGACTGCGTTGCGGGGTTGGTGCAGGTGCTGCCGCGCGTGAGTAACATCCATGTGTTTCACTGGTGGCCGACGTCGGCGGAGCGCCATCCGCTGGCCAAAGGTGCGGAGCGGTGGGCGCAGTTTTGGGCGTTGCTCAAGCCGACTCCGGGCGACCGGCATGCGTTGTTGGAATTTGTGCAGGAGGATTCGCCGGACGCGTTTTTGCGCGATGCCGCGATCTTGCGCCAATGGCTGTCGTGAAGTCATGCCGATCTGCGAAGAGGCATTGCGCCTCGACAACGCCGAAGGGGGCGGATTTTGTCCGGTCCTTGTGCTCTCGCGGATGAAACCCTTCATGCTCTCGCGCCTGCTGTTTCTTGTATTTTCCATCACGCTAACAACGTGTCTTCACGCGCAAGCGGAGGCGGTTTCGGTGGCGCAAACTCCGGCCGACCTTTGGGTGCGCTGGATCGGGTGGGTGTTTGCCATCATGGCGATTGGCGGGCTTTTGGTGTTTTGGATCAACCTGGGTCTTCAAGGGCAGATCGCGTCGCAGACCCGGGCGTTGCGGGCCTCCGAAACGCGGATGCGTAATTTATTTGAGAATACGCCGGTCGCGATCGTGGAAGAGGATTTTTCAGCGGTGGCTAACTGGCTCGACGACCTGCGTAGACGAGGGGTCTCCGACTTGACCGTTCACTTCGCGGCAAATCCTTCGCTGGCTGCGGAAACGTTTTCATTGCTGCGCGTGGTGGCGGCGAATCGCACGGTCCTGCGCTTGGCGGGCGTTGACACCGTGGAGGACTATCAACGCTTGATCCGCGGAGCGCCGACGCCGGCCATGTTGGATACGTTTGCGGCGCAACTGCAGGCGCTGTGGACGGGCGAGACCGAGATGACCCGCGAGCTGCGTTATCGGGGCATCGACGGGCAATCGGGGCACAGTCTCATGCACTGGAGTGTGCCGCACGAGGACGGCCAGCCGCGCTACAGCCGCGTGCAGGTCGCGTTCACCGATTTGAGCGTGCTGCGGGCAACCGAGGAAAAACTGCGCGAGGTCGAGGACCGTTGGCGCCTAGCGGTCCTGGGGATCAATGCCGGCATCTGGGAATATAACTTCGTGACCGGAGACACCTTCATCTCCGATCGCTGGCGCGAAATCATCGGGTATTCCGCATCCGAGCTGCTCAATGCGCGCGACGAGTTCTGGCCGCGCGTTCACCCCGATGACGTCGACCAGGTCCGGCAGGCCATGCGGGACTATCGCGAAGGGCGCCGTTCGGGTTATCGCGTTGAATTCCGGATGCGCTGCAAGGACGGCAGCTACAAATGGATCCTGTCCCGCGGCATGGCGCTCTTTGACGCGTCCGGCAAACCGCAGCGACTCGTCGGCTCGCACTCCGATATAGATGAACGTAAACGCGCGGAGGAGTCGTTGCGCGCCTCCGAGGAGCGTTACCGGGTGTTGTTTGAGAATTCGCCCGTGGCCATCATCGAGTATGACCTGAGCGGCTTGCGCGCGTGGCTGGACGGCCGGCGTGCGGAGGGCGTCACGGATTTCGACGCGTTGACGGCTGACAACCCCACGCTCTTCGAATCAAACTTAGGCGGTGCGGTTCTGGTGGGTGCCAATCGGGAAACGCTGCATCTCGTGGGCGCGTCTACCACCACCGAGGCGCTGGCGGGTATCTCGCGCATCCTCACGCCCGATATGCAGGACGTGCGCCGCGAGTTATGCCGCGCCCTGTGGAGCGGACGCAACGCGATCGAGGGAGAGATGCGGATCAACGCGCTCGATGGCACGCCGCGACGCGTGTTTTACCGCTGGTGGGTGCCGGTGCTGGGAGGCGAGAGCAGCTTCGCGTGGACCCAGGTGGTGCTGGTCGATTTGACGGGCACGAAACGCACCGAGGAAGCGCTCGCGTCGGAACGCGAGCGCCTCGCGGTGACCCTCCGCGCGATGGCCGAAGGCGTGATCACGACCGATATCGAAGGACGCGTTCTCTTCCTTAATGAGGCGGCGGGCGAGCTGACCGGTTGGACGGAAAGCGCGGCCATCGGTCGCATGCTGGAGGATGTCTGCGTGCTGCGGCACGAGAAGACCCGGCAGCCGGTCCCGACCCCGGCGGCGTTGGCCATCTCGTCGCACAGCGTTGTCGATCTGCCGCCGAACACCGTGTTGCACGATCGACAGGGCGCGCCGCGCGTGATCGAGGGGCGTTGCGCCCCGGTTCACAATGCGCAGAGCCAGGCGATCGGCGCGGTGCTGGTGCTGCGCGACGTGACCGAGAGGGCGCGCCTGGAAGGCGAAATCCTGCGCGCCTCGAAGCTGGAATCGGTCGGCATCCTCGCCGGCGGTATCGCCCATGATTTCAATAATCTGCTCACCGTCGTGATGGGCAACATCACCCTGGCCACGCTGGACTCGCAAGCGATGGCGTCGGCCGGGCGCTGGTTGCAGGACGCAGAGCGCGGGGTCATGCGCGCGAGAGACCTCACTCAGCAATTGCTTACGTTTGCCCGCGGCGGCGAGCCGGTGCGCTCGGCGGTGCGGTTGCCCGAAGTCTTGAAAGAGGCGGCCCACTTCGCGCTGCACGGCGCGAAGGTTCGCTGCGAGTTCGCGATCGAGGACGGCCTCTGGACCGCCGAGGTTGACAAAGGCCAGATCGGTCAGGTGGTGCAGAATCTTGTTATCAACGCCGTGCAGGCGATGCCGAATGGCGGCGTCATGCACATCGCCATGCGCAACCAGCGCCTCGCGGCCTCGTCGGTGCGCCAACTGGAGGAAGGCAATTATCTTTGTATCGTGATCAGCGATACGGGCGTGGGCATCCGGCCGGAGCATCTGGCGCGCATCTTCGATCCCTATTTCACGACGAAGGCGTCGGGCAGCGGCCTGGGATTGGCGACCGTGTATTCGATCATTCGCAAGCATCAGGGTCACATCGAAGTCGAGTCGGAGCTGGGGCGCGGCACGCGGTTCCGCTTCTGGCTGCCGGCCGCGCCCGAAGCCCGGCCGGCCGCGGCGGAAGTTACGCACGCGCCCGACAACCTCACGGGGCGAGTTCTGTTCATGGACGACGAGGAGCCGATTCGCGACATGGCCAACGCGCTGCTCAAGCGTCTCGGTTTCGAGGCGACCAGCGTGGCCGACGGGCACGAGGCGATGCGCGCTTACGACCAAGGCATGCGCGAGGGACGCCGTTACGACCTGGTCATCATGGACCTCACCGTCCCGGGTGGCATGGGCGGCAAGGAGGCGATGGCCGAGCTGTTAAAGCTCGATCCCAACGTGAAAGGGATCGTGTCCAGCGGCTACTCCAGCGATCCGGTGATGGCCAACTACCGGGCTTACGGGTTTCGCGGCATGGTGGCGAAACCCTACCGGCTCACCGATCTGGCCAAGACGATCCGCTCGGTGCTCGAAGGCGAGCAGGCCGAGCAGTGATCAACGCCTGGCGATCACTGCCGAAAGCGCGCTCAGGCGCGCAGCAGTCGCCGGGAGTTTTCGTAGGTCGCGCGCAGGACCGAGCGATCGATGTCGCGGTAGCGCTCCGGTAAAAAGCGCCGGTCCGAGCAGGCCAGCACCGCGGCGGCTTCCTGCAACGCGAGCAGGTTTTCGTCGAGCGGATCGATGAACGCATCGACCGCGGTTTGCAGGTCTTCGAGCGCAAGCGTGTCGTCGCGCCCGGCGAGCACGGCGCGTTCGCGGGCGCGCACGAGCACGGCTTCCACGTCGCTGCCGGTGAGCGGGCGGTCGCCCAGTTTCTCGCGAATGTAGGTGAGCAACGGGTCCGCAAGCGCGAGCTTCTGGCCGCGCGCGATCACGCCAAACAGCTCGGCGACCTCGTCGGTGTTTTGCGCGGGAAAGAGCGGCACGCAGAGGCCGAAACGGCCCTGGCGTTTGAGGTCGATGGCCATCAGGTCGGGACGCGAAGTCATCGCGATCCAGAGCTCGCGGCCGCGCAGCGACGAGTCGCCCAGGTGGGCGGCGAAGGCGGCGAACACGCGGCTCGACACGCCGCTGTCGCCCTCGGCGCTGCGGTTGCCGAACACGGCGTCGGCTTCGTCGACGACCACGATGACCGGGCCGAGGGCGCGGATGGTGAGGAGAATGCGGGCCTGCTGGCGTTCGGTTTCGCCGACCCATTTGGAGCGAAACTGGCCGAGCTCGAGCACGGGCAGGCCGCACTCGCTGGCGAAACAGTCGATCAGGTAGGATTTGCCGACGCCGATGCGACCCGGGACGAGCACGCCGCGTTCGAGGACGGCGTGTTTTCCTTCGCGGATAAGCCAGGCGAGTTCGCGCAGGCGGGCTTTGGCAGCGACGTGGGTGGCGACATCGTCGAGCGAGCGGCCGGCCTTGGGATCTTTGAAGCGCACGAGGTCGCCGCAGTAATCCTCGATGAGATTGCGTTTGCCGGCGCTCACATAGGACGCGGAGATGCGCTGGTCGTTGCGCAGGGCGGTGGCGAGGAGTTGCTCAACGCGCAGGAGCGGCAGGCCCGACGTGCGGCGCGCAAGATCGTCGGTGGACAAATCGCTGGAGGCAGCGAGGGTTTTGCCGTCGGCATGGCGGTCGAGCCAGCCCGAGGCGAGAAAGGCGGCGCGTTCTTCGACGACGGGCAAATCGATGCGCACGCGGGCGACGTGCGGGTTCTGGAGCAGGTCACCGTGCAGTTCGGAAATCGTTTCGGTGACAAGGATCACGCCGACGTCGCCGTGGTGCAATTCAGGCGAGGCCGCCCAGGAGAGCAACGTGACGAGGGCGACGCGTTCGTCATGGGCCGCCTGGTTCTCCTCGGAGGCGGGAACGAGTTTTTCGGCGAAATTGACAACGAGCGTAACCCCGCGGTTTTCGCCTTTTTCCTCAGTCATGCGGAGGAAAAAACGACGGAGCACCGGTAGCAGGTTTACGAATACACGGGGCGGGCCTTCGCGGTGGTAGGCGGTGCCTTCCACCTCGTCGTAGATGCGGAGCCATTCGAAGAACCGCGTCTGCATGGCGGGTGTGCCGAAGGTCAGGCCGGCGCCGAGGTCGTAATGGAGCAGTTGGGCGCGGGAAGGGAAGAGGCGTTGCGAGAGGTAGGGGCCGAGCGCGGAGTAGGTGGGCTTGGGCGCGGCCGCAACGGGGAACAGGTCGTGGATGTTGCCGTGGAGAATGAAGAGGCTGTGCGCGCCGCTGTTCCAGAGACGCGCGAGTTCGATGGCCCACGTGGGGAGGGGGGCGCGGGGAGTGGAGGCGGGAGCGGGAGCGGGGGCGGTCATGGTTGAAAGGGAGGGGCGGGCGCGGGAGTGGCGGCGAGCGGGAGCGAGGGGAGGTTCGTCGGGTCGCTGGCGCTCCCCGCTACGTCAGGCCCGGTGGGGTGGCTCGGGCTGGCGGGCGGCAGGAGAAGCAGAGGCGGTGACCATCGAGCCGGCGGGGAGCGCGGGGAGTTGGGCGGTGAGATCTTTGAACTCCGACAACTCCGAGAGCCAGCGGTTGGTCTCGGCGAGGTGCTCGATGCTGAGATCGATGCGCGCGCCGAGGGACTCGGCGTTTTTGTGGGCGACGGCGTCGGCGCGGATCAACTTGGCCTGTTCGACGAGGCGCTCTTGTTCGGAGAGGGCAAGATCGAGGTTGGCGCGGGCTTGGGCGACGCGGGTGATGCGTTGGCGGAGCGCAACGAGGCGTTCGCGGCGCGAGACGAGGAGCTTGCGGCGGGTTTCCAGCGCGGGGTTTTGGTCGCCGCCGGTGGCCAGCTCGGCTTCGAGCGCGGCGATTTCTTGGGTGGCGGTCTGCTCGGCGTGGGGGAGCTGCTCGCGGCGCTCGGTCTCGAGGTAAACCTCCAACGATTGCTCGATGGTGAGGAGGCGCAGGTAGGTCCAGAGGAGTTCGTCAAGCTTGCGCAGACGCGTGTCGAGCGAGAGGGCGAGTTCGCCGGTGGAGTTTTCGGCGGAGGCGGCGGTGATGTCCTGGCAGACGCCGGCCAACGCCTGGTGGCGGCGGCGGCGCTCGGAGGAGAGGGCGGTGAGCAACTGGTTGCGCTGGGCCTCGAAGGCGCGTTCGCGGGCTGCGGATTCGGCGTGGTCGGCGGCGAGGCGTTGATCGTCGATCTTTTTGCGGAAGCGGGTGGTGTCGGGCAGGTAGACCTGGCCCAACGCATAGAGCACCACGCCGATCACCAGGCCGAGAGGTTCGCCGCTGGCAAACCCCAGGCCGAGGGTGAGCAGGGCCAGCCACACGTGGTCTCGGCTTTTCCAGAAGAGCCGGCGGTAGCTGGGCGTGGGCGGGGTGGCGGTCAAGGGCGGGCGGTGTGCTCGGGTGTGCGGGTGGGCAATCGCCTGCAAGCAGGCTCGCACCGTTTAGGTCCGCTTATTCGACGGTGAACCACTGGACTTCGACGCGGCGGTTTTTCTCGGCGTCGGGGCCGGAGGGTTCTTCCCAGCCGCGACCGATGGTTTCGAGACGGGCGGGGGTGACGTTGAGTTTCTCGATGAGGACGCGGCGGATTTCGTTGGCGCGGTTTTTGGAGAGTTCCATGGCCTTGAGCGACATCTGGCGGACGAAGGCGTCGCCGCCTTGCTGGCGGAATTTGTCGACGAGGGCGTTGTCGACGTGGCCGCGAAGGAGGATGGTCGAGCCGGGGCTGACTTGGAGGAGGCGGCGAATGGAGTCGAGGTTGGCCATGTTTTCCATGTTGCCCATCTGGAGCCCCGAGGAGTTGGGCTCAAAAAGGAAACGAATGTCCTTGGTGAGGAGCGGATCGCCTTCGAGGGCGCCGGTGGCGGAGCTGCGAATGGGCGAGATGGAAATCTGCTGGCCGGCGAAGGCACCGGCGGCTTTGAGGGCTTCGAGGTGGGAGACATCCATGTAGCGCTCGGCATCGGTGGGCTGGTCGATGAGCGAGCCGTAGGCGAGGAGCGCGGAGGAGAAGATGCCGCTGAAGCTACCGGCGGAGTCGATCGAACCGGAGAAGAAGGCGAGGTTCTCGGGCAGGTTGGAGAGGTGAACCTTGGTGAGTTCGTCGCGGGCTTCGTCGCGCGACCATTTGAAGGCGCGGGCGATGGTATCGAGGTGCGCGGTGGGTTGGTCGCGGACGAGGCGGTTGCCCTCGAGCGTGCCGTCGACGAGGCCGGCCACGATCTTGGGGTTGGCTTGGGCGAAGGCTTTGTTGACGACCAGGATGTCGGCAATGATCAGGAGATTCTTGTTGGTGGTGAGGAGCGTGGCGGCGCCGCCGCTGGCATCGACCACCTCGGTGGTTTTCGGGGCCCAGGTGATGCAGCCGGCGAGGAGTTTGCCGCCGTCCTTGAGATCTTTGAGGAAGAGATCACCGGCGGCGAAAGCGTCGGCGGCGAAGAGCAGGTTGACCTGGTCGGGGTTGGGCTGATCGGTGGGCGACATGAGCAAGTTCACGCCGATGCCGGCCTCCTGTGTGAGGTAGCGGATGAAGAAGTCGGCCTCGGTGAACTGGGCGGTGACGAGAGTCTTGCCCTTGAGGTCGTTGACGCGGCGGATATCTTTGCGGACGACCAGGCCGTCGGCCCCGCGCGAGAAACCGATCTGCACGGGGGCGGTGACGGCGAAGTTGCGGCAGTGCGCGGTGATGACGTCGACGGTGGTGGCCGATGCGGCGATGCGGCCGGTGTTAAGCGCGGGCCAGCTCTCTTCTTCGCTCAGTCGGATGCGCACCTTGAAGCCGTGCTTTTTGAAGAAGTAGGAATTCTCGGTGGGTTCGAGGCCGCCGTTGGCGACGATGATGCCGGAGTAGCCCGCGTATTCGCTGAGCTCGAGGTCGATGATGTTGTCCTTGGGAATGTAGGCGGCGGCGGGCGGCAGGATGGGGCAGGTGGTCATTGCCGCTACGAATTCAGCCTCGTCGAGGGTGGTGGCGGCAACGGGTGTGGCGGTGGCCCCGGCGGGGGCGGACGACGCGGAGGCCGCGGGGGCGGCCGGGTTAAGTTTGTTCCACCACTGCGCGACGCCGAGACCGGCGATGGCGAGGATGAGGACGGTGAGGACGAATTTGCCGCGAAGGGTCATGGGTGAAGTGGAAAAGAGGGACGGGGTCGGCGGAGGCGGAGCGGAGGGAGGGGCGGGGAGGGAGGGGCGGGGAGTTACGCGGGTTCTCGTTCTTCAGCGGTTGAGAAAACGAGAACGAGAACGAGAACGAGGAGGAGGCCGAGGGGGAGTTAGGATTCAGAGATCTTCTGGCGGGCGGGGGCTTCGGGCTGGGGGGCGGTGGCTTGGGGTTGGGCCATGCCCATCTTTTGTTGGTATTCCTTAAAGAGGTGGGCACCGCGCGTGCGCTTCATCTCTTGCTGGCGCTGGATGGAGGAGCCCATCTCTTTGGCGAGATCGAGGGTGGCGCGCATCTGGCCTTCGCCACCGGCGGCGGCCTGGCGGAGTTGCTGCATGGACTGACCCATCTCGTCCCCCATCATACCTTGGAGTTCGCCGATGGAACCCTTCATGAGGCCGGCGAGGTTTTCGAGCGAACGACCGACGGCGACCTTGGCTTTGACGGCCTCGAACTCGCGCTGGAATTTCTGAATCTCGCGAAGGCTGCTGGCGATGATCTGGGTGTTTTGCTGATAGAGCTCTTCAAGGCTTTTAAGCTGGGCCTGGTTTTCGGCGAGATCCTGATCGATGGACGCGAGTTCTTCGGCGTAGTGGATGCCGTTGGTTTCATCGTTGGCGGCGGCGGCGGCTTGGAGAAACCCCTGGGTTTCCTGGCGCTGGCGCTCCTGGCGCTTGATCTGGTCTTTGAGCATCGCGACCTGGCCGGCAAGCTGGCCGTTGGCGTAGTGCGCTTTGTCGGCCTTGGCTTTGGAATCGCGGATGCCGCGTTCGACGACGGCTTGGTTGATGGCGTCGGTTTCGGTGGCTTTTTCCGCAGCGAGACCGAACCAGATAAAGAGACGTTTTAAGGCGCGAAACATAATGGGTGTGGTGAGTTGGTTTAGGGACTGTCGGGCGGTGCGGGGCGTCGGCAAATGCTACGGTGCTTCTACCAGTATTTGGTTTTCGAGAATAAAATCGAGCTGGCTTTGCAGTTGTTTTTCATCGGTTGCGCCAATGAGGGTTGCTCCTGCTTTTTGCAATGACGCGAAGACGGTGGGGGAAATGTCGAGGGCGATAACGTGGACGAAGATCGTCGAGTCACCTTCCTGGGTTTGTTTTTGCAACGCGTTCAATGCGTTGATGGGCGTGATGCCGGTGGTGTTTTCTCCATCGGTGAGCACGAGCAGGTGTTTGCTGGCGGCGGGCGTGGCCAGTAAAGAGCGGCCGGCCGAGGCCATGGCGTCACCGAGCGGAGTGGCGCTGTCCGGGGTGGGCAAGGCGGCGAGCCAGCGGCGGGTGGCCGCGCTGTCAAAGGGCGCCATCACGAGCGATTCCCTAGTCTGGCTCCCGGCGAACACCACGATCGAGAGATCAAGGCGCTTGGCGGCCTGGGCGGCGGACGGTTGGGTGAAACGCGCGAGCCGGTCAATGACGAGCCCGAAGGCCCGCTGGGCGATTACATGTTTCGGTTCCGATTTACCGTTAGCCGAGCGGAGGGGGCCGCGCATGCTGCCCGAAGTGTCGTAAACCACCGCGAGGGCGACATCGGCGGGAGCGGCGGCGTGAGCCGCGGGTATCGCGACGAACACGCAGGCAACCGCGAGACGCAGAGCTGTAATCCGGCGGTGGCTGCGCGAAGGGGATCTCATAGGCACGGTGTGTTGGTAGCAGGTTGCGGGAGGTCTCGGAATTATAATCACGCCTCGTTTTTCATCGGATGCAGAATTGCTCGAAAAGTTCCCGGCCGGGGATCCGGGGCGCGAGGCGGAGTGAATTTTAATCTGTATTCATTTAACCGAGACGACGTTCATCGAAGTGGCCTGAACTCGGGGTAGAAACCAGGCGTAGGGCGGCCTTGGGGCCGAAGATTGACAGGTTCGCCGACCGTGCGAAAAACTGGTCGTTTATGAAACGTGCCAGCGTTGTGCTATTCGTGTTGTGGTTGAGTCTATCGTCGGCCTGGGCCCAGCCGGCCGCCGAATCCGCCGCGGTGGCGAGCTCTGCGGATACCGCCACGCAAGCGGCCGCCGCCATCGAGGCGGGCGTCGTCGGGGTGCCGCGCACCCCGGACTTCCTTGAGCAGTTGGTGGATTCGATTCTGGGGCTCTTCAACGTGGAGAGTTCCGGCAACACCTGGCAGCACTACGCCATCGCGGCCACGTTGCTGGTTGTTTTCTACGTGCTGCGCCGCGTGGTGACGCTGTGGATCTTTGGCTTCCTGCGCATTCTGGCCGCGCGCACCAAGACGACGTTTGACGACAAGCTCTTCCCTGCGCTGGAGGGGCCGGCGACGACCTTTATCGCGCTACTTGGCTTGTTCGCCGCGTTCAAGGTCCTCAAGATGCCCGTGGCGAGCGACGACGTGCTGCGGGTGGCGATGACGGTGGCGTATTCGCTCACCTTTTTCTGGGCGCTGATCCGCACGCTGAGTGCGTTCCTCGATCATCTCACCGAAATCGCCCGGGAGCGGCAGGCCGGCGTGGCGGCGTTTATGCCGTGGATTAAAAAATCCTTGGTGACGGTCTTCGTCATCCTTGCGGTGCTGATGACGGCGCAGAGCCTGGGAGCGGACGTGAAGGCGTTTCTCGCGGGCTTGGGTCTCGGCGGTTTGGCCTTCGCACTTGCGGCGCAGGACACGATTGCGAACGTGTTTGGCTCCGTGGTGGTGGCGATCGACCAGCCGTTTAAGGTCGGCGAGATGGTGCGCATCGGCCCCTTCATGGGAACCGTGGAGGATATCGGATTGCGATCAACCAAGCTGCGCGCCGTGGATCGGTCGCTGATCATCATTCCCAATAAAACCGTGGCGGCCGAGGCGGTGACCAATCTGGCTCGTTTCACCGAGCGGCGAGTCGAGCAGGTGATCGGGCTGACCTACGACACATCGGCGGAAAAAATGGATGAAATCGTCGCGGAATTTCGCCGGCTCATCCTGGCCGAAGCCGAGGTCGACCCAACCTCGGTGCTGGTATTCTTCCGTGATTACAGCGCCTCGTCGCTTGATATCTGGCTGGTTTACGTCGCGCGGGATGCGGATTTTGAGAAGCTCATGCACCTGCGGCAGCGCCTTAATCTCGCGATCATGCGCGCGGTCCAGGCACGAGGCCTTTCGTTTGCCTTCCCGACGCAGACGGTCGAGTTCGGACGCACCGCCGCGAACGCGTTCGGCGTTCCCAAGGTGGTGTGAATCGGCGGCGTGGTTTGGCGACCTATCCAGATCGTTCAGCTTGTTAAGCTGATCACAATACGTAGGCCGCGAGCTCGCTCGCGCTCCGAACCGCGCCTGCAAGCAGGCAGCCTACTTGCGGAAAAATTACCCGGCCCTTCAGCTAACAAAGTAGAATTAGAAGGTTTCGGTGAAACTCCAGCAAACCCGGTGCGCAAACCCGGCGCGTCGCTTGACCTGCATCTCGGTCGGTTTATAGATGCGGTTGCTTTTCTATGTCCGCCCATTCGTCTTTCTTTCGCTTTCTCGGCCTCGGCATTGCGGTTCAATCGGCGTTCGCCGTCTCGGTTCCGCTCGATGGGTTGATCTCCGAATCGCCCTTCGTGCTCAAGCAGGCGGATAACGCGCCAGCGGCCGTCACCGAAGGCGCCACTGTGGAGTTCCGCGGTATGTTTTCCACGAAGGAGGGGGTGTTCTTTGGCTTTTATGACCGGGCGAAAAACACCGGCGCGTGGGTCCGCCAGGACGACAAGAACTCGGATTTCAATGTCAGCAGCTACGACGCCTCCGGCGAACTGGTTACGGTTGAATACAAAGGGCAGCGCTTCACGTTGCCGTTGTCGTCTTCAAAGATCGGTGCGGCGGCTCCTTCGCCGTTGCCCGTGGTGAATGCCACCTCCAACAACGGCACGCCCATGTCGGCTGTGCAGCCGGGAGCGCGGGGCGACGATCAACGCCGCCTCGAGTCGGTCGCCGCCGAGGTGCGTCGTCGGCGTGCGTTGCGCCAGGCGGCAGCAGTGGCGACACCGGCCCCGGTTGAACCACCCGCAGTGCGACAGTGAACGCGTTCCCGGGTGATCTGGCGGTGGAGCCGGTCTCCAACGGGCGGTTGATCCGCAGGCTTTTCGGGCTGGCCTGGCGCTACCGGGCGCGGTGCGTGCAGGTGCTGGGGCTCCAGTTGTTGCTGCTCACACTCGGCTTGAGCGGGCTCAGCCTCACGGGGCTCGGCATCGATTACATCAGCTGGGTTCTCGGTCAACGCGGCGAAGTCCGGGCGGTGGAATTCCCGCAGGCGAAATTCGGCCTGCAACTCCCGCAATCATGGGAGCCGTTAAACGTGCTCCTGCTCATCGCGGGCTGCATCCTCGCCTTCGCGATCGTGCGGGCGGTGCTCAATTTTTTCTACACGATTTCGATCAACCGACTCGTGCAACAACGCCTCGTCGTGGACTTGCGCGGCGAAGTTTACGACAAGCTGCAGAAGCTCAGCTTCCGGTTTTTTGACGCCAACACCACCGGCTCGATCATCACACGGGTGACCGGCGATGTGCAGGCGGTGCGCATGTTTGTCGACCAGGTGATGATCCAAAGCGTCATCATGATCGTGTCGCTCACGATCTACACCGTCTACATGGCGAGCCTCCACCCGGGACTGACGCTCGCGTGCCTTGCAACCACACCGGTGCTGGCGCTGATCTCGGTGGCTTTTTCCCGACACATCCAACCGCTCTATGCGCAGAGCCGCGAGTTGGTGGAGCAGATGGTGCAGCATTTTTCCGAGAGCATCCAAGGCGTGCAGGTGACCAAGGCGTTTGGCCGCGAGCAGGAAGATCGCGAGGCGTTCGCTGCGAAAAACCGGGCGGTGTTCGACCAGCAGAAAGGCATTTTCTGGCGCGTCAGCTTGTTCTCGCCGACGGTGGGTTTCCTGACCCGCATCAACATGATCGTGCTGCTCGGCTACGGCGGATGGCTGGTCATCCACGGAGAACTGCCGCTGGGCACGGGTTTGGTGGTGTTCGCCGGTTTGCTCGATCAGTTTTCGGGCCAAGTGAACCAGGTCGCCACGCTCGTCAACAGCGTGCAACAATCCCTGGTCGGTGCGCGTCGCGTCTTCGAGATCTTGGATGCGCCCGTCGACGTCAGCGACGCGCCCGGAGCAAAGGCGCGCCCGCGACTCGGCGGCAACGTGCGGTTCGATCACGTTGCGTTTTCCTACGACCGCAACGTGGAGGTGCTTCAGGATATCGAGCTGGAGGTAAAACCCGGCCAGTGCGTCGCGATCCTCGGTGCGACGGGCGCGGGCAAGAGCTCGTTGATGAGCCTCATCCCGCGCTTCTACGATCCCACGGCGGGCCGCGTGTGGGTCGATGGCATCGATGTGCGCGAGCTGCGCATCGAGGATCTGCGGCGGGCCATCGGCATCGTTTTTCAGGAGAGTTTTCTTTTCTCCAACACGGTCGCGGCGAACATCGCGTTTGGGCATCCAGACGCCACGCAGGCGCAGATCGAAAAAGCCGCGCGGGTGGCCGCCGCGCACGACTTCATCACGCAGCTTCCGCAAGGCTACGACACGGTGCTCGGCGAGAGCGGCAACACGCTTTCGGGCGGCCAGCGTCAGCGCCTCGCCATCGCGCGCGCCGTGTTGCTGGAGCCCGCCATCCTGCTGCTCGACGACCCGACGGCGGCGATCGACAGCGAGACGGAGCATGAGATTTTCGAGGCGCTGGAAAACGCCATCGTGGGGCGCACCACGTTTATTGTCGCGCATCGGCTGAGCACGCTGCGCCGCGCGGATTTTATCATCGTCATGGAGGAGGGGCGCATTGTGCAGCGAGGCACGCACGCGGAGCTCATGCGCGTGCCGGGTGCCTACCTGCGCGTGGCCGATCTCCAGCTCGTCAACCGCGAGGATGCATCCGCGCTGCTGCGCGAGAAGGAGGAGCGCTTATGAAAGCGTCGCCGGACGGACGGCGCCCGCTTTCCCTCGTCCAGCGCGCGCGCGACGACGAACCCGACGCGGAGATGAAGCCCCTCGACCTGGGCATCGTGCGACGGCTCTTCGGCTACACGCGCGCCTCGGCTCGGAAACGCAACGGGCTGATCGCGCTCACGGTGGTGCGCGCCTCCCAACTGCCGGCGCTGGCTTGGGTGAGCGCGCTCATCATTGCGGGTCCGATCGCGGGCGGGCGCACGTCTTCGCTGCTCGGGTGGCTGGTGGGTTACACCGTGTTGGCGATTTCGACTGACGCGCTCTTTCACTTCCGGCAGCGCTTCGCCCTGGAAATCGGCGAGGAGGTGGTGGGGCGGATGCGCGCGGAGATTTTTGATCACGTGAGCCGGATGCCGATGAGTTTCTTCCATCGTGTGAAACTCGGGCGCATTCTCGGACGCGTGACCAGTGACGTGGAGTCGCTGCGCGTGGGCATCGAGCATGTGATCTTTGTGGGTATCGTGCAGCTGGGGCAGATGGTGTTCGCGGCGGCCGTCATGGCGTTTACCGACTGGGTTTTGTTTCTCGTGGTGCTCGGGCTCGCGCCGGTGTTGTGGGTGTTGAACGACCATTTTCGCAACCGCCTCAGTCGCGACACGCGGGCGCAGCAGGAGAGTTTCAGCCGGGTAACCGCCACGCTGGCCGAGTCGATCAATGGCATTCGCGTGACCCAGGGCTTTGTGCGGCAGGACACCAACGCGGGGCTGTTCCGCGGCCTGTTGGCGGACCACTCGCGCTATAGCATGGGAACGGCGCGTTCGTCGGCGATCCTGCTGCCGCTACTTGAGCTCAACAGTCAGTTTTTCGTCGCGATCCTGCTGATGCTTGGTGGCTGGCAGGTGTTCAGCGGGCAGGTGGACGTGGGTGTGCTCATCACCTTTTTTCTCTTCGCCAACCAATTTTTCGCGCCGTTGCAGGTGCTGGGAAACCTCTACAATCAGGCGCTCATCTCGATGGCGGGTGCGGAACGGGTGTTTCAACTGCTCGATACGAAGCCCGACTGGGAGGATGCGCCCGAGGCGGTCGAGCTGCCTGATCCGCGCGAGAAGGGGCCGGCGAATGGGGGTCCCGTGGCGGCCGATTTCTGCGGCGCGGGCGTGGAGTTCCGAGGAGTCTCGTTTGGCTACGATGCGGCGAGGCCGGTGCTGCACGATGTGAGCTTCACGGCCCGGCCCGGCAAGATGGTCGCGCTGGTTGGCCACACGGGCAGCGGCAAGAGTTCAATTATCAACTTGGTATCCAAGTTTTACTTACCGACGGCGGGCGAGGTGCTGATCGACGGCCGGGAGATTCGCACGATCACGGGACGCTCGCTGCACCGCCAGACCGGCATGGTGCAGCAGCACAACTTCCTCTTTGCCGGCACGGTGCTGGACAACATCCGCTTCGGGCGGCCGGGTGCGACCGAGGCGGACGTGCGCGACGCGGTCGCGCGCCTCGGCTGCGTCGATCTGTTTGATTCGCTGCCGCAAGGACTGCGCACGGTCGTGGGTGAGCGCGGCAGCGGCATCTCGACGGGGCAACGTCAGCTGGTGTGTTTCGCACGCGCGCTGCTTGCCGATCCGCGCCTGCTGATTTTCGACGAGGCGACGAGTGCGATCGACGCGTTGACCGAGGCGCGCCTGCAGCAGGCGTTGCTCACATTGCTGGCGGGGCGCACGAGCTTCGTGGTGGCGCACCGGTTGAGCACCATCCGGCACGCGGATCTCGTGCTGGTGCTCGACCGCGGGCGGGTCGTGGAGCGGGGCACGCATGCGGAGTTGTTGTCATTAAAAAAGCACTACGCGGCGTTGCACGACCAGTTTACCCGCATGGGTGGCGCTTGAAGCGGTCGGCTCGGATTGCGCAAGTTTTAAATTTCTCCTAGGTAAAAGACGAATTTACCTCTGAAAATAGGCGTTGCATTCGGTGCGGGCAGGCCTAATTCCAGAAACCGCTATGGCAAAAAAAACCGCTCGCAAACCTAACGCTGCATTCCTCAAACCCGTTCAGCCCGATGCCCTCCTTTCGGTCATCGTTGGTTCGAAACCCCTCCCCCGCACTGAGCTGACCAAGAAGCTCTGGGAATACATCAAGAAGAACAATCTGCAGGACAAGAAGGTCCGCACGCAGATCAATGCCGACGACAAGCTCAAGCCCGTTCTCGACGGCAAGAAGTCCGTCAGCATGTTCGAGCTCACGAAGCTCGTCTCCGGCCACCTCGTTAAGTAAGCCGGTTTAATCGATCTCGTTTTCGAGCCGTCGCAGGAAACTGCGGCGGCTTTTTTATGCGCAGGGTTTCGGGGGCGGATGCAAGGTGCCCGTTTACGGGCGCGGAAAGCCGCAAGGACCGCGTTGATCTCCCGAATCGCCCATAAATGGGCTCCTACCGTTCGATCCGGGGCTTACAGCCCGATGGCGTCTTCGATCGCCTTGGCGGCGGTTCGTAGAATCTGCAGGCGGGCGAAACGCTTGTTGTTGGCGGGGATGAGATGCCAAGGCGCGCCCGACGTGTCGGTTCGCGCCAGCATGTCGCCAACCGCGATCTCGTAGGCGGCCCACTTGCGGCGATTGCGCCAGTCCTCGGCGTTGATCTTGTGGCGTTTGTAGGTGATTTCCTCGCGTTCGCGGAAGCGGCGCAGCTGCTCTTCGCGGCTGATGTGCATCCAGAACTTAACTACAATGGTGCCATGGCTGGCGAGTTGCTCCTCGAAATCGTTGATCTCACCGTAGGCGCGGCGCCACTCGGGCTCGGTGCAGAACCCTTCGAGCCGCTCGACGAGCACGCGACCATACCAGGAGCGGTCGTAAATGGTGACCAGCCCGGCGCGCGGCACGTGGCGCCAAAAACGCCAAAGGTAGTGGTGGGCTTTTTCCTCGTCGGTGGGCTTGGCGACCGGGATGACGCGATAATCCTGCGCATCGATCGCGCTGGTGAGGCGGCGGATGGCGCCGCCCTTGCCGGCGGCGTCCCAGCCCTCGAACACGAAGATGATCGAGCGGTGCGCGGCCTGGGCGGCGCGGGTCGCACGGTTGAGGCGACCAAGCCATTTCTCGCGCTTGGCCTCATATTCGGCGGAGGAGAGTTTTTGGTCGAGCGGGAGCGCGAGCAGGCGGGCGAGGCCGGCGGGTTCGAGCGACTTGGGCATGATGGCGCGCGGAGGTGCGGGGGGGCTCGCCTCAAACCGTTTTAAGTGCGCGTTAAGCTTTTTTATGACGAGGCTGGCGACCTCGAGATTGCGGCGGCGCGGGTCGGCCGCGTCGATCACGGTCCAAAGCGCGCCCGGGCGATGGGTGGCGGTGCGCAGCCGCGCGGCGGAGCGGGCGAGGCGATCATGGACGCGGTGATGGCGACGGGCTTCGTCGGTCACGCGCCACGCGGTGTCGGGATTGGCGGCGTATTCGGCGAGGCGGAGGCTTTGGTCGGTTTTGGAAAGGTGCAGCCAGACCTTGATGATCAACGTGCCGTTGTCGGAGAGCAGTTTTTCGAGGTGGCGGATGCGCTCGAGCGGCCGGGAAACCAGCACGGGCTTGGGGCCCTCGTTGTTGGCCTGAGCGCGGAGAACCTCCGTATACCAGGAGCCGGCGAAGATACCGATGCGACCATGGGAGGGCAGACTGCGCCAGAAGCGCCACATGAGCGGCCGCTCCAGTTCTTCGTCGGAGGGCTCGCGAAACGCCACGGTCTCGAAGCCGCGTGGGTCGAGCCAGCCGCTGAGGGTGTTGATGAGTTCGCCGCGCCCGCCGCCCTCATCTCCGGCAAAGATGAGCAGCACTTTGCAGGGCGCCTCCTTGAGCCGCACTTGGAGGCCGACGAGCTGCTCGCGAAGGGCGGGCACGTGGGCGTCATAAAGTTTTTTGTTCAACCGCTGATCGGGACGCGCTTTGGCCATGTGAGTGAAGCAGAGCACCCGGTCACGCGGGGTGTCGAGAGGTGTTTGCATGCATCCGCGTGACGATTGTGGAAACGGGTGGAACTCGGACGGTTCCGGTGCATACTATCATTGGTCAAACAACCGCATGGGTGCGGTTACACTCAACCCCAAAATCCGAAGCAGCGATGAGCCTCATGTCGATCACGGTGGAGCTGGCGTTTTATGCGATACTCGCGGGTCTGCTCGGTGCGGGCGCGATGTGGGGGGCGATGCAATTGATCGAACGCGTCGGACCGCCGACCGGCGGCATGGTGATCGCGGTAGGCAGCCTGCTGACCCGCTCGCGAGCCAACGCGTTGTGGGCGGGTGTCTGGGTGTATCTTGGATCAGCGGTGGTGTTCGGGCTGATCTACACGTTGCTCTTGATTCGCCTGGAGCTCACGCCTTGGCCGCAGGCGTTTTTCGCGGGGGCGGGTTTTGGGTTTTTCCACGGGCTGGTGGTCAGCCTCGGGCTAGCTTGGATCGTGTCGGACAACCACCCGCTGCCGGAATTCCAGGAAGTGACGCCGGTGGTGTTTCTCTCGCACTTCGCCGGCCACGTCGTCTTTGGCGGAGTCGTCGGCTTGGTGGTCGCGATCGCGCCGGTGTAGGCTAGTAGCCTGTAACGATTGAATTTCCGGATTGGTGCAGCAACTCACCTTGCGTGAGGCCGGGTAGTCTCTTGGCGTGCGCACGCCCAACCGGCCTGACACAAGGTCAGGCCCTACATGCGTAAATAATCGCGGGATGGCATCCTAGCGCTTACTTGTCCTTCAGCTTGACGGGGAAGAGACAACCGCAGCCCTTGCCGCAACAATCTTTGCGGCGGATGCAGATGTGACGCCGCCCTACCCAAAAGATGTAGGCGATCAACGCCGCAGGAATGAGAAGCCAGATCATGCCCGCCAGAGAGGCGAGTTTGCGTGATTTAGCAAACCCGGTCGCCAAAAGTTTCAGGCGTTTCGGCGGACCAGCCGCGAGTTTGTGTGCGGTCGCCACCGAAGAGACACTGCGCCCAAGCGGCTGTTTAGCGGCGGGATCGACTCATTTGAGTGAAGTATTCACGGATTGCGTCGATACAGCGCGTTCCCAGTATGCTGCTGATCCTTTGAAGGAGGTGGCTTACCCCTTCCCAATTATCTCTACACACGATGAAGTGCCCCCTGCGAATGACCTTGGTTGGATTAATGGTCACGAGTGCGGCCATGTGGGCCGACACTCCGCCGGCCTCGGCGACGCCACCGTCGTTGGCCGATCTTCCGCTGGAGCAACTCATGCAAGTCCCGGTCGAGTTTATCACCGGAGCCTCGAAATATGAGCAACGTATCCGCCGGGCGCCCTCCAGCGTCACGGTGCTGACGGCGGAGGATATTCGTAATTTCGGGTGGCGAACCCTGGCCGACGCACTGCGCAGCGCCCCGGGCTTTCATATCCGCAATGACCGTTTCTACGACTACATCGGTAATCGCGGCTTTACCCGTTCGTATGACTACAACTCGCGAACGCTCATTCTGTTGAACGGACATCGCCTGAACGACACCAACTACCAGACTGGCTCGGTCGGGACGGAGTTTATCCTCGATGTGGATATGATCGACCGCATCGAAATCATTCGCGGGCCGAGTTCATCGCTTTATGGCAGCAGCGCTTTCTACGGAGCGATCAACATTATCCCCAAAAAAGGCCGGGATATCGGCGGCGGGCAGGCGGCGGTATCGGTGAGTTCGGAGCCGGGCGCCAAAGCCCGGATCACGGTGGGCAATCGCACGCCCGGGGGCGTGGAGTATGTGCTCTCGGCGACCGAGTGGACCTCGGATGGCGAAGAGGATTATGCCCTGCCGCAGAGCTGGCGGGATGTGACACTGCTCACCGACACGAAGGCGACCGACCACGACGACATGCGGCATCGGAGCCTCTTCGGCCATGCCAGTTGGAAGGGCTTCGAGGTCGAATCCGCTTACGTGCGACGCAAAAAGGACGTTTTGCCCCCGGTTTATTTTACTAATTTGACCGACCCGGCCTACGGTATCGACGAACGCGCCTACCTGCTCGGGCGCGTCACCGGCGAGCCCACGGCGGATGCCACGCTGACCGCGAAAGTCGGCCTCGATTACTACAGCTATGAAGGCCGCTTCTCACCGGCGTTCACCAACTTCGAACCTCAACGGCCGTATTCCAATAGCCTTTCGCTCAACTCAGAGATTCGTTGGAAACAAGATTTGGAGGGCGACCACATCGTCATCGCCGGTTTGGAATATCAAAACAACTTCATCCAAGACGCCGGCCGTGACAATCTGTTCACCGGTGTTGCGGCGGTTCGGGTGCGGGAATCATCCCATTACCTCAGTCCTTTCGCGCAAGGCGACTGGAGCCTCGGCCGGGATTTCTGGCTTTCAACAGGGGCGCGTTTCGACTCCTACAGCACAGGCGAACGGCGCGTGAATCCCCGCCTTGGGCTGATCTGGGAAGCGTCTGCGGCCACCACCGTGAAGCTGCTTTACGGGCAGGCGTTTCGGGTTCCCAACCTTGAAGAGCGTTATGCGGCGGAAGCGGGCGTCGTGGCCAATCCCGATCTCGGGCCGGAACACAACGAGAGCTGGGAGTGGGTGGCCGATCATAAACTCAACGCCATCTGGAGTGTGGACGCGCATGTCTATCACACCGATGCGAGCGATTTGATCCAGTCGGTCGAGACGTTCTCGGGTTCGGGCATCTTCACCAATAGAAATGCCCAGAAGATTGTCAGCGAGGGCGTCGAGGCCGGGGCGACGGCTTACTTTCCCTCCAGCGTCCAGCTGCGGGGAAGCGCGACACTGCAGCGGGCCTATGATGCGTCGACCGACGTAACCGTTGCCGATGCGCCGCGCTCGCTCGCCAAGCTCAACGCCACGACTCCGCTGGGTGTTCGCTGGTTGCGCCTGTCGGGCGAACTTCAATACGTCGGCTCGCGCAGGGACAACGCGGGCGCCTCGGTCGCCGACTACCTGACGGCAAATCTTACCTTGCGGGCCATCCAAGTCGGGCGGGGTTGGGATCTGAGTTTCTCGGTGTATAATCTCCTCGGTGAGGAGTGGTCCGACGCTAAAAACACCGGCCAAATCGAAGCACCCCCGCGGTCGTTCGTTGCCCGAGCAACGTTTGATTTCTAATGCGTCCCGCCCGCTTCGCGACCCGAGGGCTGGCTTGGCTGGCTGCCTTTGTTTTGGCCGCGTTCGGCGGACTTGGTTTCGCCGCCGAGCCCCTCGGCGGCCCTGCGGTCGCCGCCCATTCCGTCGACGAGGTGCGTGCCGCCTACGTGGTCAATTGCATCCGCTTTTCCCAGTGGCCTCAGGGCGCGGCGAGTCCCGCCGACACGCCGTTTGTCATAGGCGTTGTCGATAATCCGGAATTGGAGGATGCATTGATCCGCCTGACCGAAGGCCGGCTGTTACACGGTCGCAAAGCCAGCATTCGGCGCATGGTTTCGCCGAGGGATGTCTCCGGTTGCCAACTCCTCTATATCGAAGCGGCTCCACGAACCGGTGGCGGCGTGTTTTCGCCGGTCGATTGGCTTCGGGCGGCCCGACGGGCCCCGGTGCTGACCGTATCCCAAGACAAGGATTTCCTGTCCCGTGGAGGTATCATCAACCTCTATGCCGAGGGGAAGACCCTCCGCGTCGAAATCGCGCCGGCCAACGCCGCCGCTGCCCGCATTAAAATCGACTCACGCCTGCTCGCGATCGCGCGCCTAGTCGCGGTCGATCCCTTGGCCGAACCTTGAAAACGGACTCCGATCAACACGACTTTGGAGGCCGCGCCGAGTCACTCGGATCGATGCGGATTCGACGCTTTGAGGCGGAAGACACCGCCGGGTTGATCAGTCTTTATCGCGAAGCGGTGCGCCGCATCGGGCCGGTGGCCTACACGCCGGAGCAGATTGCGGCCTGGTCGGTGTATCCACAAGATCACGACGAGTTCCGGCGACGCCTTGCCCGGGGTTTTACGTTGGTCGTCGAAGAGGCGGGAGCGCTCAAGGCCTTTGCCGGACTCGAACCCGAGGGCTTTGTCGCCTTTGTTTACACGTCAGCCGACTGCTGCCGGAAAGGGGTGGGCTCCGTGCTCCTCGCCGGCCTTGAGCGGCACGCTGCGGCCTGCGGGATTACCATGCTCCGCACCGAAGCGAGTCTGATCTCGCACCGGTTCTTCCTCAAACACGGATACCGCGTCGAAAAGATGCTGCACCTCGTCCACTTTGGCGTGCCCATGGACTGGTATTGCATGGAAAAATCACTGGCGGCTCCGGAAATGCGACCCCGGTTCAGTTAAGCGGAAGACACTCGATTGATTTGATGTGTCGTAACGCGCCATTGCCGCCCCGATACGTTTCACGGAACTTGTGAATCACGTCCAAGCCGATGGAGTGTGCCTCCGCCTCGATCACGTGATGTTCGGGCAAGCTGACGTGGCTGGCCGCGTGGCCATCGCAACAGTCCATAAACAATTTTATCTCCAAGCGCCCGGGCTCTTCGCCTTTAAAAATATGATAGGGCCACCAAAAACATTCGGAGGGCTTGAGCCCCAAGTCGTGTAATCGGCACAGGTTCTTCGCATCCAGAAACTGGCAACCGGTGCGCTGGTCGTAGATATAAAAAAGGCCGTGATCCGTGATGCGATCCGCGAGTTCGGCCGCTTCGTGCGCCCCCAGTTTTTCGGCGTGTTCACGAATGCGCCGATACTCGTTCGCGGGCAGGAATATCTCCCCCTTTTTGCAGCATAGCGCTCCACATTGTTGACACGTCGTTGCGGGAGGACCTTCGGTGCCGGATTCCATGTGCGCGGAGCCAACATAAAGGAGCTGTCATGTGCAAATATCAAAAAGGGTGCGATAGCTTTCGGTCGGCTCGGGCGTGCCGCACGATGGTGGGTTGGGAGGAACGGGTGGTAATCAACAAGGCCCGCCGGGTTGTCCGTAGTAGGCGCCCGGGCCGTGTTTGCGTTTGAAGTGTTTGTTGAGGAGCTCGGCTTCGATGGTCGGCAGGGCCGGCTCCAGGGCGAGCGACATGAGCGCCATGTGGGCGATGCACTCGGTGGCGACGGCGACTTCGACGGCTTTGGCCACGGTCTTGCCCCACGTGAAGGGGGCGTGGCGGTTGACGAGGACGGCCGGGTAGTCGGCGGGGTCTAGGTGGAGAGACGAGAACAGTTCGACGATTACGTTGCCGGTTTCCCATTCGTAGGCGCCGCCGCCGATTTCGGCTGGGGTCATCTTGCGGGTCACGGGGACGTTACCGGCGAAGTAGTCGGCGTGTGTGGTGCCGAAGATGGGAATCTCGCGCCCGGCTTGCGCGAAAGACGTCGCGTGGGAGGAATGCGTGTGGACGACTCCGCCGATCTCGGGGAACGCGAGGAAGAGCCGGCGGTGCGTGGGCGTGTCGGACGACGGGCGGAGTGCGCCTTCGACTTGTTTGCCGTCGAGGTCGATGAGGACCATGTCGGCAGGCTTGAGGTCGGCGTAGGCGACGCCGCTGGGCTTGATCGCGAAGATGCCCTTGGTGCGGTCGATGGCGGAGGCGTTGCCGAAGGTGAGGTTGATGAGGCCGTGGCGCGGGAGAGCGAGGTTGGCTTCGTAGGCTTCGGCTTTGAGAGATTCGAGCATCGGAGAGTTCGGAGTGTGCCCACGGAACACACAGAATACACGGAAGAATCCGAACTCTGACTTCGGTGTGTTCCGTGTGTTCTGTGGGCAACCAGGTTTGGGATCTTAAGCGCGGAAGCCGTTTTCGAGGTGGTAGAACACCTCGTTGTTGCGGAGGTCCTGCTTGAGCTGGG
>JANODO010000011.1:0-25902 GCA_031412735.1 Rariglobus sp. | reverse complement strand
CGATGAACGACATGCGAAAATCTTAAATCCTGCGAACATCCAACATCGCCCATAAATGGGCTCCTACCTTACTATGAAACTCCTCCTTCTTCTCACCGCACTCTTCACCGCCTCAATCCCCTCCATGCACGCCTCCTCCGTATTCGACATCAACGTTAAGGACATCAAGGGCGCGGATACGAGTCTCGCAGCCTACCGCGGCAAAGTCCTGCTCATCGTCAACGTCGCCTCCAAGTGTGGCTACACGCGGCAATACACCGGACTCGAAGCGCTCTACGCCAAATACAAGGACCAAGGCCTCGTCATCCTCGGCTTCCCGTGCAATCAATTCGGCGGACAAGAACCCGGCACCGAGACCGAGATCGCCGAGTTCTGCTCGCTCAAGTTCGGTGTGAAGTTCCCGCTCTTCTCCAAGATCGAGGTAAACGGCCCCGGTCGTCATCCACTCTACACGTTTCTCTCCGGTGAGGGCGCCAAGTTCCCCGGTAAGATCGGCTGGAATTTCAACAAGTTCCTCGTCGGCCCAGATGGCCAGGTGATCGCCCGCTACGAATCGAAGGTCGCGCCCGAGTCCGACGAGCTAATCAAAGCCGTCGAAGCCGCGCTTGCGGTGAAGTGATCGCTACGTGGCATGGGCGTCCCGCCCATGGATCGACAGTGGCACGGGCATCTTGCCCGTGGGATCGAGACCGCGGTTCTTCGGAACATGGGCGAGCCGCCCATGGGTTCGAGAACCGTTTTCCAGACATGGGCGAGCCGCCCATGCCACATTCGATCCCGCGTTTAGCATTCCAACGGGCACCGACTGCGCTCATTCCTTAACCATGTCGTTTACCTCTCTCGGCCTGTCCGCCCCCGTCCTCGCCGCTCTGGCCGAGCGCAACTTTACGGAAGCAACGCCCATCCAAGCCGCGGCTATCCCGGCGGTGCTGCGCGGAGCCGACGTCTGGGCGTCGGCTCAAACTGGCTCTGGTAAAACCGCCGCGTTTGTCCTGCCGATTATCGAGCGCTTGGTAGCCGATGGCCCGCGCGGACGCGGACGTTTTGTGCGAGCGCTCATCCTCGTGCCCACGCGTGAACTCGCCGCGCAGATCGCCGGTGAAATTCAAGACTACGGGCAGCATCTCTCGCAGGACGACGCGTTGAAAACGCTCGTCGCGGTCGGCGGCGTATCGATTAACCCGCAGATGATGGCGCTCGGCGGCGGTGCGGATATCATCGTCGCCACGCCCGGACGTCTGCTCGACCTGATCGATCACAACGCCGTCTCGTTGTCCGCGGTCGCGACGCTCGTCCTCGACGAAGCCGACCGACTGTTCTCGCTTGGGTTCGCCGATGAACTGGCGCGCATCATCGCCTTGCTGCCGGCGCGTCGCCAGACGCTGCTTTTCTCGGCGACGTTCCCCAAGGCGGTGCAGACGCTCGCCGAAAACCTTCTCGTCAACCCGGTCCGCATCGCGATCGCCGTCACCCCCGAAGGAAAGCCCGACATCCTTCAGCGAGCCATCGAGGTGGATGTGCCCCAACGCACGCAGCTCCTGCGCAACTTAATCCTGCTGCACGACTGGACGCGCGTTCTGGTCTTCGTCGCCACCAAATACGCAACGGAACACGTGGCCGAGAAACTCTGCCGCCTCGGTATTCCCGCCGCCGCGTTGCATGGCGAGCAAAGCCAAGGCGCGCGCATTCAGGCGCTGGCCGATTTCAAGGCGAGTCGCGTGCGCGTGCTCATCGCGACGGACGTCGCTTCGCGCGGCATCGACATCGAGCAACTACCCGTCGTGGTAAACTTCGACTTGCCGCGCTCGCCGGAGGACTACCTGCACCGCATCGGCCGCACCGGTCGGGCAGGGGAGAGCGGCGTGGCCGTGAGCTTCATCAGCGCCGAAACCGACGCGCATTTTAGGCTTATCGAGAAGCGCAACCGCATCGACCTGCCGCGCGAACAGATCGCCGGTTTTGAGCCGCTTGAAACCATCGTGCCCGCCCTGCTGCCGACCGGCGGCATCAAGGGAACGCGCAAGAGTAAGAAGGACAAATTGCGCGAGGCGGCCGGACTTCCGCCGACCTCGCCGTCGCCCCAACACCCGGCACCACGGGCCGAGGAACCGCCGCTTGGCGAATACTTCTCGTGGTCGCCCCGCACACCGCCGGGCCGGCGATGAGGGAGGGACGACCTCCGTGTCGTCCTGCCGATCCGGTCCACACGGAGGTGGACCCTCCCTAAACAAAATCGTGGTTACGCCTTCATTCCTGATCCCGCCCGCCAAGTGCGAACGGCTGGCCGATATGATCCCCGTGTTTGGCGGGGAGCTTGAATTTTCAGGCGAGACGATGCCTGGCTCCGCCCGTAGTTTTATTGCCCGACTACCCGGAGGGAGAGTTTTCGGCCCCGGCATCGTGGTCTCGCCGGATGGGCGGTCCGTTGCGCGTGATGTGTCGACGGATTTCGGAAAGCCGTTCGAGCAACACTGGCTCCTGTCCTACGAAAAAATTCGCCCGCCCGTCCGAGTGAATGGAAACACTGCGGTCGTCGCGGTGACCCTCGGCGCAGGCTATTGCCACTGGCTGCTGGAGGAGCTCCCGCGTCTGCTGCGGTTACGGAGAGAAAAACCGTTCGATCACCTTATCGCGCATCACGGTGGGCGCTTCATCCGCGAAGCGTTCGATCTGATGAGCTTCACGGGGCGAGTGCTCGGAGCCGAACGGTATTCACATTTTGAATGCGAGCAGCTGTTTATTCCGGGCCTGATGGGCGAACCTGGGCACCCGACGAGGCGGGTGGTGGAGTTGTTGGCCGAGTTCACCGAGCCCCTGCGCGCTTCATCGGGCACTCGCGGTGAGCGTTTATACATCACGCGTGAAACCGCGCGGTGCCGCCGGGTGACCAACGAGGTGGAGTTGTGGAGTCTGCTCGAAACGGGTGGCTTCGCGAAGGTGCGCGCGGAGGAACTCTCGTGGCAGGACCAGATCAACGCGTTTGCGGAGGCCAAGGTGATCGTGGCGCCGCATGGCGCCGGGTTGGCCAACCTGGCGTTTTGCCAACCGGGCACGCGAGTCGTGGAGCTTTTCAATCGTGCCTACGTCAACCCCTGTTTCGCACGGCTGGCGGAAATCAAGGGCCTCGATTATCGCCCGGTGATCGCTGCGGGAGACGGTGAGCCCGTTTATGAGCACGGGAGCGGACGTTGCGATATTTTCGCCGACCTCGACGCGGTCGGGAGAGCTTTGCGGTAGGCAGGGAACCAATCGCGGTCCGTGGCCACCCTTCGAGGATGAAAAACACCACTGCGCAGATTGCCGAAACGATTTCCCAAGGCGGCCGCACGGGCACGGTCGAAACCGCCGAAAACGGCTTCAAACTGCAACTCGCCCCGCCGGACGAATCCTCGCAAGGGCTGACGCCCGAACACCTTTTCGGAGCCGCCTGGGCCGCGTGTTTTCACAGCGCGGTCCTGCATCACGCGGAGCAGACCCACCTCAACGTGCAGGGCACGACCGTTACCGCGCGGGTGCAACTCCAGTCCGACGAGGAAAAGCCCTTCGAGGTGGAGCTGAGCGTGAGTTTGCCGGGGATTGATGAAGACAAAGCCCGTCACGTGATCGCGCTTGCGCATGAGACTTGCCCGTATTCCAAGGCGACTCGCGGGCGGATCAGCGTGCGGACGACGCTCAACTAGGCTGAAGCATATTTCTGAAGGCTGAGCCGGCATTCAGGTGTAGGCCCGACCGCTGTTCGGGCGCTTGACATAGAACGCAAAGCCCGACCAGCGGTCGGGCCTACATCGCGACGCGGGCATCCGACTCTTGATTTCCGACCTTGCAGGGAACGGGAGGGCGCGGTGTGTTTTACGTTCGCATGTTCCCAGCCGTCACCGACCTCATCCCTCATCGGCCCCCGTTTCTTTTCGTCGACGAGATTGTCTCAGAAACCGCCGACAGCCTGATTGCCCGCCGCACTTGGTGCGCCGAAGAAGATTTCTATAAAGGGCACTATCCCAACGCCCCCATCACACCGGGCGTATTGTTGTGCGAAGCGGTGTTTCAAACCGGTGCGTTATTCATGGCGCGCCAAGCGTTGGCCTCGGGCGCCAAGCCCGGCGAAGGCGTGCCGCTGCTGGCGAAGATCAGCGACGTGCGTTTCCGCAACCCGGTTTATCCCGGCGACCAGATCGTCATTGAGGTCAAAAAGAAGGAGGTCATGGGCGGCTTCACGATGATGAGCGGCGCGGTCAAAAAAGCCGACGGCACCCGCGTGCTCACGGTCGATTTCGCGGTCGCGTGGAAGACCCCCGAAGGCCAGCAGCAGCAGGCCCAGCAATAAAGCTCGGATTTTGGCCCACGAAACACACGAAATGACACGAAGCCGGAACGGATCTAAGGCTACTTTGTTTCGTGTCATTTCGTGTGTTTCGTGGGCAACCGTGCTGAACTGATTTTTTATAATGCCCGATTTCCTTAACCTCACCGGGAAGACCTTCGTCGTCCTTGGCGTTGCCAACAAAAAGAGCGTCGCGTGGTTCACTGCCAAGACACTGGAAGAGCAGGGAGCGACCGTCCTCTACAGCGTCCGGTCGCCGGCTCGCAAAGCCACGCTTGAGACCACGCTCGCCGGCAAACCGGTGTTCATCTGCGACGTCGAAGCCGAGGGCGCGGCCGCTTTACTCGCCAACGAGATCGCCGCAGCGGGTTACACGCAGATTCACGGCATCGTTCATTCGATCGCGTTCGCCAACTACAGCGAGGGCTTCAAGCCGTTCGAGCAGACCAAGCGCGCCGACTTCCTCCAGGCCACCGCGATCTCGGCGTTCTCGCTCGTGGAAGTGGCCAACGCGTTCAAGCCGCTCCTCGCGAAAAACGCCTCGGTCGTGACGATCGGCATTTCGTCGCTTCAGGTCACGCCGGACAACTACGGCTACATGGGTCCCGTCAAAGCTGCGCTGGACTCGGCTTCGCGTTTTCTCGCGAAGTCATTCAGCGATCACAGCGAGGTGCGGTTCAACGTGGTCGGAGCTGGTCCGCTCAAAACGAGCGCGTCGGCCGGTATTCCAGGTTATTTGGAGAGCTACCTCTACGCGGAAAAACTCACGCTGCGTAAGCGCAACCTGAGCACGCAAGAAGTCGCCAACACCACAGTGTTCCTTCTCAGCGAACGCAGCAGCGGGATCAACGCCGCGACCATCACGGTCGATGCGGGTTTGGGCAGTAATTTCTTCGACAAAGAAATCGTGCGCCTCTCCATGCGCATGGAGTCGCCGACCAAAGCCTGATGCGTTTCGCCTACACTTGCATCGAGTCGCTGGCCGTCGCGTTACCCGACGACATTCTCACCACGCCTCAGGTCGAAGAGATTCTGCGGCCGCTCTACGAACGCCTAAAGCTGCCGTTCGGCCGTTTGGAACTAATGACCGGCATTCGCGAGCGTCGCGTGTGGCCCGTTGGCACGCGGCCGTCCGATGCCAGTGCCGCCGCCGGCAAAGCCGCGCTCGAGAAGTCGGGTCTTCGCGCGGAGCAGGTCGAGCTGTTTATCCACAGCGCGGTGTGCCGCGATATGATGGAGCCGGCCACCGCATCGTTCGCCCATCGCAAGATCGGCCTGCCGGCGACGGCGCAAATTTTTGACGTCTCTAACGCCTGCCTTGGCTTTCTCAACGCGCTCACGGTCGCGGCGGGCTTGATCGAAAGCGGACAAATCAAGTGCGCGCTCGTCGTGTCCGGTGAGAACGGCGGCCCGCTTGTTCAACAAACCCTCAAGACGCTCCTCGAAGCGCCGCTCGATCGGAACGGCATCAAGCCCTTCTTCGCCAACCTGACCATCGGCTCCGGAGCGGTCGGCGCCGTGGTGTGTCACGAGTCGATCCTGCCGGCGGGCGCGCGACCACATCGGCTGCTCGGCGGCATTGCCCGCGCGGCGACGGTTCACAGCGAACTTTGCCAAGGTGACACCCATGGGGCCGACGCGTTGGCCATGCAGACCGACAGCGAGGCGTTGCTCACTGCCGGTCTCGCGCTCGCCCGCGAAACCTGGGATGCGTTCACCGTTGAAACCGGCTACACCGCGACGACGGCGGACCGCTTCATCTGCCACCAAGTGGGCAGCACGCATCGTCGCAAACTCTACGAAGCCCTCGGACTCGATCTCACCAAAGATTTCTCCACGTTTGAAACCCTCGGCAACACCGGCTCGGTGGCATTGCCGGCCACGCTCGCCAAGGCGGTCGAAGCCGGTGCGGTGGTGGAAGGAACCAAGGTCGCGCTGCTCGGCATCGGCAGCGGACTCAATTGTTTGATGCTCGCACTCGAATGGTAACGATTCCCGATTGGCTCAAGCCGCTCTATCCCTTCACGCCGAAATCCTTCGCGACTCCGCGCGGCGCGCGCATGAGTTTCCTCGATGAAGGCGGCGCGACCGATACCGAGGAGGCCGTGCTCATGTTGCACGGCAATCCCACGTGGTCGTTTTATTACCGTGAACTCGTGCAAGCCGTCGCGCCCAACCTGCGCTGCATCGTGCCCGACCACATCGGCATGGGGCTTTCCGAAAAGCCACAGGATTACCCCTACACACTGGAGACACGTATCGGCGACGTGGATGCGCTGCTCACCCATCTCGGCGTGAAACGGATCCACCTGGTCGTCCACGACTGGGGTGGGGCGATTGGCTTTGGATTTGCCGCGCGTTATCCGCAACGCATCGGCAAGCTGGTTGTCCTCAACACCGGAGCGTTTCCCTCGGCGCACATTCCCCGCCGCATCGGTCTTTGCAAAACCAGTTTCCCCGGGACTGCACTGGTGCGCGGGCTCAACGGCTTCGCCGGTCCGGCCGTGTGGATGTCGATGCACCGCCGCAAGCTCACCGCCGACGAAAAACGCGGGTTCTTGCTCCCGTATGATTCCTGGGACAACCGCGTGGCGGTGGACGCCTTCGTGAAGGACATACCGATGCTCCCGTCGCATCCGACTTGGCGCACACTCAGCGACACGGCGGCCGGGCTTAAACATTTCAAACAAAACGACGCTCTCATCGTGTGGGGCGGGCGCGATTTCTGTTTCAATGACCACTTTTATGCGGAGTGGAAAAAGCGCTTGCCCCAGGCGCAGGCGTATTATCTGGAAGACGCCGGTCATTACGTTCTCGCCGATGCCAACACTGAGGCGATTCCGCGCATCACCCATTTTCTTCTTTGAACTGAACTACTCACTTTTTCTATATGCCGTCTTCAGAACGTTCCTCTTATGCCCCCTTGGGTAATCTCATTTTTTTGAGCCGTTGGCTTCAGGCTCCGCTCTACCTGGGGCTCATCCTTGCACAAGTTGTCTACGTCTACCGTTTCCTGGTCGAGTTGTGGCATCTGATCGCCTTCGCCGTGCTGGGCCACGCCGCGCCCGCTTCGGTGCCGGCCGGCGTTCATGACACCGAGACGATTGTGATGCTGACCGTGCTGGGACTCATCGACGTGGTCATGATCGCAAATCTTCTCATCATGGTGATCGTCGGTGGCTATGAGACGTTCGTCTCCCGCCTTAACCTGAACAACCACCCCGACCAGCCCGAGTGGCTCTCGCACGTCAACGCGGGTGTCTTGAAAGTAAAGCTTGCGATGGCATTGATCGGCATCTCGTCGATTCACCTGCTGAAAACTTTCATCAATGCCGATAAGATGTCCGAGCAAAGCATGATGTGGCAGGTGGCGATCCATATTACGTTCGTAATGTCTGCCCTGGTTTTGGCGTGGATCGACCGGCTCACTCGTTACAGCCCGTCAAAGTCCGAAGGGTAAAAGGCGGATTGAGCCACCGCTTCGGTGGATGGAACGGGAGTTGCTAGTGGAGACTGCTCCCGATGCATCCCGTGCGTTCGCCCTTCCAGCTGCTGCTCGCCACGCTTATCTGCGCGGGCTTGTGCTGGCTTGATTGGGGACAGGTCCACAACGCACCGGATAAAAGTTCACGGGATTTGGTGCTGCAGGAGGCGGGGGTAGACCAAGTGAAGTTATTCGCTTCCCTTTCGGCTGAAACGACGGGCTCCTGCGCGAAGGCCGTTGGCCGAGAGAGCATCTCTTTTATTTTTGATCTGGAAAAACCTTTAACCGTGCCCGCGCCGGTGTGGGCGTTCAGGTCGACTAGCAATCAGGAGCCGGCGGAGGCAAAGAGCGTCCAAGGCGATTGCAGGAGAAACAAGGATCCGCCGGCCACCGCCGGACTGACTCCTTCTTTCCCTCCACTCAACCTTACTCACTCTGAACTTTTGCCTCATGAAATATCTTTTTTTGCGCTACGCGCGTCACATTTTCGCATTCCTCTTTATAGCCTGTGCGCTCTCCACGAGCCAGGCCCAGGAAGCCGCACCGGCGGCACCTGCTGAACCGACAGTCGAGCAACGTCTCGCTGATCTCGAAGCCTACGTAAACAACACGGCGCGCACTCCTGACGTCGCCTCGAAAATCCCCGGGCCCGGTCCCGGCCACAACGCCTGGCAGATGGTCAGCACGGCGCTGGTTATCTTCATGACCTTGCCGGGCCTGGCGCTCTTCTACGGCGGCCTCGTCCGCAGGCAGAACGTGCTTTCCGTCCTCGCTCAGTGCATGGGCATCGCCGGCTTGGTCACCATTCTTTGGTGGGCCATCGGCTACAGCCTGGCCTTCGGTGCGGGCAACGCCTTCATCGGCGACGCCGCCTATGCCTTCCTCAATGGCGTGAATCCCGGTGCGGTCGGCGCTGGCTACTACTGGATCAGCGATTCCATGTGGGCCATGTTCCAGCTCTCCTTCGCGATCATCACTCCGGCGCTGATCGTCGGCGCGATCGCCGAGCGCATGAAGTTTATCTCGGTCCTCCTGTTCGTGGCCCTGTGGATGTTCGCGGTCTACTTCCCGTTTGCCCACATGGTCTGGTCCACAACCGGCTTTATGTCGGGCATTCTGAACCCCGAGGCCGGGATCAAGGCGATCGACTTCGCCGGTGGCACCGTGGTGCACATGACCTCAGGCTGGTCCGCGCTGGTGCTCTGCATCATGCTCGGCAAGCGTGCGGGCTTCGGCAAAGCCCCGATGCCCCCGCACTCACTCGTCCTCTGCACCGTCGGCACGGGCATGCTCTGGGTGGGTTGGTATGGCTTTAACGCCGGCTCCGCGCTCGGTGCCGATGCGATCGCGTCCAACGCCTTCGCGACGACGACCCTCGCTGCCGCCATCGCCGGTTTCACCTGGGGTATGGCTGAGTGGGTCCTCAAAGGTCATCCTTCGGTCCTCGGTTTCTGCTCGGGTATCGTCGCTGGGCTGGTGGTCGTCACCCCCGGTGCAGGATTCGTTTCCATGAACTCGGCAGTCATCATCGGCGTTCTCGCCGGTATCGTTCCGTTCCTGGCGGTTTCCTACCTGAAGAAGATCCTCGGTTACGATGATGCACTCGACACGTTCGGCGTGCACGGCGTGGGCGGCACCCTGGGTGCGATCCTCACCGGCGTGTTCGCCGACGAAAAGATCAACTCGGTGGTCGGTCCCCTCAAAGAAGGCCTGCTGGTCGCACAGATCAAGGCGTGCGCCTTGACCATCGTGTGGAGTGTCGTTGCGACCGTGATCATCACTTTGATCGTCAAGGCGGTTGTCGGGCTGCGCCCGACTCCCGAGGTCGAGTCCACCGGTTTAGACACCGCCGAGCACGGCGAAGAAGGCTATATCGGCTAAGCCAAAACGACTAAAGAACCGCCATGAAACTCATCATCGCCATCATCAAGCCGTTCAAACTCGAGGAAGTGAAGGACGGCCTCACTGCCATGAACATCGAGGGCATGACCGTCACCGAGGTCAAAGGCTTCGGGCGCCAAAAAGGTCACGTCGAAATCTACCGTGGGTCTGAATACACGGTGGATTTCCTCCCCAAAGTTAAGATCGAGGTTGCGGTCGCCGATTCGGAGGTCGCCGCTGCGGTTAAGCTGATCGCAGACAAGGCCCGCACCGGAAAAATCGGCGACGGCAAGATCTTCGTGGTAGACCTCCTCGAAGCCGTCCGCATCCGCACCGGCGAGAACGGCGAAACGGCTATCTAATACGAGAGCACTTCAAATAAAGTCGTAGCCGCGAGCGCCAGAGAGTGGTTTGGTCCACTCGCCGGCGCTCGCGGCTACATTTCTCATAGCGGTTGTAACTAAACGCGCGCTCAATCCCGCGTATCCCGGAGTCCTAGCAGCCTGTCGGACTTAGATTACAATCTCAATTAAGGCCCTCCGTAGCTCCGTATTCTCAATAAAATCGAACCGAAAAGTCGTTTATGCGCCTACAGACGGTTTCGACGGTCTAAGTCCGACAGGCTCCTAGACCCGCTTCGGGCTGCCCGCGCAGGAGGGCTTCAAGCCCGCCCGTAGAGCGTGGCCAAGTCGTGCAGGTAAGCGCCGCCGCCTTCGTGGTGGAGCTGGCGTAACTGCGTCTCGGCATAACGCCATTGCCAGTTGCCCGCCGCCTGGCCGGGCGTGTTGAAACGCCCCTCGGCCCCCAAGCTAAAGAAGTCCTGCATCGGTATCACCGCGAGGTTGCTCACGGAGGCATAGGCGGCACGGATGAAATCCCAGCCGATTTCGTCGCCTTCAATGCGGAGATAGCGGCGCACATAGTCGCGCTCCTTTTCGGAAGCGGACCGATACCAACCCAGGGTCGTGTCGTTGTCGTGGGTTCCCGGATACACGATATTGTTGGCGCGAAGGTTATGGGGTAGGTAAAGGTTGCCCGAATCATCTCCAAACGCGAATTGCAGGATAGTCATGCCGGGGAGTCCGGTGGCGTCACGCAGGTCGCGAACCGATTGGAATAATCCGCCGAGGTCTTCGGCGATCAATCGGGCCTGGGGCAGGGCGGCTTTGACGGCCGCGAAGAAGGGCAGGCCCGGACCTTGTTTCCATTCACCAATTCGCGCCGTGGTGGCCGAGGCGGGAATCGACCAATAGGTGTCAAAGGCGCGGAAGTGGTCGATGCGCACGATGTCACAGACCGCGAAATTGGCCTTCAGTCGAGCCAGCCACCATTTGTAGCCCTCGGCGGCGTGCGCGTCCCAATTGTAGAGCGGGTTACCCCAATGCTGTCCGTCGGCGGAAAAATAGTCGGGTGGCACGCCGGCCACCGCGAGCGGAGCACCGGTTTTCTGGTCGATTTGAAACAGGTGCGGCGAGGCCCATACATCCGAGCTGTCGCGCGCGACAAAGATCGGCGCGTCTCCGATGATTTCGATGCCGAGGGACGCCACTTTGGCTCGCACACGGCCCCATTGGCCGAAGAACAGGTATTGGAAAAACGCATGGGCCTCGGCACGGGCCGCAACCGTCTTGGCGAGGGCGCTCTTTTTTGCCTGCGTGAAGAAACGGACGTCGGCCGGCCATTCCCACCACGGCGCGCCGTGGTAGTAATCTTTGATGGCGAGAAAGAGCGCGTAGGATTCCAACCACGAGCTTTGGGATTCCTTGAAGGCGTCGAAGTCGCCGTAGGGAAGTTTATAGGATGCACGGCGCGCGGCGAACGCCTCGAAAGCGCGGAAGAGCAGCGGGAATTTGGTGACGTAGAGCCAACCGTAGTCGACGTGGTCGCGGGGCAATTGACGGACACTTTCGAGATCGGCGTGCGTCAAAAGTCCGCCATTAACGAGCGGGTATAAATCGACGAGGTAAGGATTGCCGGCGAAGGACGAAAAACACTGATAGGGTGAATCTCCGTAACCGGTCGGACCAAGAGGGCAGATCTGCCAGTTCTTCGTTCCCGAGTCCTTCAGGAATTCCAAGAACTGGTCGACCGCACCATCGAGCACGCCGATGCCTTGGTCGTTAGGCAGGGAAGTCGGATGGAGTAGGACGCCAGCGGAACGCGTTTGGAGCCAATTGAAGAGAGGAGTCGTTTGAGACAGGTGATGTGCATCTTACCGGATCCTCCAATTAGTCGATTAGACATAATGTTTATTGTGCGATAGACACTAGTAGCCGACGAACCGGATCGAAAAGACTGTCGGTGAGTAAGTCGCTGGCGTCCCGCGCTACAACCCGGAATCGCGCGGCGGCTCACTTATCGGGGAAATTCCCATCTCCTCATCGGTGCCTACAGTCTAAACGCGGAAATTGGTCGAAACGTCCTAAGGATTACGGAGCCGGGCCCCAGCGTTTCGTGAACGGGTAATAGATTAAGAGTGGTCGCCCGACCACATCGGCGGCCGGCACGGTTCCCCAATAACGACTGTCCAAGCTGTTCGACGAATTGTCACCGAGAGCGATATACGAATCCTTAGGCACGGTGAATGCCTGCCCCTGCGCCAAAATCCCACCGGCGCGGTAGCCCGAGTAATTGCCCTCACGGGTAGCGTTTCCGTTATACGCCTTCGATCCGGTGATCGGCGCACCGTTGCGAAAAAGCACGGGATCTCGGATCTCTAACCGGTCGCCGGGCACACCGGCGAGACGTTTGATGTAATACTGCTCCAACTGCCGGCCGGCAGCGTCTTTCATGGCCGGGTGATTAATGCGGTCGGTGCGAAAAACAAAGCCATCGCCGACTTGGGGCCTCACAAAATGATAACTAGCCCGGTCCACGAAAAGCTGGTCCCCCGTGAGAATATCGAAAGACAGCGCGCGTTCGCCCGCACGGACTTTTTTGCCCGTGCGAATGAAACGCATGCGCTCGATACCGGCCGGCGTTTTCACTTCTTTGTCCACGTATTCACCGCGCATTAACTTTTCTTCGAGGCCTTCGCTCAGGGACTTTTCGTTTTTGAAAAACGCATCGCGAATGACCCAATCGAAATCGAAGTCCAGCGGCACCTGGGTGGTTACCCAGCGATCACCGATCATGAGCGCGTATTCGCGATTGCGTGCGGGCAGAATAAACCACGAGCGGCCGCTGATCTCGTTGTATTTGATGAGTCCGCGGGACTGGCGGCCGGCGATCGGAATCAGCACCTCGCCGTCGGTGGGCGCATCGAGGGTCCGCGGGCGCGCGCCCATTGCCAGGAATCGGAGCACCCTACCCGCCGGCCCTGGTTCGTCGGCTTTCGACGCGAACACCTCGGGCGTCATTCCATTGTAGCTCGGCCACATCGAGTTGGTCGGAATCTTGAACGGCTGAACGAAATACATGCGCACGCCGAGGATGACGATCGCGGCGACGAGGAAGAATTCCACGTTCTCCATCCAACCCGATTTTGGGTAATGGGTGCCGCCTGTCTTGTGCAGCACGCGCTCGAGCGCCTCGATGTCGAGTTTCAGCCGGCTCGCATCGCTCTTCTCTTTGAGCTGGCGACGCAACGAGCCGACTGCCTGCTGGAGCGCGGATAGCTCCGACTCCGAAAGAGCGTCACGGCGGTAATCGTAAACCTTGTCGGCGAGTTCGAGCCAGTTGGCGGCCGTGGCGCGCATCTTTGTTTCGACCGATGAAAAAAGTCCGAAAAACATGGCGGTTTTAAAGGTAGGAGCCCGTTCACGGGCGATGGTTTGGCAAGCGATGGTTTAAAGCGGTCGGATCGGTTACTCGAAATCGCCCATAAATGGGCTCCTACATTCCGATCTTAATTCTTCAGAATTTGGATAAACGTATCGGGCGGGATGTTTACCTTGCCGATCATCTTCATCTTCTTTTTGCCCTCTTTCTGTTTGTCGAGGAGCTTGCGCTTACGAGAGATGTCGCCGCCGTAGCACTTTGCGGTCACGTCCTTGCGCATTTCCTTTACGTTGTCGCGGGCGATAATCTTGCCGCCGATGGCGGCCTGAATGGCGACTTTGAACATCTGTGGCGGGATGATTTCGGCGAGTTTTTCGCAGAGCACGCGGCCTTTCCCCTCGGCTTTGTCGCGGTGAACGATGCTCGAAAACGCGTCAACCGGGTCGCCGTTGATCATGATGTCCATCTTCACGAGATCGGACTGTTGATACTCGCCGAGCTCGTAGTCCATCGAGCCGTAGCCGTGGGTGACGGACTTCAGGCGGTCATTGAAATCAACCAGGATTTCATTGAGCGGGAGCACGCAGCTCAACATCACGCGGTTGCCATCCAGGGTGTCGGTGTGATCGCAGAGACCCCGCTTCTCCATAATGAGCGAGAGGATGTCGCCCATGGATTCGTTCGGGATGTGAATGGAGGCCTTGATGGTCGGCTCGCTGATATACTCGATCGTGCCCGGGTCCGGGAGGTTGACGGGATTATCCACGTCAATCTCCGGTTTGCTGTGCGGCTTCACGTGGTAAACAACACTTGGATACGTCGAGATGATATCGACGTCGTGCTCGCGACGAATGCGCTCTTGCACGATTTCCATGTGAAGTAGCCCGAGGAAGCCGCAGCGGAAGCCGAAGCCGAGCGCGAGAGAGCTCTCTGACGAGTAGAGAAACGCCGCGTCGTTGAGGCGCAGCCGACCGAGGGCGGCTTTCAGTTTTTCGTAGTCGTTGGATTCGAGCGGATACAGACCGCAGAACACCATCGGGCGAACCTCCTTGTAGCCCGGCAACATTTCGGTGGCGGGGTTTTTGGCGAGGGTAAGGGTGTCACCGATCTTGATTTCGGTGGTGTCCTTGATGTTCGAGATCACGTAGCCCACGTCGCCGGCGCCAAGGATATCGACCTTGGTCATCTGTGGCGTGAACACGCCGACTTCTTTCACCTCGGATTTCTGATTGTTACTCATCAGGAGCATCTGATCGCCCGCTTTCACGGCACCCGAAAAGACGCGAGCATACGTGATGACGCCTCGATAGCTGTCGTAGAGGGAATCGAACACCAGCGCGCGCGTAGCCGGGTGGTGCGACCAACGCGGCGGAGGGATCCGTGCGACGACCGCCTCTAAAATATCTTGAATGCCGATGCCTGATTTGCCGCTGGCAAGGATGGCTTCCTCGCCCGGAATCATGAGGATGTCCTCGAGCTGCGTGATGCAGAGATCCAAGTTGGCCGAAGGCAGGTCGATCTTGTTGATGACCGGGATAATTTTCAATCCCTGCGCGGTCGCCAGGTGGGCGTTGGCGACGGTCTGGGCTTCGACGCCTTGGGCTGCGTCGATCAGGAGGACGGCACCTTCGCAGGCCGCCAGCGAGCGGGAAACTTCGTAAGCAAAGTCCACGTGCCCGGGCGTATCCATAAGGTTGATCTTGTAGACGAGACCGTCCTTGGCCGGGTAATGCATGGTCACCGGGTGACTCTTAATCGTTATCCCACGTTCCTTCTCGAGGTCCATGGAGTCGAGGTGCTGCTCGGTGAGCACGCGCTGCGTCACCGTGTTGGTGTATTCCAACAGGCGGTCGGAGAGCGTCGTTTTGCCGTGGTCGACGTGGGCGATGATGCAGAAATTACGAGTGAGGGAGACGTCCATGCGGTCAGGCTGAGGTAGTCCCGCGGTGCGGGACTGCGGATGCGGTTGAATTAACTTAAGGGACAAGCGTGTAGCCGCCCCTCACCGCATTCAAGCGGCTAAATCGGAAAACTCCGCCAGACTTTTAACAACCCACGCTTTGTCGGTGCGTTTGGCGAGTCCGGCGAGCACGCCGCCTGGCCCGAGTTCGAGGAACGTGGTCGCTCCGGCAGCGACGGCCGAACGCATGCAATCTTCCCACAAGACCGACGAAACCACCTGTTTAACGAGCGCCTCGCGGATGGCGACGGGCTCGCTGACCGTTTGCCCCGTGGTGTTGGTGAACACGGTGAGCTGCGGCGCGTCGAAGTGAATGCCTTCGAGGTAAGCCGCAAAGGCAGCGCGGGCCGGCTCCATCAGGCGACTGTGGTAGGCGCCAGCGACGTTGAGTGCGATGACCTTCTTGATGCCGCGGTCCTTGGCGGCCGCGACGGCGGCATCGACCTTGGCTTTGTCGCCCGAGACGATGACTTGGCCGGGTGCGTTAAAATTGGCGGCTTCGATGTCGAATGCGGCACAGAGATCGTAGATCGTGGATCGCTCTTCGCCGAGGATCGCGGCCATGCCTCCCGTGGTCTGTTCACAGGCGAGCTGCATGAGGCGGCCGCGTTCGGCCACGACCTTGAGGCCGGTTGCAAAATCAAACACGCCAGCAACCGTGAGCGCGGTGACTTCACCGAGGCTTAAGCCGAAGGCATACTTTACGTCGGTGAGCTTCCCCTGCTCTTTCAAGATGGCGTGGACGGCCAGCCCGTGAACGAAGAGCGCGGGTTGGCACACCTTTGTCTGGGTGAGCTCGGAGTCGGGTCCCTCAAAACAAATCTTCGCGAGATCCCAGCCGAGCACGCTGTTGGCCTCATCGTAGAGGGCGCGCGCCGTGGCGGAGTTTTCGTGGAGCGATTTACCCATGCCGACTTTTTGGGCGCCCTGTCCGGAAAAAATAAGTGCGTTAGCCATGATGTGAAACGATCACGGGTAAGGCTCCGGCTCGCTTAAACCAAGCCAGAAAAACGCAGACGGAACGCTCCCGCCGGGCCCGACGAAGTGATGCTCTCGCCAGGCTCCAGCAACCGCGTTGGTTAGGTTTTAAAGAAGATCCCCTTGAGGTTCATCTCCAGCGCCTGCGGGTTCGGAGAAAACCGGAGCGCTTCGGCTTTGCTGACCGTGCCCGCTTTAACGAGGCGGTAAAGATCACGGTTAAACGAGAAGCTGGCCGAGTCGGTGCCGCTCTCAAGAAGGCCTTGGATTTTCTCGAATTGCCCTTCGAGAATGAGAGTCTTGATGACGCTATCGGCGCTCAAGATTTCATTGGCGGGAACGCGACCACCACCCTCCATCATGGGGATTAGCTTCTGGCAGATAAAGCCGCGCAGTGAGCCGGCGATTTGCCGGCGGGCTTGAAGCTGTTGCTCGGGCGGGAAAAACTCAAACAGTCGCGTGAGAGACTGCGCCACGGTTGCGGCATGCATGGTTGAGAATACCAGGTGGCCGGTCTCGGCTGCCGAAATGGCGGTCTCAAAGGTTTCCTTGTCGCGCATTTCGCCGATCAGGATGATATCGGGGTTCTGCCGCAGAACGGATTTAATCGCGAGTTCAAAGGTCGGCACGTCGAGCCCGATTTCGCGCTGCTGGAAAACCGATTTGTCGTCTTGGAACGTGAACTCGATCGGGTCCTCCAGTGTAACGATGTGCTTATCGAGGTTTTCATTAATCCAACCCAGCATCGCGGCCATGGTGGAACTCTTGCCGGACCCGGTAGCACCACACACAAGCACGATACCGTCTTTGCAGTTGGCTAGGTTGAGCAGTGGCTCGGGATTGAGTCCCAAGTTGGCAAACGTCGGCACGCGGCTCTTGATATGGCGAAACACAATGCTGGCGGTGCCGCGCTGATGGAATCCGTTCACGCGAAAACGCCCGATGCCCTCGGCTGAATACGCGAAGTCCACCTGCCCTTCGTCCTCCCAGCGTTCTTTAAAAACGCGCGGCACATGGGTGTCGATAAACTCGCGCACTTCGCTGGCCGAAATCGGGTCCATATCGACGGGTTTCAAGCGACCGGACATGCGCACGTAACCGGGTTTATTGGACTTGATCACGATGTCACTCGCGCTGCTTTCTACAGCCAGCTTGAGCAAGTCGTTAAAGATTTCGGTAGTCTGCGACATGCAAGTGGGGATGGATAAAAAACGTTGCGGATTTGTTAAAGTGGGGTGCTCTCCTGTGCAAGGTATCTTCCGTAAACCCGACATGAAACTCCGCCCTCTTACCGGCACGATCACCGCGCTTGTGACGCCCTTTCAGAAAGACCAGTCCGTCGCCTATGACGATCTGAGTAAACTCGTGGAGTTTCAGATCAAATCAGGAATCAACGGCCTCGTCCCGGTTGGCACGACCGGTGAGTCCCCTACCCTCTCGCATGAGGAACATCTCGACGTGGTGCGTGCCGTCGTCGAGCTCGCGCGCGGCCGTGTCCCCGTGATTGCCGGAACCGGCTCCAACTCCACCAAGGAAGCCGTTCAGCTCACCACCCTTGCTACCGACGCCGGCTCCGACGCCGTGCTCGTGGTCGCCCCCTACTACAACAAGCCCTCGCAGGAAGGCGTTTATCGTTACTTCGCGGCCGTCGCTGAGGCCACCGACAAGCCCGTGATCCTCTACTCCATTCCCGGCCGTTGTGGTATTGAGATCGGCGTCCCGGTAATTGAACGCCTGCGCGCCAAGTATCCGCATGTTCGCTACATCAAAGAAGCCGGCGGATCCGTTGACCGCGTTGACCAAATCAAGCAGGCCCTCGGTAAGGATATGACCGTGCTAAGCGGCGACGACAGTCTCACCCTGCCTTTCATGGCCGTGGGCGCGGAAGGTGTCATCAGCGTGGCCTCGAACCTGTTCGCCAAGGAGGTCGTGCAGTTCGTCAACAGCGGTCTGGCTGGCGATCTGGCCAAGGCGACCAAGCTCCACCGCAAGCTCTACCCGATCTTTAAGGTCCTCTTCATTGAGCCCAATCCCGTCCCGGTGAAATACGCGCTCGCTCGCGCCGGAGTGATTGGCTCGGCGACGGTTCGCGAGCCTCTCACGGAACTCACCCGGACCAGCGAGCAGACGCTGGTCGCCGCTCTCAAGTCACTTGGAGAATAATTATGTCCCTTCGCATCGCTCTTATCGGGGCCCGCGGCCGCATGGGCCAGGCCATCACCGCAGCGGCAAACGAAGCCGGTGCCCTCATCGCCTCCGCGATTGATGCCGGTGACGATCTCGCCGCCGGGATCGCCCAAGGCGACGTCATCATCGACTTTAGTTCGCATAAGATTTCCGCCGAGGTCGTGCGGCTGGCCGTGGCTCAAAACAAGCCGCTGGTCGTAGGCACCACCGGCCATTCGACGGATGAAAAGAAACCGCTCCTCGCCGAAGCCGCGAAGATCCCGTGCGTATGGTCCGGCAACTATTCGGTGGGGGTGAATCTTTTGTTCGCACTCACCCGGCGCGCGTCGGCGGTTCTCGGTTCGGATTACGACGCCGAAGTGATCGAGATGCACCACCGCTTCAAAAAAGACGCACCCAGCGGCACGGCGGCGCGCCTGCTCGAAATTATCTTGGAAGAACGTAAACTCACGTCCGAGGCCCTCCGACACGGACGCGAGGGCATCACCGGCGAGCGCACGTCGACGGAGGTCGGTATTCATGCGCTGCGCGGCGGCGATGTGGTGGGCGATCACACGGTGATGTTTGCCGCTCTCGGCGAACGCATCGAACTTACCCACAAAGCCTCCGACCGAGGGATCTTTGCGCGGGGCTCTATTCGCGCCGCTCAGTGGGTCATCAACCGCCCGTCCGGCGTCTACGACATGCAGGACGTGCTCGGGCTGCGCTGATGCGCCGCCCGAATTGACCAATGACCAATGACGCAATGACCAATGTCTGACTTCGGAACCATCACTCATTTCATGCAACTCCGATCATCGGTCATTGGACATTGGACATTGGTCATTCCCGCCTCCCCATGATCACCTCCATTCAAGGCCTGCTGGTTGCGGCGACTCCCCTACACGCGATTATCGAGCTCAATGGGCTTGGCTACGAAGTGAACATCCCGGTGACGACAGCGGAAAAGCTGCCGGCCACCGGTTCGGCCGTGAAGCTCCACACGCTGGTCATCTACCGCGAGGATGCGCAGACGCTCTACGGGTTCGCGACGCCGGCCGAACGTGATTTTTTTCGTCTCATGATCGAGCACGTCACCGGAGTCGGTCCGAAGATGGCCCTCACGATCATGAGCAAACTCTCCCTCCCCTCGCTCCAAAGCGCGATCGGCAGCGGCGATATCGCCACGCTCGCGAAGTGCCCTGGCATCGGCAAAAAAACCGCCGAACGTCTGGTGATCGAGCTCCGCGCCAAAGTCGGTTCCACCGGCTCCGTCGAAACCGTGCTCTCCGCGAGCGGTGCCGGAGATGCCGGCTCTGTTCCGTCCGACAAACGAATGCTGGACGCCGTGCTCGCTCTGAGCGCGCTTGGCTACAAAACGGGCGACGCGGATGAGGCGATTCGCCGGGCGACCCTGGCTCTCGGGCCAAAGGCCACGACCGAGCAACTCATCAAGAAAGCGCTGTCTTCGTAGGCTGGGCCGCCTTGCGCCGACGTGGCGCTAGGCGACGGCCCGATCCGCCGATTCAGCGCTGGAACTGGAAAGCCGTGAACTCCGCCGAGCCCTGGAGCGAGTGACGACTGCGGAAGACCCGGTTATCCGGCTGCAACGTCGGCCGGGATTCGAATGCTTGTTCATCGATCACCAAGCGTTGAAGCGGCAGCAGGTCCACGCGCTGCATCCACTCCAGCGCTTCGCGATCGGCGGAGGCGATCTCGACCTCGCGCGCATTGCGCGCGACATCAAGAACAGCCGCAGTCACCACCGGCTGAACATCAAACAACGGCGACACAAGGCCGACACTTGGCGCAGCGACCGAGACGGTGACCGCTGACGGCACACGTTCCGCAGTCACGATGGCGGGCGGGTTGTTTAAGCTAGCAATAACGACACCCGAAGAAGATTCCGGGGACTGACGATTCACCAACAAAATCACAGCGACGCAGGCAGCCAAGGCGGTCCCTCCGTAGACGCCGGCATACGCGGGGAACCACGAGCGACGACGCGGTGCGGCCATCTTCCGCTCGGCATCCCTCAACGAGCGGGCGAAGCCTTGAGAGGACGGTGCCAAGGTGCGCGCTCCGTCGCACAACAGACTGCACCCCCGGTGCAGCCGGCAATACTCGTCATAGGTGCGACGGCGGGCGGGATTACTCAAAACCGCAGCCTCCAACTCAGCGGCCTCGGCGGGCGCCAGCTGGTCGTCAACGTAGAGATTCAGTAATTCAACGAAACGACGGTCGTTCATTGGAAATCCTTTCCGATGGCGTCACGAAGGCTTTCGCGAGCGCGGGCGATGCGACTTTTCACGGTGCCAACCGAGATATTCAGCACCTCGGCGATGTCCTCATAGGCCATATTTTTAACGTTTCTCAAAATTAGGATCTCCCGGTGTTTTGCGCTGATCTTTTCCATGCCCACGGCGATGTGATCGACGAGCTCTTGGGTGACCGTGATGTCGCCAGGCGTCGCCATCTCGGTCGAAAACACCTCGGAGAGGGGCGTAGAGTTGTCATCGCTGACCGGTTGGTCGAACGACACGGTCTTATCCCGCTTGCGACGCCACCAATACCAGTAGCGATTACGGGCGAGATTGGTGGCGATCTGGTAGAGCCACGTCGAAAACGCAGAATCGCCGCGAAAATTGGCCAACGCGCGATGAGCGCGGATAAAGGCATCTTGGGTCACCTCTTCGGCGTCCTGCTGGTTGCGCAGGAGCTGATGGACCATGCCGTAGATGCGATCCCAATAACGAGACACCATCTCGTTAAAGGCGGCCTCGTCGCCGCTTTTGAAGCGGTCAACAAGCAGGCGATCCATTGCTACTTCCTGAGCTTTCGTAGACATACGTTCAGAGGAAGTGTGATGCGCGTATTTTTGGATTGTTCCCAAAATTTCTCCGTAAGGTTTGTCAGGGCGATAGGGCCGGTTGGCGCGCGCGAGCAAGGGCGCGGACAACTAGACGTTGTCCAGCGCGCAAAAGTGTCAACGGGCAAACAAGCGTTTGCCGGCAAACGGCAACCGGAGGCCGCCCCCGGCCGGCGGCCCCGTCCGGGTGCGATCAAGCCTCTACCGTCGCGTAGAGGGCACCTTTGCGCACCTCGAGAATGTAGTGGCTGTTTAGGTCGAAATCGTAGTCGTCCTTGAGCTTTGCCTTGATGGCCTCGAATTGGTCTTTTTTGGCCGGATCGGCCGCCAATTCGCCGGCTTTGTTACGCAGAGCCTGCAATCCGTCGTAGGCCTCGGCCGTTTGGAGTTCCGCGACCAACGTTGCCTTGCTGGCATCCTCGAGGGGCTGGCCTTTATCGTCGTTGGCCTTGAGCAGCAGAGCGGACTGCACCGGGCAGAGCATGTAGTTATTCTTTACCGAATAGCCGTAATGCGTGGTCATGAACTGGAGGTTCGCCGAGACGCGGGCGTCAAGTTGGATTTGGTGCGTCTGGAGCGCGGCTCGTTCCTCGACCGTGGCCGTCGGAGGCAACGCGGCGATTTTCTGCGCCACTTCGGCGAGCAGCTGACGCTGCTGACCAAGCACCTGGAGGTTGTTAATGAATTGGGCGTTTGCGGCCGCTCCATCGATCATGGCCACAAGTTGAAACGATTGGGTGTCGCGAATGATGCGTTGCGGAATGCCGTAGCTGATGATTTTGGTCATGGGGAAGGAAGGATGACTGAAACTTCGGTCTGGCGGGACGTTTTACAATCAGAACTTCATGCCGCCGCCGATACGGAAGGATGTGGAAGGACCGGCGTCGGAGATGATGGAGGCGTTGACCCCGGCATTGAAGAACACGCGGCGGGTGGCGTCGAAGCGAGCGCCGACCCCGCCGGACACCGCGGTGTCGCCCTGACCGGGCGAGACCACGCGGATCGGAGCGGTGCCGGAGGCGAGGCGTCCCTTCACAACCGTCTCGTCATCGCCGAATTCCTGTGAAACGCCGAGTTGACCGGTGAAGCTGAAGCGCTCCGAGACTTGGATAAAACCGCGCGCGCCGAGTTCGCCCTGAAGGCTGGTGTAGTCGATGGATTGCACCGCAAGTGCGTCGGAGGCGCCGGTCTCGATAAAAGAATCGGACGATGACTCGACGTAGTTGAACTCGATATACGGAGAGAAACCGCCCCGCTTGGTTTTGATGAGTTCGTGGCTGAGGCCGAGGGAGAAACCGTTCGCCTTGGCATCGATGTCGGAAGCGCGGGCGCGAGGTCCGGCGAAGAGCGAGGCGCGGGAGGAATCGCTCTCGTATGATCCCGTGGAGGCACTCGCGCTCACGGTCAGGCGATCCATCACCGGTGCTTCCGCGAAGAGGCCGTAAACGGTGCCGGCGACGTCGGCGTTGCGGTAGCTCGAATCGATATTGCCGGAGTCAAATGCGGCGAAAGCGCCGAGCTTGACGCGGTTGAAGGTATAACGAGCGCCGACCAAACCGCCGTAACCACTGAGGTCGTAGTCAGCCTTGTTGACCGAACTCTCGGTGCTGGCCTGATGTGAACTGTAGGCGGCGAACAGCGAGAAATCGCCGGCTTGCATGATCGGCGCGGTGGAGAGCGCGGTTTCCGAGTAGTGGCGGGTTGCACGGACCGCGTAGGCGGACTCGGCGGCGAAGCTTTCGGGTGAGACCACGTTAACGCCGTTGCCGGGGCCGGTCGCGCTCGTGAGCAGTGCACGAATGGCGGCACCCGCCGGGGCGGAGGCCCCGAGCGTGGAGTTGAACTGAACCCCGTTGGCCGAGTCGGCTGCGAATGCGTCGGCCTGGATGGCACCGACGAGGGCAACGGTATTGGCGTCGAGGCCGGGGAGCGTGGTGAGATCGACGCGGCGGCTGGTGCCGACACCCGTAAGGCCGGTGCCGTAGAGCGTGCCGTCGGCGAGGTCGAGCACCAGACCGGTCGTGAAACCACTGGTGACCGTGGCGAAGCGTTGGGCGGCGATGTCGCCCACGATGATGCGGAACGAGTCGCCGCGCGCGGGTTCGCCGTAGGCGCCAAAGCGCTGGAGGGCGAGCGTGCTGGTCGGGCCGAGCGTGATCGCGCCGCCGACCTGGATTTGGTCGTGACCGTTGATCGCGCCGGCTCCGCCGAGGCCGCCGAGCTCGGTGGCGAAGGTGCCGTTTTGGGTCCAATTCCCGGCGACCGTGGTGATGCCGGGGCTGGCACCGGGAGCGAGCGTGCCGCCCGGGTTGACCACGAGATTACCGCCGAACCGGGTGCCCACGCCGCGAAGGGTGGCGGCGTTGAGGACAGTGAACGTGCCCGCGCCGGTGGAGGCGTTGAGCCGGACATCACCGGAAACGGTGCCCGTGCCGGCGCCGAGGCGGGCGTTGACCACGGAGCCATTGTTGAGCGCGTAGGTGGAGGCGGTCAGCGTGCCGGTGCCTGCAAGGGTGCCGGCGTTGCTGGTGAAGCTGCCGACCGTGTCGGTGTTGGCACCGAGATCGACCGTCGCGCCGGAGTTGACCGTAAGCGCGCCGGAGTCGGACAGGGTGTTGGTGGCGTTGGTGAGCGCGAGCGTGCCGGCGTTCACCGTGGTGCCACCCGTGTAAGTGTGGGTGCCGCTCAGGGTAAGCGTGCCGCCGGTGTCCTTGACGAGTGCGCCGCTGGCGAGCACGCCGCCGAAGCTACCGGACGAGGCGGTGACGGTGCCGCTGCTGGAGATCGTGGACGTGCCGTTGAGGCTGGCTACCGTGAGGTCGGTGGCGGCGAGCGTGCCGGCCCCGTTAAGGCTGGCGAGCGTTTCGGCTCCGGTAAACGTGGCGGCGGCGCTGCCGCTGAGCCTGAGAGCCGTGGCGTCGGACAAGCCGCCCGTGGACGTAAGCACCGCGCCGGAAGAGACGTTAATCGTGGTGCCGACCAAGCTGCCGGTGAGGGCGAGCGTGCCACCGGTCACGTTGGTCTCGCCGGTGTAGGTGTTGGCACCGGAGAGCGTTTGCGTGCCGGACTGGAGCGTAAGGCCGCCGGTGCCGTTGATGACGGCGGCGGACGTGGCGCTGGAGCCGTTGGACAACGAAAGGGTGTTGGCGCCGAGGTTGACGGTGCCGGCCCCGCTGAGGTTGCCGATGGTTTCGGACTGGCCGAGGGTGAGGATGCCTGTGCCTGTGAGCGTCACGGCCGAGGTGTCGTCGAGGGAGCCGGTGGCAGTTGTGACGAGGGTCGCGCCGCTGGCGACTCCGACGGTGGTGGCGGCGGACGATCCGGCGAGGGTTGTCGTCCCCGATTGGATCTCAATGGAGCCCGTGCCGAGGTTGGCGTTGATGGTCGTGCTGTTATTCAGCGCGTAGGTGGAGGCGGTCAGCGTGCCGGTGCCGGTCAAGGTGCCGCCATTGCTGGTGAAGGTGGCCACGGCGTCGGAGTTCGCGCCAAGCGCAAAGGTGCCGGCGTTGGTGACCGTGGCGGCGTCATCGAGGCGGTCGGAGGCGGTGAGCGTGAGGGCGGCGTTGCTTGCGACGTCGATCGCCAACGAGGCGAGCGTCCCGCCGAGGATCAGGCTTCCGCCTGCGACGACGTTGGTCGGGCCGGTGTAGGTGCTGTTGCCATTGAGGGTGACTGCGCCGGTGCCGTCTCCGCCGAGCGTGACCGAGCTGAAGCCGGAAAGCGTGCCAGTGGAAAGGAGCGAACCGTTCGTCAGCGTGTTGATCGTGAGGCTGCCGGTGCCGGTGAGACCGCCGGAGAAGGTGCCCGCGAACGCCTGGTCAATGGTGGTATTGAGTGCTCCGAGGTTGAGGTTGCCGCCCGCGCCGGACTGGTCGAGACCGCCGAGGGTGAGCGCGGTGGTGTCAGCGGCTTGGAAGAAAACGTTGCCCTGCTGGACCAGGAGGCTGGGCAGGACCTTGGCGGTGGCCAACGGAGTGATCGGATCGATCAGGTCGATGAGGAGGTCGGCGGCACCCGTCTTGACGAGGCGGCTAGCGGTGAAGTTGACGAGGTTGGAGAGGCGAACGGCGGTGTCGGCGTCCGTGAGGAAAATACCATCGCCCGAGGCGAAGTTGAAAACGGTGTTACGGAAGTCGGCGAAGGTGCCGTCGCCACCGGTGATAAACCGCCCGACGCCCGCCGCGATCGCGGACTGCGTGGCGGTGGACGCGATGCGCAAGGTGCCGCGGTCGGTCGCGCCAAAGATAACATTGCTGCCGCCCAGCTGAGCCTCGGTGCGCACGATGACCGTGCCGTCCCGCAGCAGGAGATTGCCCGTGCTCTGATTGGCGATCAACGTGGTCAGATCGAGTGTGCCGCCGCCGGTTTTGGCGAGGTCGGCGATGTTGGAGAGCTGGAAAACGGCATTGGTGCCGGTGAGCGAGATGGTGGCCCCTTCGGCAGCTTGGAACGTGAGCTGCGGGATGGCGGCGAGACCGAAGCGGAGGATATCGCCGTTGATCGCGAGCGTGCCGGCGTTGGCG
>JANODO010000010.1:0-2969 GCA_031412735.1 Rariglobus sp. | reverse complement strand
CTCGGTGACGTCGCCGCAACCGATGATGCCCCAGCGCACGACGCTGCGGTTGCGAAAGAAACCGGAAGCCGTGGCGGCAGGCGTGGAGATGGACATGCCGCGAAGGTTGTGCGCCGCGTGGTCGCGTTGTCGATCTCTTGGGGGAAGGGGAGGAGAAAGGCCCTGCAGATTTAAGGTTCCACCCTGTTTTCAGTGGCTCGATGGTGGCGTGGTCGGGAGCCCCGTAGGGGCGATATTAGATAGCTCATGGCGACGCCCTGGGAATCGGGTTGAGGAGATTTCTTCGCCCTGAAGGGGCGGCACCGGCGGGTGGTTTCGCCCTTTCAGGGCTTGGCGTTTTCCGGCACATTTTCCAGGGCGTTGCCTTGGGCTTTTAATTTTTCGCCCCTTTGGGACTCCCCGTCGCCGGCTGTTACCACTGGAAACAGCGAGGAACCCTATTTCTTCTTTTCCGGCGGCGGCGTCAGTAGCCGCCGGGCTTCCTTGGCCAGATCGTCCTTGAGGCCGAGGTCGAGGGCCTTCTGGAGCGCGCGTTTGCTGGGGGCGTCTTCCTTGAGCTCGTGCTGCGCGCGGCCGAGGTAATATTGGATCTCGGCGTCGTTGGCGAAGGTGCGGGCGCTTTCCTGCAGCATGCTTGAGGCGCGGCCGAAGTTGCCTTGCCGGAAAAGAATCAGGCCGAAGGCGCGGGTGACCTCGGCATCGCTGGGGAAGGCCTCGCGGGCTTTCGTGGCAGTCTCCAGTGCTGTCTTCGGCAGTTCGGGCAGCGAGGAGTAGATGATGGCGAGTCGACGCTTCGCGGGCGTGAAATCCGGGAAGCGCGTCAGCACCTGCTCATAGGTCTGGCGGGCGGTGTTCGCGTCTCCGCCACGTTCGAGCTGGGTGGCCCTGACCATGAGCGCGGGGACATTGGCCGGTTCCCGGGCCAAGGCGGCATCGGCGGCCTTGGTGGCGGCGGCGGCATCCGCACCGGGTTGCGCGAGGGTGAGCAGTTCGAGGAATTGACGGGCGGCGGATGCCCGTGTTGAGTTTGGTGCCGCGCGATGCCCGTCGGCCAAGGCGGTCTCCGCCGGCGGCAACTGGCCGAGGGCGTAGGCGGCGTCGGCCAGATCGAAGAGGGCGTCCGCGTCATCCGGCTGGCGGCGGGTGGCGTCCTGGAGCAGGGTCAGCGCGCCCGTGAAGTCGCCCGCCTGATACGCGAGGCGGCCGAGCGTCGCGGCCAGCTGGGCGTCGCCGGGCAGGAGTTTCCGCGCCTCGCGGCCGAGCGCGAGGGCCTTGGCCGGCTCGTTGCGCGCGGTGTGGAGGCGCATGAGGCCGAGAACGGCGGGAGCGAGAGCCGGGTTGGACTTGAGCGCGAGTTCGTAGGTGGCGAGCGCCTTGTCGGCGTTGCCTTCGCGTTCGTGGAGAGCGGCCAGGCGGAGGTTGGCCACGGGGTCGTCCTTGCGGACGGCAAGGGCTTTTTCCAGCGTGGCCCGCGTCTCGGCTCCGCCCGCAACATCCGCGGACAGGACTGCGAGGGCTTGGCGTGCATCGGCGGCGCCGGGGAAATCCGCCTTGAGCTGGAGCGCCTGCTCAAGGGCGCGGCGGGCGTTGGCCTCCTGGCCCGACATGTAGTAGGTCATGCCGAGGTGATGCTGGACATCGGGGTTGCCGGGCAGCCTGGCCGCGCTTTCCTCCAGCAGGGCGAGGGCGCGCGGATACTGGCGTTTCTTGTAAAGGATCCACCCGAGCGTATCCGCGATTTCCGCCTGACTGGGCGAGGCCTCGCGTGCGCGCTGGGCGGCGTCGAGGGCCTTGTCCAAATCCACGAGGTGCTCGCTGTAGAGATAGGCGAGATTGTTCAGGGCTTCCGGCAACTTGGGATTGGCGGCGATGGACTTCTCATAGGCGTCCCGGGCGGCGGGGTAGTTCTTCTGCGCCTCGAAAAGCGACCCGAGGATGTAGGCCGCGCCGAAATCCTTCGGATTCTTCGCGAGCGAGGCGGTGAGGTTCGTGATGGCCTTGTCGGTCTGGTTGGTCTCGACGTAGATCTTGGCCAGCAGCATGTAGGCGACCGGGGTGTCCGGCTGCAGTTCAATCGCCTTGAGCAAGGTGGCCTCCGCCTTGGCAAAATCGGGCTGCCGCAAAAAGATGCCCGCGAGCATCACGTGCGGGGCTGCGGCACCCGGCTGCTTGGCGATGTAGGCCTGCACCCGAGCGATGGCGGCTTCGAATTTCTTCTCGGCGATGTCGAGGTTGGAGAGTTCCTCGATTAAGGGGAGGAAGTCCGGTTCCAAGACGTGGGCCGCCTCCAAGGCCGCGCGGCCCTCCGGGCGCTTGCCTTGCTGGAGCAGCACGGCGCCCTCCAGAAAGCGAAACTGCGCCGTCTTCGGATTGGCCTGCGCCAGCTCCTGGTAGATTTTCAGGGCCTGGTCGAGGTTGCCTTGGCCGCGATACGCGGCGGCCAGCAGGAGCCAGGCCTCGCCGACGTTTGCCGGTGGCGTGACAAACGGGGTGAGGCTCTTGATGGCATTGGCAAAGTCGCCCTGACCGATCTGCAAGCGCGCGAGGCTGAGCGCGGCCTGGGCCGTCTCGGGTTGGAGGCGAAGCGCCTGATTGAGGCTGGTCGTGGCGCCCGTGACGTTGCCGGCAGACAGACGCGCCTGCCCCAGGAGCGTGTGAAAGGGGGCTGAGTTCGGGAACACGGTGACGGCGCGTTCGAGGGTCAAAATCGCGCGTTCTTTGTCGCCCATACCCACGCGGACCTGCGCCATCAGCATCAGTGCCTCGGGGTGATCCGCGTCCTTCGCCAGCACCTTGTCCAGCAATCCCACGGCCTCGGGGAATTTCTTCTCCGTCTCCGCGATGGAAGCCAGCAGCAGGTAGCACGGGAGGAAGTCGGGGGTCTTGGCGATGTTCTCCTCAAGGATCCGGCGCGCCGCATCGGTGCGCTGGTTGAGCAGATGAAAACGGGCGACCTGAAGCGTGATCTG
>JANODO010000009.1:0-25087 GCA_031412735.1 Rariglobus sp. | reverse complement strand
AACCGCCTTGTTGCCGCGCAGCAGGTCGGCGACCTGGCCGCTCACGTTGCCCTCGAGGGCCTGAAACTCACGTTGGATTTTTTCGATGCGCCGGCGGGAGCGCATCATCATGTGCACGCTCAACGACGCGGTGAGGAGCAGCAGCGCCCCGATGATCCAGTCCCATTGCCAGAAGAGGGCGAGCGTGAGCAGCACGGAGACGATGGCGCCGGGCAACCCCATGGTCGCATGTTGGAAAAACAACATGATCGCGTTGAGCGGTGAGCCGAAAAGATAGCTGAACAGTTCGCCCGACGAGTGCGTGCCATGAAAGCGCAGGCAGAGGTGGTTGACGTGGCGGAAGAACTTTCCGCGAAGGGAGAAAACCACGTTTTCACGCGCCCGGGTAAACAGGCGATAGCCGAGGTGCCAGAACGCCATGCGCACGATACCGGTGAGCACGAGGTAGCCGGCCGCCAGCCAGGCGAGCCGGCGCCAACGCTCGGCCACGTCGATGTTCTCGACGTCGAGCACGTAGGAAAAGAGCCACTTCGGAAATACGTTCTGCACCGCGATGGCGCCGCCGCTCAGGCCGACCAAGATGAGCGCAAAAATGAGCGGCCACCGGTTGCGCACGATCAACGGCCACACATGGCGCGTGAAGCCGGAGGGCGGTTGGCGGGGTGCGGTGATAACGGCCGGCGAACTCATGAAGGTCTAACAAAGCGGGATTCGCGTGAGCGCGCACGCCTAACCCTAGGAATCTACAGCCACAGGTTAGCCCGGGCTAGTAGCCTGTAACGACTGAATTTTCCGATTGGTGTAGCTTCACCTTGCGTGAGGCCGGGTAGTCTCTCGGCGTGCGCGCGCCCAACCGGCCTGACACAAGGTCAGGCCCTGCCTGCGTAATTTTTCGTGGGACGGCACACTCGTTTGTCACTTATAATGTGACAAAATGGTCTGTTCACGTCGGTGCCGAAAAGCGGGCGTTTTGGCGGAGCGCCATCCAATCACAGACGGCGGGAAGGTCGGCGGCCGGGGCGCGCGTGTGCGGCCACGTTCAGCGATCGCATCCGGGCCGTCCAACGCCAACGCGCCCGCGTCGAAATCTTCAAAAAGATACTCGCAGACGCAGACTCAGTGGCTGAGGTCGGCGGTGAGTTGAAGATGCGGAAACTTTGCGAGCACGGCTGCGGCGGCCGCGGCGGCGGTGGGCAGTCCTGCCGAGAGGTCGGTGCCCCAGAGGTGGCGGGACCGAGGAGCAGGCGTGTCGCGGCCGAAGCGGTGCTCAATGCTGGACGGGGGGATGGTCCGATCCGGCGATAGGGACCAGCTAGGGTTGCGACGTGGCTTGTTTTCCGGGGTGAGGGCGCAGGGCGCGGAGCAGGGTGAGGAGGGCGCGGGGCAGGCGATGGGTGTCGGAGGATGCGGTGGGATCCGCGGGGTCTTGGCTGCCGGTGATTAGGTGCATATTGCCGGGTTTTTCGGGGTCGGCCCAGGCGCGAATGATCGCCCAAGCCGGTTCCAATTCGGTGCGTGTAAGGGCATCGCCCCAAGCTTCCGGCCATTGTTTGGTGAAGCGGATGAAGCCCCGGCACCAGAGGGAGGTATTGGTGGCCAGGCGCGCGATCTTGGCCGTCTGGTGGTCGTCCTCCGGGAAATCGTCGAGGTAGATGTCGAGCGGGTAGAAGGTTTCGTCGTCGTCGCGGGCTTGCACATAGCCGGAGTAGAGGTCGGCGATGTAGTTCCAATACACGCGGACGTCTTCGGTGAACTCGTGGATTTCCTCCAGGCTGGCCCAGATGCGGGTCTCCGGGCCCCAGAGATGTTTGACGAAGGTGACGGGTGTAACGGGCTCGGGGCAGATTTGCAGGGCGGCGACCATACCGGAGAACTCATAGAAATCGAGGCCGTCGTCGGCGTGATCAGTAAAGAAGGTCCGCAGCGATTCACGGGACTCACCGACGTCATCCGTTTCTTCGGGCTCGGCGTCGTCGGTGAAGAGTTCGTAATCGAAGCCGTCGCGGCCGAAGCGGTTTTGGAGGAGCTGGATCACGCGGGCGGTGCGGTCGGAGTCATCGTCCGGGCCTTCGACGTAGCAGGGTTTGCCGTCGCGACCATAGGTGAAGGTTTCGGGGCAGTCGGCGGCGGTCAGGCCGGTGAGGACGCGTTTGGCTTTGCGGTAGTCGCGGACTGCGGCGAAGCCGAGCGACTCGGCGTAGGCGACGGCGCCTTCGATGAGTTTTTTGGCGCAGGCGGGGTGGAGGCGTTCGCGGAAATCCTCGGGCAGGCGATCGCGGAGGAGTTCGCGGAATTCGGATTCGCCGCCGTCGTCGATGAGGAAGGCGTCTTTCACACCGAGGCACCACAGGTCCACGAGGAAGAAGCCGATTTCGGCGCGACCGCCGTCCCGAATGCGGGCGACTACGACTTGGGCCATGCCAGCGGTGCGCCAGGTGTTGGAGGTGAAGGCTTCGTAGCGGGTCATAGGGGAAAGTGAGCTGGCCGCTGGGCGGATGAAAAGCGAGAAAATGAACAGGGTGGAACGCGCCGTCCCCAGTGCGTTGGCTTGGGGTTTGGCGCGGCCGGGCCGCGTCAGCGTGTTGGGGACAACCCGCTCCACCGGTCGAACCACTGAAAACTGGCGTCCGGCTTTTGGGTGCTTCAACTTCCGGCACATGGCGTGGCGCATCGAAGAATCGTTGATCAAGGGCGAGGTGGACAACCGGGTGCGCGGACGCGTGACCGGACGCCTGTGGTTCATGGGCCGCGACGAACCGGTGGTGCTCGAACTCGCGGGCAACGCGTGGCGCGACCTAGCCGGGCACCTGTTGCGGTTTACCAACCCGGATCCGAAACCGGCGCGACCCGGCGAGTGGGACAATTTCCCCCTGGCGCAGCGCGGCGTGACGGGCGATATCACCGCCTCGCGCAAAGTGAAAGTGCCGGACTGCTCGATGGACGAGCTCATGGTTTATTTTGAAGCGCGAAAGCCGTTTCCCTGGCACTGGGGCAACAGCCTCTATCTTGAGTGGCATAGCGAGACGAACGGCCGCGTCGTCATCGAATCGGCGAGTTACCAGCTGGTGCTGGACCCGGAGGCGGCGTGGGCGATGGACGAAGCCGGCGAGGAGGAGCAACGCAAGGCGAACGAACGGGGCTTGAATAGATCGATGCAGCGGCTGACCGACGCCGCCGATGCTGCCGCCGTAAACGCAAAAGGCGGTTACGATGGGGATGAAGACGACGACATGCCCACCAGCGAATTCGAGGCGGTCGCCGACGCGGAGGCCGCGCGCATGGATCTGTTGCTCGACCGCGTAACCGCCCGCATGCAGCGCGAAGGGCTGGCGGCGGAGGAGCTTGAACGGGTGATGGACGAGGAGCGCGCGCGGTTGCGTCGCGAGCGCGGCGAACCGGAGCCCGAGCCGCTTACGCCGGAGCAGGAGGCGAAGCGCGATGAATGGATTACCGAAGCGAACGCCGCCGCCAACGAGGCGCTGGCCGAAACCGAATCGGAAGAGTGGAAAGGCGGGGACGGCTTTGACGAGGACGACGAGCATCCGCTGCTGGTGCGCATCGGCGAGCTGAGGCATCGATTAATGGACGAAGTCGAGGAGCGCGGGTGGTTGACGGTTGACGACCCGCGGGAGCACCCGTTGCGCGAGCTGGTTGAGGGCGTGATGATTGCGAGCGGCAAACTGGCGGGGGCGCTGGGATCGAAGGGTGAAGACGAGTGGCCGCCGGAAAAGATTTTTGCGGGGTCGGTGTTGGTGCGACTCAAGAAAGCGCGCGGCCATTTGCGCGATGCGCTGGCAGGGCTGGATGCGGTGGATGAGCAAGGACTGGCTGAAGCCGGTTGGCGCGCGGAGGTGCGGGCGGAGACGCGAGGGGTTTTGGAGGAGGTGGAACGCCTGGTTGTCGAGGTGCGCGCGGTGCTGGAGGACGGTGAGGGCGGGATGGACAAGTAGCGGCGGTTTTCGGCCTGCTGGTTTTTCGGACGATGGCCTGCAAGCACGCGCCGGCGTTTCGAGACATCGCCCATAAATGGGCTCCTACCTTTTCGGATTAGGTCTACTTTTTAAGCTGAAGGGTCGGGTCATTTGTCCGTAGGTAGGCTGCCTGCTTGCAGGCGCGGTTCGGAGCGCGAGCGAGCTCGCGGCCTACGTAGTCTGATCAGCTTAAAAAAGGTGAACCACGCCTAGGCCAGGATGCGTTTGAGGCTCTCCAGGTCCATGACGGTCGCGAGGCTCTCTTCTTGGACGACGGCGGCGGCGAGGGCGGCTTTTTCGCGTTGGAGGAGGCGGATCTTTTGCTCGACCGTGCCCTCCGCCAACAGGCGGTAGGCGATCACCGGCTTCGTCTGCCCGATGTATGGGTGCGGTCGATGGCTTGGGCTTCGGCCGCCGGGTTCCACCACGGATCGTAAAGGATCGCGTAGCTCGCGGCCGTGAGGTTGAGGCCGAAACCGGCGGCTTTGAGCGAGAGCAGGAAAACCGTTTTGGTCGGATCGCTTTGAAACGTCTCGACCAACTCGGCGCGGTTTTCGGTCGCCCCGGTTAGGATGAGGTGGCCGATGCTGGCGGCGACGAGGCGGTCTCGAATGATTTCAAGCATGCCGACGAATTGGCTGAAAACGAGGACCTGGTGGCCTTCTTCGGCCAACTCTTCGACGCGTTCGAGCAGTGCTTCGAGTTTGGCGCTGGGGAGGTCGGCGTGGGCGGGATCGACCAGCGCGGGGTGACAACAAATTTGGCGCAGGCGGAGCAAACTTGCGAGCACGTGGAAACGCACCGCGTCGAGCGCACTCCTGGTGTCCACGCCGAGGAGGTGGGCGCGGGCACGCTTGAGTTCCGCATCGTAGAGCTGGCGTTGTCCGCCTTCGAGTTCGACGATGATTTCGTCTTCGGTGCGCGAGGGCAGGTCGGGCGCGGCCTGGGCCTTGGTGCGGCGCAGAAGAAAGTGGCGCACGCGGCGGTGCAGGCGGGAGAGCGCGGCCGGGTCGGTTTCGTTATACTGGCGTCGGAAGCCGGCGTGATCGCCCAGCAAGCCGGGCTGCGCGAAGGCGAACAAGCTCCACAGATCGGCGAGGCGGTTTTCGATGGGGGTGCCGGTCAGGACGACCCGATGTTTTGCGCGTAGTGAGCGCGCGGATACGGCGACTTGGCTGCCGGGGTTTTTGATGAACTGGCCTTCGTCGAGAACGACCACATCCCAATTGACGGAGCGGAACGCGGCGGCGTTGAGGCGGAGCTGGGTGTAGTTGGCGACGAGCAGTTCCGGGGCCTGCGCGACGGCGGCCGCGGCGGCCCGGGTATCGGTGTTGAAGGCGGCGATGCCGAGGTCGGGTGTGAAGCGGGCGCTTTCGGTGAGCCAGCCGTGGGTGACGCTCTTGGGGCAGACGATGAGGACGCGGAACGGCTTAGTGCTTGAGGGAGGGACCGGCTCTGTCCGGTCCGGATCGGACGGCGCGCTGGTTGATAGCGAGGCGTTGCGGACGACATGGAGGTCGTCCCTCCCTTGGGAAAGGTGCAGCAGCCACGCGAGGGTCTGCACGGTTTTGCCGAGACCCATGTCGTCGGCCAGGACGCCGCCGAAACCTTGAGCCGAGAGGTGGGCGAGGAATTGAAAACCCTCTTGTTGATAGGGGCGTAGCGTCGCGCGCAGGCCGGCGGGCAACGTGGGTGGCGGCAACGCGGCGATGCGGGCGGCCCGGTCTTGGAGAAGGTGGACCCACATTGCATCGCGTTCGGCGAGAGCCTCGGCTTCGAGCGCGAGTTGCAGCACGTGCAGCCGGTGTTTGACGGGGCGGCCGCCGGAGAGCACGTCGTCCGCACCGAGGCCGAGGCGGTCGAGGGCGGCGGCGGATGCCGCGTCGATGTGGGCGTTGGTCCCCACGCGCCGCCAACCGTGGCGCGGGAGGTTGACCCATTTGCCGCGGGCCTTGAGGAGCAACGCGACTTCTTCGGGGCTGAGGCTGGTGTCTTCAACACGCAGGCCAACGGTGAGGTCGAACCAGTCTTGTTCGGAGCCAGTGCCGGGAGCTTGGTCGACCGAGACGTCCACATAGGCGTGCAGCGGCTCGCCGAGCAGGCTCGCGAGTTCGGGCGAGAGTTGCACGTCGAGCTCGGGCGGGAGGGCGGCGTGCCAGGCGAGAAAATCGTCCGGAAAGTTGTTGGTTACGGGACGAGTCCACGCGTCGGCCCAGCCGTCCCACACGAGGCGGAAGCGCGCAAAGTCGTTGCTGGCGGCGCGGGCGGCCGAGAGGTCGAACTCAAGCAAAGGCTCGCCGACGCTGCGCGACGGTGGCGCAGAGATTTTGCCCCACTGCCAGCTGGAGGGGGCACCGGCCCAGTGTTGTTCGCAGGGCGGGAGTTCGGAGCGTGCGGTGAGTTGGGCGTGGAAGTCGCGCTCGGCTCCGTCGAAGGCGGGAGTGAACCAGCATTTGAGCTGCGGGCGCAACGTGACGACGCGCACCTCGGCGGCGAGGCCGGCGGGCAGGCGCAGGCCGGCGGCGCGCAGCCGGGGCAGCAGGCGCGGGTCGTTGAGCGCGGCCAACGGGAGGCGCGGCGAAGGCGTGGGCGGAGGGCCGCGCCAGATGCGTTTATCGAAGAGGTAGAGTGGCTCGGGCTTTGACGCGACGAGGAGGGCGGAGTCGGCGATGCGGCCGTCGGGTGCCACCAGGCGCAGGTCGAGCTGGTCGGGCAGGGTCGCGGAGGCGGTTGCTTCGGGCACGAGGGGTGCGGGCTCGATGGTAAACGGATCGCCGTCGTGCGTGACGAGGGCGGCTCGCGCGGCTTGCGTGCGCAGCAACCCTGTGACGGCTTGGGCGGGGAGGTTTTTGGGAGAGAGCTTAACAGGCGAGAGCCGGTATTCAGCCGAGAGGGCAGCGGCGAGGGCGGCTTCGGCGGGGGGCAACGCTTCGAAGTCAGCGGGGCGCAAGGTAGCGAGGTCGGTCAGCCATTTTTGGGTGACGGGTTTCCAGGGCTTGTCGAAGGCTGGGCGGGTTTCGATCTGCCAGCCGCCCCCCGCGTCGAGCCGCACGCGCAGGCCGGCAATCCCCGCGAAGAAATGGGTCTCGGAGGCGCGGGAGCTTTCATCCGCCGAAGGCAGGGCGCGCAACCAACCGGCGAGCTCGGCCTCGAAGGCGTATTTGGTTTTGTCTAAAGGCTCGTCGAGCGAACGCCCTTCGATCTGGAGGGCGGCGGCGCCAGGATCACGACCGTCGCGGGCGCCGGATTCGACGGCGGCGATCCAGGCGCGGCCGGCGGCGTAGGCGTGTTTGCATTTCGAGCCGATGGCGCAGCCGCAGCGGGAGCTCCATTCGCCGCGCGTCAGAAAGAGCGTGAGGGCGTAGCGCGTATCGGCGACGACCTCGGCTTTGACGAGATGGTCGGCCTCGGACCACACGGCCTTCACGGTGTTGTCCTTGTAGTAGGCTTCTCCGCGCAGGCGCGTGCCGGATTCGGAGGCGTCCAGCCAGACGCGCAGTGCGTCCAACGCCTCGGGCGTGCGGACGCTGCGCATAATGGGGGAACGTGGACGCGGAGGCATGGGCGGTTGAAAGCTTTTAATGATACGCGCAAAGACGCGGAAGTGAAGAGGCGGTCGGACATACGGGCGGATAAGGCGGGGGCTTTGCGAGCTTTTCGATGATGCCAGAGCTTGCATTCCACGACAGACACTCAGTGCGCCAATTCCTTGGCCTGAAGACGGCCGCCTCCCTATGAGCGAATAGCACGCGCTGATCGGCTGGCGCGAGTGGACCGTTGTAAGGGATCCGGCCAAAACTAAAATACCCATTCTGCTTGGTCTTGAAGCGCGATCCGGCGTCGCCGCCTTCGGGTATTTACCTTTGGTAAACATCCCTTGTCGGCTCCTTGGCTGGCACTCCAATTCCGGCGCAGCTTTGGTGTTTTATACCAACGTCCCGTGAGATTCTTACTATTTCACCGTAGGCCGCCTGCTTGCAGGCGCTCTGAGCGTCCGCAAGCGGACGGCCTACCAAAGTCCATATCTCTCGTCTCGTTGGTATTAATTCTGTCCGAATCCCTAACCGGGAGGGACGACCTCCGTGTCGTCAGGGCCGAACCGGTTCACGCGGAGGTGGACCCTCCCGATGCGGAGGGCTCAAGCGAAAGTCCGGCTTGATTCTCAATTTCTGCGTATTACCGTATTACTATGCCCACACTCACCTTTAAGCTCAGTGCCGCCGAAGCTCAAAAAGTGCGCCGCGCGGCCCGTCTGAAACGCATGACGCTCTCAGAATACCTTCGCCGCGCCGCTATCCCCTCTACACCCGCCGCCGCCGAAGGAAAACCCGTCAGCCGCCCCGGTCGTGTCATCGTCGCCACTCCGCGCTTGTCCAAGGAGATTATCGACGCGGCGCTCTACGACTAAAATGAAATACCTTCTGGATACTGACGTATTTATTGCCGCGATTTCAGCCGGGCACGATAACCACAAACTCGCCCGCGCTTGGCTCGACAAAGCCAAGCCCCAAGGCTGGGCGGTTGCAGTCGAAACCTACCTCTCCGCCGTGCGCCTCTTGATGAACCCGGCCGTCATGCAGGACCATGTATTAAAAGTCGGCCCTGCTCTCGCCGCCGTCGATGGCGAACTCGCTGGCAAACACCCAGGCCGCATCGTCTACGCGACGAAGAAGCCCGAACGCGCCATCCTCGCCAAGGCTCAGGACCACCGACAGATCATGGATTTCTGGCTGGTGCAGCTCGCCCGCGAGGCGGGATGTAAGCTCGTGACCAATGATAGCGGCACGCTCAATCACTGGCCGGAGGATACTCTGCGTCCTCTCCGCGCCTGATCGCCGCCTGAGCTACCCGCGCCTCACGCTCGGCGCTGTGGCCGATGGCAACTTCATCATGGGTAAACCCGGCGCCGACGACACCATGCTCGGCTACCTACCTACATTAAAGATGGTGCTCGCGCGCCTCTTCTGGTCGGCGTTTTCCAAGTATGAAACGATGCGAAACCCAAAAACGGCTGACCCAGATCGGAATGTATCTATGTAACAACCCGACCCCCTCGGCTCGGCTGCCGTGCAGGGCAGCCCAGACCAAAGACACCGACCTCAAGAAAGCCTTCACCCCCCTGGCCGAGAAACTCACGTCCGCCGAAAACCAAATCGTGTCCGAGTTGATCGCCGTGCAGGGCAAACCCGCGGACATCGGTGGTTATTATCAGCCGGATAACGCCAAGGCGTCCGCCGCACTACGCCCTAGCTCTACTCTCAACGCCGCCCTCGCGACGCTCTGAAACAGTTAACCACTTATCTTCACTCATCATCACTTATCCAATCAGGGATCAGTGATAATCAGTGTTGATCAGTGGTTAAAACCTCCGAATCCCGCCGTGCCTCTCCGCCCGCGGGATTTTTTGTGCCCGAATTCCCACAACCCTTGACTTGGTTCCCAAAATGGGAACAATCATCCACGTAACGCATGCGCATCATCTCCCGCAAAACGCTCAAAGATTTCTGGGAGAAACACGCCAATGCCGAGCCAGCCCTCAAAGCCTGGTTCCATGAAACCAAACACGCCGATTGGAAATCCTTCGCCGACATCAAAGCCCGCCACCGCTCCGCCGACCCCCTGCCCGGCAACCGCGTCGTGTTTAACATCAAAGGCGACGCCTACCGCCTGATCGTCCGCATCCACTTCAACACCCATATCGTCTTCATCCGCTTCATCGGGACCCACGCCGACTACGACAAGATCGACGCCACCAAAATTTAACCGCCCACGCCGCCATGAAAGCCAAAGTCCTCAAAACCGACCGTGAGTATAAAGCCGCCCTCGCCTACATTGAGCGCCTCATGGATCAGTCCCCGCCCGACGAAGCCGAACTCGATCTTTGGTCGCTGCTGGTGGAGAACTACGAAGAAGCCCACTTCCCCATCTCCAAACCCGACCCCGTGGAAGCGATCCGCTTCCGCTTGGAGCAATCCAACTCCAAACCCAGCGACCTGCTCCCCTACCTCGGCACCAAAAGCCGCGTCTCCGAAGTAATGAGCGGCAAACGCCCCCTGAGCCTGACAATGATCCGCGCCCTACATCATGGGTTAAAAATTCCCGCCGAAGTCCTCATCGAAGCACCCACGCGCCCGACCAAATCGCCTCGCTCAAGTCGCCGCACCGTGCATGCCGCCGCTGCGAAATAGGGAAAAGTAGCAAGTAACGGCCCGACCCCATTTTCGGCACTCGAAGGCGTGCGAGCATGTTCACCAAAGTCTGGTGCGAGACGGTCGGCACCTCATCGAAGTAGAGCCGCCACGCATCCTGCACGGTCTGCGCGAGGGCGTCGTCGGCCTTGGCCAACTGCACGATGTCGTTGAGCAGGTTCGCGGTGCGCGTGCGCACGTAGCCGTCGAAGTCGCCCGTGCGGCCCGCCGCCACCCAGTCGGCACGGAACCCGCCCAACTGCGCGGCATGGATCATCTCCTCGGCCAGCATCGCCGAAACCAGTCGCTCCGCCACGGCCGGGTCGTAGCCCGACTGATACCAGATCGACTCCAACGCCCGCTCACCCACCACCAAGTGAAGTTCGCCGTCGGCCCCGTAAGTCACGGCCATGAAGGTCGGCCGCTCCACACCCTTGGGCAGAGCGTCGCCGCGACCGACAAATTTGACGCCCAGCTTTTCGGCGGCGGCGCGGGTGCGGTCGCTCAGTCCATCGAGGACGGTTCCGAAATTTTCTCGGCGAACCGCGTCCCCGGGTGGCGGTGCTCCCACCGCTCCAGCGAGCTCGGCAAGTAGATCTGCTTTCCGTTGCGCATCCAGGCCGGTTCGCAGGTTGAAGGCGACGGCTGCGGATGAGTCGGGCACGAGCTTGCCGGTGCCGGGAACTGCGGGGAGGGTTGCGCGGAGTTGATCATCGGTCAGCCCTTGGGTTTGGTCAGCATTCGCTTCGCCAATCGCGCCGAGTGCTTGGACAGATACGCTTTCTTGCGCTGCGCCAACTCCTCCTTGGGAATCGGACGCCCGTAAATCACCTGAGCCAGTTCGTGCTTGGTCATGGAGAGAGAGAAGGTTGTTGGTTACCCGGTCGAGTTTGTCACGGGCCACCTCAAGACTGCTCCCGCGCAGAGACTCGCGGAAATCGTCGAAGGCCGGATTGTGGTAGATGATGTCGGAAATGTCGCCCGCCGCAAGCTCCTCGTATTCCAGCATGGCCTCGAGCGCGGCCGACTGGGTGTCGGCATCCACGCCCGAATCCGCAAGTTCACGGCGTAGGGTTTGAAGAGGGGTTTCACGTGCGCTAGGGGTTAGGGGTATGTCCGCCGTTCGATCCCCGGAAGGGTCTGCCAGTGTGTCGTTTAGGCTAGGTCCGTCCTCACTGCCGGTGGGTGCATCGAGCGCCGCGTCCACCGGCTTGGCCACGCCACTGCCCTTGCCGCGGTAAGCCGCGTCACCGGCCTGCTTGCGCTTGCCTTCCTCGGCCACTCCCGCCGCCCACGCGGTCATCGCCTGCCGGGTTTCCAGCGGCGTCGAGTCCGGGGTGGCAAACTTGCTTTCGATCAGGCGGGCCACGCCTTCGTTGTCGCCCATCGCGGCCAACTCCTTGACGCCCTGCCACTCGTCGGGACTGAGGATGCCGAAGACCTTACCGTTCTTCTGCCAAAGGAGAGAGGCCGGGTCCGCCTGCGCGGCCGCCAAAGTCTTGGTCGCCTTCGCGCCGGCCCGATCACCCGTCGCCGCCGTGTCGATGCGCTTGGTCAGGCCGAGCGTGGTATGCGCAAAGCTGCCTCCCGAGAGATTCGCCACCGTGTCCTGCACCGCCATGAGCCCGATCGCCGTGTCCGCGTCCGCGTCCGCGATGGTCTTGAGGATCACGTCTTGCTGCGCACCCTGCTGGATCGCCGCGCGCACCTCCTGCTTTTTCTGCACGCTCTCGCCCGTCCACCGGTCAAAGTCCGCCGGCGAGGCCGAGACCTTGAAGTCCGGCGCGGCCTGCGTAAATTGGAACGGCTCGTGCAGCACCGTGAAGCCGGTGGCCTTGAGGTCCGTCAGCGAACGGTTGGCAGTCTTGGACTTCGGGCGGGCCAGCAGCTCGCCCGCATCCTGCACCACGACTTGACCCGCCGACTTGAACACGCGCCGCCCGTAGGCCACGCCGTCTGGCCCCACGATCACGATACCAAACTTGTCGTCACGCCCACGCGGGTCGCCCTTCACGCGGTCGGGCAGGCCCTTCGCATTGAACTGCGCCACCTGCGGGAACGGTCTCGGCGTCGGAGTGGACACCGCCGCCGGTGCATCGACGAAAGTGGGAGCAGGAGCCTGGTCGATTTCTGGTCCCGTCGAAACAGGGATTTCGCCGGACACTTGGTTGGGCGCGCTCCCGGCTCCACCGGCAGGCTCCTGCGTGAGGTTCTCCACCACTGAGGGCACCGGTTGCTCCGGGACCGACACGTTAGCGGGCACGGGGACCGGTGCGGAATCAACGGGGGTGGAGAATAGTTCGGGCACCGGCTGTTGGTCATCCAGCACCGAGCCCACGTCGGTCGGCAGGTTCGTGACCACCGGCTCCGGCGCCACGTAGGCCGGCTGCGCCAAGATCGCTTCAACGTCGGCGGGCAGGGCACCGGGCATGGCAGACCGGGCCGGAATTGCCGGGGGCGCCACCGGAGCACGGTCCGGCATCGCGCCGGTCAGGCCGCCCAGCGGGCCGCCCACCAGTGCGCCACCCGCAACGGACGAGCCAACGGGGTCGGGCCGTTACTTGCTACTTTTGACAAGCGAGCGATGTCCGCACCCTTCGCGCCCTTGCCGTCCTTCGCGAGACACTGTCCGGCTCGAACCCCACGGCGGACTTGCCCGGTGGCAGAAAACCGGCAACGTTGCCCACATGAGCACAGTGACCGAGATCGAAGTCGCCATCGAGAAACTCAGTCTGGCCGAGCGTTGTGAAATCGCCCGCTGGTTGAGTGATCAATTGGAGTCCGACGAATCACCCGAGTTGCTGGCTGCGGTGGACGAAGGCATTCGCTCGCTTGAGCGCGAGGGTGCACAACCGGTGAGCCGCGAGGAGCTGCAACAAAAAGTCCGGCAATGGTCTGGCGTGTCGCGCTAACCAAGCAGGCGGACCGAGACCTCGAAGACGCGGTCGCGTTTCTCGCCTCGAAGAGTCCCGCTGCCGCCGAACGACTGGGCCTCGGTTTGGTGGACACGATCTTCGAACTCGTGAACCTGCCTCACAAAGGGGCGCCCCTGCTGGCGCGTCCCGGCTATCGACGCGTGCTGCATCGCCCGTGGCATTTGATTTTCTATCGAGTGGATGAATCCGCCGGTCGCGTGGAAATCGTCCGCATCTGGGATGGCCGTAAAAACCCGAAAAATCTGATTTTCTAAATGTCGCGGCAATTGAGTCGGATCCGCCCCCGTTGCCCAAGCGTGATTAAAGGTGACTGACGCCAACGAACCGACGGGGTCACCCGAGAATTGTAAGTTTTGTCAATATACCGAATGAAACTCACATTTCTCGGCCCGACCCCATTTTCCGAATACCCCATTTTCCGAATCCGGGTGTGGATGCGGGCGAGCATAGCGGTCGTAAGGCACCGGAATTTTAGCGTTCCCGGCCGCGCCAATCCAGTTTCGCCTCATGCGGGCTGGCGAACGCTTTTCGGCGCTCTATGTCGTCGCGCGCGAGATCCAGCGTCGAAAAATCCACTCCGGCCGTAAATTTTTGAGCCGTGGACAGCGCGAGCACTAAGGGCTCGACGTGCGCGTTGTTCGTGAAGGCGGCCAGCGCCGTAACGTAATCAACCCGGAATACATTCGGAATGATGACCGGCGCGAGTCGCGCAGCAGCCAACAGTCGATTGAGGACCAACCGGGAAATGCGTCCGTTGCCATCGGTGAACGGATGAACTTCTGTCACGAGCAGCTTGAGGTAACAGGCGCGAGCGAATGCGTCGTGCAACCCTGCCCCGATCTCCAAGGCTTTTACCAGAGTGCCCTCGACTAAATCAGGGCTGACAAAGCGTCGCATACCCACGTGATTCGGCTGCACCTTGAAGAATCCGGGCAGGGTTTCGTCGCGACCGGCCATAAGAATGGAATGCCACCGCTTAAGTGTTTCCAGCCACGCGGCGGGCTTTTCAAAGCCGGGCAGGGGGGAGCGGTCCGCCAAAAGTTCAAACGAGGCGGTGATGTCATGCGCGTCTTTGGGGCGCGAGGCAGGTTGCAATCCTGCGAACACGATCTGTTCGGCTTCCTCGACCTCGAATTCCGTTCCCTCGATGTAATTCGAGAAATAGGCATCGTAAAATCGACGGTGAACAACCGAAGCATCATCCGGCCGGGCGTCGGCAAGTGGATCGGCACAGGACGGCATCATCGTCCCCTCCAGCGCAGCCGCCGCGTGCGCGAAGTTATCCACGCGCGTGGTATCGTAAGGGAGCCCGCGGGCGCGGGCTCGCGCGACCGCACTGTGGCGCTTGCTTGTCGGAGCCGTGCCGAGAGCGGCGGCAAAGAACCCGTCAAGGCGACTGAGTTCCACCGCCATGCCGAGCTTCGGGGCGAGTGTCTTGGCTTCATCTCTCAACCGATTCAGCTCATCGCCTCCGCTGAGTTGTTGGACGCGCTCCATCCATACCTCGATTTCCTCGCCCGAAAGAGTCTTCGGTTTATCGCCTCGGGTTCGCTGATAATTCTCCAGCAAGGCTCGGGCTGAGGAGGCCAACAAAAGACCGCTTTGCATGAAGGACCGATCCCCATCGGCCGGCCCCGGCCCGTTAAAATGTTGGATGGTCCCGCCTCCCGGATACGGAATCATCTGGTTGGCGGCAGGCGAAGTGATGCACAACCGACCTTCCTTGCCTACCTGACCCGTATTCAACGCCGACCGGTGACTGATGACGGCCCCGGGGAAACGATGCCCCGCAATCAAGAATAGATTGCGCCGGATGATCGCTCCTGGCTCGTCCACCAGATTCGATGTGTAGAGCCGGGGAGCCAGTTTACGCAACCGCCCGGCAGCCAGTTCTTGCTGCGTGCGGCGGGAGACGGACGGGTCCGATGATGCGAAAATAATCTCAGACATGCAAAAACTTTTGTCCTAACATGCATTGATCGCTGGAAATGTTAATAAATTTCGCGCTAATACGCAAAAGTGATAAAAAAATTAATATAAAGCATCGGGTGCGACTTTGGGGGTCGGAAAGTTCTCGCCACGCAACATCGCTGACGGCCCGGGCGTGCGCGAGGCACGCCCCTACGACGGATGCACTCACGGTGCCCGGGCGTAGCTGGTGTGGATGCGCGCGAGCATTTCGCGCATCTCGTCGACGAGGGGCGCGGGCGAAAGGATGCGGGCTTGGTCGCCCCAGCTGAGCACCCACCGCAGGGTTTCGTAGCGGTCTCGCACGTGGAGTTGCAGCACGAGGCAACCGTCGGGCTTTTCCTTAATTATTTGGGATCGGTGCCAGATGCGTTCGCGGATGAGGTTGGCGGCGTAGGAATCGAAAAAGATGCGGACGGTCTCGGCGGTTTCGCCGCGAAAGGGGCCGAAGCTGTCGCCGAAATAAACGTCGGGAGAAAAATCAGACGGGCGCTTGAAGTGGCGTTTGTGGAGGGTGAGCGCACTCATACGGGTGAGCGCAAAAGTGCGCATCGCGTCGCGGTCGAGATCGCGGGCGGCGAGATACCAGAGTCCGTTGATAGACGCGATGTGGTAGGGCTCCACCACACGACGTTCGGCCTCGGCGTCGGGCTTCTTGCGGTAAACGAAGGAGACTTCCTGGTGTTCGAGCACGGCTTGGCCGAGGGGGACGAAGAGGGTTTCGTCAACCGGGGCGCGTCCGGCGGTGCGGAACGAAAACAGGCCGGCGAGTTCGCCCGGGGAAAAACTGACGGTGGCCGAGAGCGAGGCGGCGAGTTTGTTGAAGGCCGTGGCGAGGGCGCCGGCGTAGGGCGTGCCTTGGTTGGATTGGAGCGCTTCCTTGGCGAAGGCGAGGGCGAGCAGTTCACCTTCGCTGAGGTGGATCGTGGGAAAGGCGGCGACTTCCTAGGTGTAATAAAACCCGAAGCGCGAGTCGTCGTAACCGATGGGCAGGCCGAGGCGGTCGCGCATAAACTCCATGTCGCGTTGGATGGTGCGCGAGGAGACTTCGAGTTTTCGGGAGAGGGTTTGCGCGTTGGGGAACGCGTCTTCCTTAAGGGTGTTGTGGACGGCGATCATTCGCTCGATGGGTGGACGCGAGGAGAGGAAGTCGCGTTTGGGAGCGGGGACGGACGAGCGGCGACGCGCGGGCTTCGGTTTTGGCATGATCGCTACATTATCTGACGGGGGCTGACATCGGATGTCCACCGCGTGCGGGTAAGTTCATTTCGAGAACACTTAAACTCCATGAACTTTGTCATCTTCGATTTGGAAACGACCGGGCTGTCGCCCAACTACCACGAGATCATTCAAATCGCCGGCGTGCGGATTTCCTCGGGCGCGGGGCGGCGCGCGCAGGCGGAGGAGTTTTCAACCTACGTGCGGCCCACGGGGGCGATTCCGGAAATCATTTCCGAGATCACGGGTATTTACGACGAGCACGTGGCGGATGCGCCGAATGCGGCGGGCGGGTTGGCGCAGTTTGCCCGTTTTGCGGAGAACGCGACGCTGGTTGCGCACAACGGATCGCGATTCGATATGCGGTTTATCCGTGCGGCGTGCGTGCGACATGGATTGGCGATGCGAGAGGCGGAGTTTGTGGATACGCTGACGCTGGCGCGTTCGTTATGGGGATACAGCGGGCCGCACAATCTGGATGCCCTTGCGGAGCGGCTGGGTATTTCCACGGAGGGGCGGTGCCGTCATAATGCGTTGGGCGATGTGCAGATTCTCGCGGACGCATTTTTGCAAATGATCGAAGCCCAGTCGGTGACGGACGGAGCCGTGGCGCTGGAAACGATCAAGCTGGAATTTCCGTTATGATGCCGACGATGTCGCTCGTGGTGGGTTATATGCGCAAACATTGCGAGCCGTGCGGATTTGAGCAGCTCACAGAAGAGGTGCGTGGTCTTTTCCCGTCACCGGGGAAGGGGCTTTTGAGCGCGGAGTTCTATGTGGCCGATGCGCGAAAGCGTTATTACTTCGAGTTCATCGAGGTGGCGGGAGCGGCGGGACGCCCGGCGATGAGTCACCCGGCAAACATCGTGCTGATTCAAGGTGATGAGGTGATCGCGCTGATCTCATGCCGGGGCGGAGCGGGCGATATTTGGGAGTCGTTTATGTTGCCGGTGGGCAAGGTGGCTTATGTCGCGTTTCGAGCGCGAGCGGGGCGGCGCTAAGCAATTGATGCAGGCGGAATTGGCGGCGAATGCCGCCGGGAGGTTAAGGCAACGGCTTTTTCTGAATGCCTTGACGGTCTTGCCAACCTGCGGTGCCGCGGCACAGTTTGACGACATGAGCACGTTGACGAAGTCCCGCGCCAAGAAGCCGGCCCCAAAAAAAGCTCTCAAGGCTACCAAGGCTGCCCGCGCCTTGCGCTCGCCCAAGTTACTCGCATCCGGAAAGCCTACCGCCGGGTTTCTCGCCGGGACTATCACGATCGGCCCCGCTTTTGATCCGCAAGCTCCGGTTTACGCAGGGGACGACTGGAAAGCGTGAAGGTTGTTCTGGATACCCATGCGGCCCTGTGGTGGGCGGTCGGAGACCCGAGGACCGGGGCCACCGCCGCGCGGCGCATGCACGCGATGACGGCGGTCGATCTTGCCATTTCCGATGTCACGCTCAGCGAGTTGGCCCGCATCATTCGAGATCCCGGAAAAGACGCCTACGTGAAAACCGGCCGGCTCGAATGGCTCTCGGCCTTTGCCAGCGGCTTCACGGTGGTTCCGGTTTCTCCGGCCATCGTCCACCGTGCCGCCGACTACGCTTTCGAGCATCGCGATCCTTGCGACCGCCATATCCTCGCCACGGCGCATGTCCTCGGCCTCCCGTTGGCCACGATTGATGTGACTCTGACCGGTTGCGCGCGTTTGGTTGGCGTGAGCGTGCTTTGGTAGCAGGCGCACTGCCCCTTCGAGGCGGCGCATCAGGCGAGGATGCGGCGGAGGCTTTCGAGGTCCATCACCGTGGCGAGGCTTTCCTCCTGCACGACGGCGGCGGCCAGGGCGGCTTTTTCACGTTGGAGGGCGCGGATTTTTTCTTCGACCGTATCTTTTGCGATCAGGCGGTAGGCCATGACTGTATTCTTTTGTCCGATACGGTGGGTGCGGTCGATCGCCTGCGCTTCCACGGCGGGGTTCCACCACGGGTCGAAGAGAACGACGTAACTCGCGGCCGTGAGGTTGAGGCCGGAGCCGGCGGCTTTGAGCGAGAGCAGAAAAACCGGCGGGCCGTCGGGGGATTGGAACTGGTTGACGAGCGACTGGCGGTCTTCGGTCTGGCCGGTGAGCAGGAGGTGGCCGATGCCGCGCGCGTCGAGTTCGGTGCGGATCAGTTCGAGCATCTTCACGAACTGGGAGAAGACGAGGACGCGGTGGCCTTCGGCCGCGAGCGGCTCGATGGTATCCAGGAGGGCTTCGAGTTTGGCGCTGTTGACGGGTGGGGGTGGGGACGGAGATTCGGACGGGTCGCTGGCGCTCCCCGCTACGGGGGCTTCGGAGAGCGAGCGAGCTCGCGGCCTACGGGTGGGGGGCGACGGGTCGGGGGAGACGAGGCGGGGGTCGCAGCAGATCTGGCGGAGGCGGAGGAGGGATTGGAGGATGTTGAAGCGTTGGGCGTCGAACTGGCGGGCGTCTTTGACGTCGAGGAGCATTTGGCGGGCGCGTTTGAGCTCGGCCTCGTAGAGAGCGCGTTGCGGGCCTTCGAGTTCGCAGGAGAGTTCTTCCTCAATGCGGGCGGGGAGGTCGCGGGCGACCTGGCTCTTGGTGCGGCGCAGCATGAACGGGCGGACGCGGGCGGCGAGGCGGGCGCGGGCACCGGCGGGGTCCTCCTTGTCGTTGTAGAGGCGTTGAAAGGTGGCTTGCGGACCGAGCAAGCCGGGCTGGGCGAAGGCGAAGAGACTCCAGAGGTCGAGGAGGCGGTTTTCGATGGGGGTGCCGGTGAGGACGACGCGGTGGCGGGCCGGGAGGTCACGGGCCGCGTGGGCGGTGGCGCTGGCGGGGTTTTTGATGTTCTGGCCTTCGTCGAGGATGACGGCGTCCCAAGGAATCGCGGCGAGCTCGGCGGCGCGGAGGCGGAGCTGGGTGTAGTTGATGACGAGGAGGCGCGCGTCGGGCGAGGGCGGCTGGCCCGGGAGGAGGCGGGCGGTGGTGAGGGCGGGGGTGAAGCGGGCGGCTTCGAGGGACCAGTTGGGGACGACGGATTTGGGGGCGACGATCAGGGCGCGAAAGCCGGCGTTGCGCGAGGCGCTTTGGCGTGACGGGGGGGAAGTCGGGTCGCTGGCGCTCCCCGCTACGGTGGATTCGGCGGGGAAGTCGGACGCCACTCGCTGGCGCTCGTAGCTACTTTCGGCGTCGGAACGGACGACACGGAGGTCGTCCCTCCCTGCGGAGAGGTGGAGGAGCCAGGCGAGGGTTTGCACGGTTTTGCCGAGGCCCATGTCGTCGGCGAGGACGCCGCCGAGGCCGTTGGCGGAAAGGTGGGCGAGGAAGTGGTATCCTTCGCGTTGATACGGGCGGAGGTCGGCGGAGAGTCCGGCGGGGAGCGGCGGGGGCGGCAGGGCGCGGAGCTCGGCGGCGCGGGCGCGGAGGCGGGCGGCGAGGGCGGCGTCGTCCACGGGGGCCTCGGTGAGCTGGAGGGCGTGGTAGCGATGGGTGGTGCGGCGGCCGGAGAGCGCTTCGGAGTCGGCAGCGAGGCCGAGGTGGTCGAGCGCGGCGCGTTCGTCGGGGGTGAGAGCGTCGTCGATGGACAGGCGTTGCCAGCCGCGCGCGGGGAGGCGGACCCATTGCCCGCGGGCTTTGACGAGGAGTTGGATTTCCTCGGGCGTGAGGGTGAGGTCTTCGGGCTGGAGTTGGAGAGTGAGGTCGAACCAGTCCTGGCCGGAGGCTTCGGCGGGGGCGGCGGTGACGGAGAGGCGGGCGCGGAGGGGGGCGCCGAGGAGGCCGCGCAGATCGGGAGAGACCTCGAGGTCGAGGTCGGGGGGGAGTTGGGCGCGCCAGGCGATGAAGTCTTCGGGAAAGGAGCGTGAGACCTGGCGATTCCAGGCTTGCGAAGAGTCCCACCATTCGAGGCGGAAGTCGGCAAAGTGCGCGCCGACGGCATGGGCGGCGGACAGATCGAAATCAAAATGCGGCTCGTCTGTGCGGGGCGGGGGCGGGGCGGCGTCCTGGAGCCAGCGCCAGCCTTGGTGACCGAGCCATTCTTGGGACACGGGTGGCGTCTCGGCGCGGGCGAATAGGCGGGCGCGGAAGACGGGTTGCTGGTTGTAGGTGTCGTTGTCCAGCCAGGCGCGGAGCAGGGGGCGGAGGGTGACGATTTTGAAACTCGGGGTCAGGTTCTCGGGCAGGCGGATGTTGGCCGCGCGCAGGCGGGCGGCGATGGAGGGGTCTTTGAGCGCGGCGACGGGCAGGCGGGGATGGGGTGGACGAGTGGGGCCGCGCCAGATGCGGTTGTCCCACAGGTAGAGCGCGGGAGACGTGTCGTTTAGCTGGGGAGGATGGGCCGGGAGCGGCGAGTGGTCGGGCAGGGTGTAGCTGATTCTCAGGCGGTCGGGGTCGGTGGGGTCGGTGACGGCGGCGAGCTGGAGAGCCTCGGGCTCGATGCGGAAAGGGGAACCGTCCGGCAGCACCAGGGCGGGGTGGCAGGCGGGGTCGGCGAGCAGCCCTTTTAGAATGAAAGGATCTAGGGCGGGCTTGAGCTCGACCGGTGAACCATAGGGGCCGCGAGGCCGGAGTCGGAGGGCAAGCGCCAGATCACGGGCGAGCGGAGGGAGGTGGGCGATGTCGGCGGTGCCGGCCGAGTCGAGGGCCTTGAGCCACTTTTGGGTGCACACGCGCCAGGCCTCGGGATGCTTCTTGGTGGCCTTGTAGAAGGCGTGAAAATCGGCTTTTCCGGCAGGGGTGATTTGGACGCGGAAGTCGGTGGCCTTGGTGAGTTCCGGTTCGGTATCGCGGGCGGAAGGAGACGGAAAACTGGAGGCGGGTGTCGCCTCCGAAAGCAACGCGCTGCGCCAAGAGAGGAGTTCCCTGCTCAAAGTGGCCTGGTTTTGCGCGGCGCGAACCGCTGAAGTATTGGTGAAGGGCAGGAAGGCGGCGGGGAGGGCACGACCGGCGCATTCCCAATCGTAGGCGATGCATTGCCACAAAGCCCAGGCGTCGGCAGGAGGCTGGTTGCGTGGCCAGTAGTCGGCGAAGGCGTATTCGTAGGTAGTGTAGTAGAGGTAGGGATCCGGCTTGGCGGACAAGCCGAGTTTTTGCAGGGTGCTTTTATAGACCCCGTTACGGGCGCTGAACTCTTGGAAGGCGGTGCCCAGCCCTTTGAGCATATGAAGCTCGTCTTTGGTGAGCGGACGGCCGGCTTTTTCGGCGAGTATCGGCGCCCAAATGTCGGGGAAAGTCTGGGGCTTAGCGGGTTGGGGAGCGGGTTGGGCCGCAGGAGCAGGCGAAGGAGCCGCAGGGGTCTCCAGCCAGTGCATGGCGAGCGAGTAGGCGTGGGCGCAATCGATGCCGGCGCTGCACGTGCAGCGGCCGAGCCAAGTGCCCTGGCTGCGGGACAGGACGACATCCTGTTGAGTCTGCCCCCCGCGCACCTTGCCGCGAATCGAGGATTCGCGACCGTTGGCGCTGCCGCCGCCGCACGCTTCCACGACCAAGGTTTTCGCCGCCTGGGTGCGCGCGGCGCTGAAGTTTTGCGCGTAGAGAGTGAGCGACTGGCGGAGAGTCTGAAGACTGGGATCGCTGGCCACGACGTGTAATTATTATCTCAATACACCTGTTCTTCCAGGAGGGCGAAGAGTTCGGTTTCGGTGACGCGGCGCTGGGCCATGGAGTCGCGTTCGCGGAGGGTGAAGGTGTCGCCTTCCTTTTCGATCGTATCGAAGTCGATGGTCACGCAGTAGGGCGTGCCGACCTCGTCCTGGCGGCGGTAACGTTTGCCGATGTTGCCGGTTTCGTCGTAGAAACACGCGTATTTGCGCTTCAATTTCGCGTAGAGGGCTTGGGCGCGGGCGACGAGTTGCTCTTTGTTTTTGAGCAAGGGCAGAACGGCGATCTTCAGCGGGGCGATGCGCGGGCTGAGGCGGAGGACGGTGCGGGTCTCGGTGTTGCCCTTTTCGTCGGTGACCGGCTCCTCGGCGTAGCACGAGGCCAGGACGGCGAGGAAGATACGGTCGAGGCCCACGGCGGGCTCGATCACGTGGGGGACGAACTTCTTCTTGGAGGCTTCGTCGAAGATTTCCTGCGGCTTGCCGGAGGCGAGGGCGTGTTGCGTGAGGTCGTAGTTGCCGCGGGCGGCGATGCCCCAGAGTTCCTGCACGCCGAAGGGGAACTTGAACATGATGTCCGTCGTGCCCTTGGAGTAGAACGCGAGTTTCTCTTTCAAATGGTCGTATTCAGAAAGGTGTGACGCGGGCAGGCCGATGGAGAGGAGCCAGTCTTTGCACCAGTTGATCCAGTAGCGGTGCCACTTGGCCCAGTCGTCGTCCTCGTGGATGAAGAATTCCATCTCCATCTGCTCGAACTCGCGGGAGCGGAAGATAAAGTTGCGGGGCGTGATCTCGTTGCGGAAGGACTTGCCGGTTTGGGCGATGCCGAAGGGGAGCTTCACGCGGCCGGTGTCCACGACGTTTTTGAAATCGACGAACATGCCTTGCGCGGTCTCGGGGCGGAGGTAGGCGACGGACGAGGCGTCGGTCATGGCGCCGACGTTCGTCTGGAACATCATGTTGAAGGCGCGGGGAGGGGTGAGGTCGGGGTTGCCGGTGGCGGGCGAGGGGATCTGGGTGACCTCGTCGGCGGTGGCTTCGGTGAAGTCGCGCGGTTGCACGGGCGCGAGGGTGCCAGTGATGGCCTTCTTGCGTTTGAAGAGTTCGGCGGCGGCCTGGAGGTCCTCGGTGGTTTTCTCGCTTTCGAGGGCGGAGACGTAGCCGTGGGTCACGCCGTCGATCACGATCGGGGCGAAGAAGAGCTGATCGGCGCGGTAGCGGTTTTTGGAGACTTTGCAGTCAACGAGCGGATCGGAGAAGCCGGCGACGTGGCCGGAGGCTTCCCAGACCTTGGGGTGCATGATGATGGAGGTCTCGATGCCGACGATGTCGTCGCGGCGGCGGACCAGGTCGTTCCACCAGCAGTCGCGGATGTTTTTCTTCAACTCGACGCCCATGGGACCGTAGTCGAAGAAGCCGTTGAGGCCGCCGTAGATTTCGGAGGACTGGAAAACGAAGCCGCGGCGTTTCGCGAGGGAGACGATGGCTTCCATGAGGTGGGCGGGCTCGGTCGGCGTGGACATAAGGGGGCAGGACATAGCCGAGTCGCCCGGCGCGGGTCAACGTCGGGGTGGGACGGGGCGCGGATGAGTTTTACCAGCCGACGGCTTGCGGGGGTGACGGGGTGGTGACTTGGGTGAGGAGGAGCGTCTCCATTTCTTGCAACATGCGTTCGCGGATATCGAGGGCGAGGGCACGTTCGGCGAGTTGAGTGGCGATGGCTTGCAGGTCGGTGGCGAAGGGTGACGTCGTGAACGGGGATGCGGTGAAGGGCGTGGCGCTCCGGGTGGAGACGGTGGGGGCGGGTTTGGGGCGGGAGAGCGCGGTTTCGGTTTGCTGGGATGCGAAGTCGCGTTCGAGGCGGCGGGTGCTGGCGCGGAGTTTTTGTTCGCGGTCTTCGAGGGCGGCGCGTTCGAGGGCGAGACGCGTCTCCATGTGAGCGAGGTGGTCGGCGCGTTGGCCGAGGGCGTGTTCGCGGCGGGCGAGTTGGGCGGAGGGCGAGGTGGGTGCGTCGGCGGCGGCGAGGGTGCGGACGATGGCGCCGAGGGCGGCGATCTGGCGCGAGCAGGCGCGGTGACCGGGCGTGGCGGCGCGGAGAAGGTGGACGAGTTGGCGGGCGTTGAGGGGTCGCTGGATGATGTCGCGCAGGCCGGCGCGCATCGCGCCCCGGACGACGGGGATGGCGGGGATGTCGCACACGAGCACACCGTGTTTGAAGCCGGAGGAGGCGCGTAGGCGCAGGGTTTCGGCGAAGGCGGCTTTGAGACAGGCCGGGTTCATGCGGCGGGCGTCGAGCACGAGCAAGTGGACGGGCGCGGCGGCGGTCGAAGTGGAGACGGGGGCGTCGCCGACGTTAAACCGGAGGACGCGCGGTTGCGCCGGGTGCGCGGCGCACCCCGGGTAGATCAGGGCGAAGTGGATGAGTGATGCGCTCATGTTGAGGCGAGTGCCTCGATGTCCACGCCGGCGTGGCGGCGGGCGGTTTCGGCGAGGGCGGCGCGCAACTCGGGATGGGTGAGGGTGAACTGGTCGTCCACCAGGCTGAGCGAGTGGATGCCGGCGGCCTGCAGGAGCTCGGTGGGGATTTGCAAGAAGACGCGGTAGACGAGGAGTTGTCCGGCGACCCCGCCGCCGGCCTTGGCCCCGATAGCCTCGAGGATGGGGCGCAGGCGGAGGCCGGAGGTGTTTGCGGCGTGGGTAAGGACTGGTGCAAGCCGCGTGGAAGTTGAAGATTGAATCCTAAAACTGACAGCGGGCGCGGGGCGGGCGTGTGTGGTGGAGGTGAGACGCAGCGAGATGATCGGTGAACGCGGGGTGGCGGGGGCGGAGGGCTGGGATGTAACGTAGAACGGTGGAGCGGAGCAGGTGGACGGTGTTGGCTGGGCCGGACTGAAATTCGTATTACGAACAGGGAGGTTGGCGACGGCCGGGGAGAATGTGGCGGAGCCGTGGGGCGGAGTTTCGGCGGTGGTGGCGGCGTAGTCGCGCCACGTGAGGGCGTGTTTGCGGATGAGCTTGCGGCGGACGAGGCGGCGGAGGGCGGCGTTGACGGCCTCGACGTCGAGCGCGAGGTGGTCGGCGAGCTCGGCGGCGGCGCGCGATTGGGCGAGCTGGGCGAAGACGGCCCAGACCTCGGGGGCGAGTTCGACTCCGTCGATGCGGGCCGCGAAGTCTTCGCAGCGGATGTAGCGGTCGGCGAGTCGGGGGGCGGCGGATTTTTTGGTG
>JANODO010000008.1:0-13038 GCA_031412735.1 Rariglobus sp. | reverse complement strand
CGCTTCCCACGTCGAACCGCCCGGATTCAACTCCCCCGGCTGGCGTTTACGGCAAACCCCTGTTCTGTGCCCACATGCCCGTCTCCCCCGCCGCTTCTTCAGTTTTCGAGGTTGCTGTCGTCACCAAATCCTACGGTTCGCGCCGGGTGCTCGATGCGGTCTCGTTTTCCGTCGCGGCCGGTGAACGCATCGCCCTCACCGGCCCCTCTGGCAGCGGGAAAACCACCTTGTTGAACTGCCTCGGCGGCGTCGACCGTCCCGACTCCGGCTCGATCAGCTTGCACGGGTTGCGTATCGACCAACTCGACAGCAACGGACTCGCTCGCCTGCGCCGCGAACGGGTCGGCACGGTCTTCCAGTTTTTCCACCTGCTGCCGACCCTCACCGCCGAAGAAAACATCGCCCTGCCCCTCCAGCTCCTCGGCGTGCCCGCCGCCGAGCGGCGCACCCGCGTGCAAGGTTTTCTCGACCGCGTCGGCCTCGCGCACCGCGCCGACGCACTGCCTTCGCAGCTTTCCGGTGGCGAACAGCAACGCATCGCCATCGCCCGCGCGCTCGTGCATCGACCGGCGTTGATCCTCGCCGACGAACCCACCGGCAACCTCGATTCCACCAACGGTGCCAACATCCTCGCCCTCCTGCGCGAGCTCACCGACGAGACGCGCACCGCCCTCGTGCTCGTCACGCACAGTGAAGAAGCCGCCGCGATCTGCCACCGCCGCATTCACCTGCGCGACGGCCGCGTGGTCGCCCACGCCCACGCCGACGCATGAGATCCGCGCTGACCCCGTTTCTCCTGCGGCGCTTTACGCTGCGGCACTGGCGACTCGCGCCCAAGCAGAGCGCGTTGCTCGTCTTCATCCTCGCTCTCGGCGTGGCCGTCTTCGTCGCCGTGCGCCTCGCCAACCGCGCGGCCGTCGCGAGTTTTTCCAACTTCACCGAGACGCTCACCGGACAAAGCGATTGGAGCATCCAAGCCCCCGCCGGCACGTTGCCCGAAAGCATCCTGCCGGAGCTGCGCGCCGCGCTCGCCGGACGCCCCGTGCACGTCGTGCCCGTGGTGGAAACCACCGCCTCGCCGCCGCCTTCGCCGGGCAACGAAGATAAGTTCGGTCGGCCCACCTACACGTTGCTCGGCGTCGACTTGCTCTCGGTAGCCAACCTCGCGCGCCCACAGGACAAACCGTTCTTCAACCAAGCCCCCGACGCCCGCAGCTCCCAGTCGAAAGAGGACGCCGCCGCCACCGGTGATTTCTGGCGCTCCTTCAACGCCGGCCCGCAGGTGTGGCTCAGTCGCGAGTTCGCCGATCCCTTGCCCTCGCAAGTCGAGTTAGTCATCGACGAAACCGTCCGCACGCTTCCAGTCGCCGGGGTGATCCCCACCGCGCCCGACGCGCCCAACGTGCCGTCCACGTTGCTGATTCTCGACCTCGTGCAGTTACAACGCCTCGCCGGCAAAATCGGAAAACTCGACCGCATCGAATTCCTCATCGAACCCGGCCCGCGCGCCGACGCACGCCGCGCCGAACTCCAAACCATCCTGGAAAAGCTCGGTCGCAACGGCGAACGCTGGACCGTTTCCGAGCCGGGCGCGCGTCGTGATAGTGCCGAGGCGATGACCCGCGCCTTCCGGCTCAACCTCACGATCCTCTCGCTGATCGCGTTGCTCGTCGGGCTGTATCTAATCTTTCAAGCGCTCGACGGCGCAGTGGTGCGGCGTCGGCCCGAGATCGCCATCCTGCGTTCACTCGGTGTCGAAGAAAGCGCGATTCGCCGCGTGTGGTTGTGGGAATCGGCCCTGCTCGGTCTCGCCGGCGGCGCGCTCGGCTTGCTGCTCGGCTGGGCGGGAGCGCAAGTCGCCGTTCGCGCCGTCGGGCAGACGGTCAACGCGCTCTATTACGCCACCACGGTTGCCTCGGCCCATCTCACGCTGGCCGAAATCATCCTCGGTCTCGCCCTGGGCCTCGTCGCCGCGTTGGTCGCAGGTTGGCTGCCCGCCCGAGAAGCCGCGCGCACGCCTCCGGCGCAAGTCTTGCAACGCGGCGCCGCTCCCGCCGTCGGCCATCGGGTGATGCGTAGCGTTGGCCTCGGCCTCGGCTTCATCGTCGTCGGCGTGCTCTGCGCCCAACTGCCGCCGGTGCGCTTCGCGGGCGGCGGCCGCTTCCCGTTTGCCGGCTACGCGGCGGCGTTCCTCTGGATTTTCGGAGCCGGTGTAGTGTGCGCTTTCCTGCTGCCTCCCATCGCGCGCGCGGCGCGCGCCTGGGGCACGCGTTTCGCGCCCGCCAAGGTCGCGCTGAGTCACTTGCGCGCACCGTCGGGCCGGCACCGGCTGGCCGCCGCCGCGCTGCTCTGCGCCATCGGCATGACCGCCGGCATGGCCATCCTTGTCGCCAGCTTCGAACACACCATGCAGGGCTGGATCAAACGCACGCTGCAAGCCGACCTCTACATTTCCAGCAGCGGAGCCCAAAGCGCCTCCTCCCAAAATCGCATCTCCGCCCGCGCCGCCGAAACGCTCGCAAATCACCCGGCCGTGGCGTTCGCGGGAATGTTGGTCGTGTATCCGATTTCCTTGGACGGGATTCCCACGCTGCTCACCGGCGCCGATCTGACCAATCCGGAGACCCGACCCGACTTGCCGTGGGTCTCGGCTCCGCGCGACAACCGGGTATTCGATCCGTTTCTCAACACAGGCCTCGCGCTCGTCAGCGAAAGCTTCACTGAACGGTTCCGCGTGAAGTCGGGCGACACGCTCACGCTCCCCACCCCGGCCGGACCGCAACGCGTGGTCATCACCGGCGTGTTCGCCGACTACGGCAACGAGCGCGGTTCGATCATTGTTGAGCGCCGCCAACTTCACGAATGGTTCGGAGAAGACTCCGTGACCAACGTGTCGCTCTACGTGAAGCCGGGCGTTGATCCGGATGCCCTGCGCGCTGAACTGGTGAGAGTTCATCCCGGACTTTCCGTCTTCACCAACGCCAAGCTGCGCGCCGAGGTGCTGCGGGTCTTCCGGCAAACGTTCTCCATCACCTACGCGCTTGAAGTCATCGGCGTGGCGGTGGCGATGACCGGCCTGGCGTTGACCCTCGCGAGCGTGCTGCTCGACCGGCGCGACGAGTTGACCACGTTGCGAGCCCTCGGGTTTAAACGTCGCGAAATCGCCCTCGCCGCATCCATCGAAGGCCTCGCCGTGTCGGCCTGCGCCGTGATCGGCGGACTCGCCCTCAGCGGAGCCTTGGGCTGGCTGCTCATCCACGTGATCAACAAACAATCTTTCGGTTGGACGCTCACCTACGCGCTGCCGTGGGGACAACTCACCGCGCTCGCCGTCGTGGTGTTGGCGACCGGCTGGGCCGTGAGCTACGCCGTCGGCTTGTGGGGCGCCGACCTGCCCGCCGACCGTGAGGAATGAACCCGGAATTTTTGCCCACGAAACACACGAAAAGACACGAAATGAAATCCCCATTGGTCCGAACCTTTTTCCGAGTTCTGATTCTTTCGTGTCTTTTCGTGTCTTTTCGTGGGCACTCCTCCGAAATCCCGCTCACCACTGCCGACGGCTTTGCGGTGCCTCAACCCGGGCGCGTCTTCTCCTTCCCTCGCGACCACGGCTCGCACCCGGAATTCAAAATCGAATGGTGGTATCTCACCGGCCACCTCTTCGCCGAAAACGGTCGCCGCTTTGGTTATCAGGCGACGTTCTTCCGCAGCGCCGCGCCCGATAAATCCACCCACCTCTATCTCGCCCACATGGCGCTCATCGACGTGACCACGGGAAAATTTTATCACCAAGAACGCCTTAACCGCGAAGGCTGGGACGCCGGCTCCTCCACGACCACCCTCGACCTGCACAACGGCCCGTGGTCGCTGCGTTTCACCGATCCCGCCGCCGAACGCATGGAACTGCGCGGCGGCGTCCGCGCCGAGTTGGGGTTTACCCTGTCGTTGTCCCCCATTAAACCGCTGGTCGTCTTCGGTGAAAACAGCGTGTCGCGCAAAGGTGCCGCGCCGACCGCCGCCAGTTATTATCTTACGTTTACCCGCCTGCGCACCGAGGGCGTGCTCACCCTCGGCGAGGAATCGTTGCGCGTCACCGGCGAGACGTGGATGGATCACGAGATCAGCAGCAGCCAACTCGACCAAAACCAGGTCGGCTGGGATTGGGTGAGCATCCATTTCAAAGATGGGCGCGACCTGATGTTTTATCGCCTGCGCCTGCGCGATGGCAGCTCCGATCCGGCGTCGTCGTTGACGTGGGTCGACGCGGTGGGTGCCACCCGTAAAAGCGATTTCAAGTGGGACGTGCTCGACCGCTGGACCAGTCCGGCCACAGGAGCCGAGTATCCGATCAGCGTGCGCCTCACCACGACCGACCCGGCGACGGGCAAGGCGGTCGCGCTCACCCTCGTGCCGCTCGCCAAAGACCAAGAGCTCACCGGCAACCTCGGCGGCATCCCGTATTGGGAAGGCGCCTGCCGCGTGCTCGACGCCGACGGACGCGAAATCGGCGACGCCTACATGGAACTCACCGGCTACGCCAAAGATCTTAAACTATGACCACACCCACCTCCTCCGCCTCGCAACCTATCGCCTTGATCGCCGGCGTGACCGGCGGCATCGGTTCCGATGTCGCCCGCCGACTCACCGCCGCCGGCTGGCACGTCGCCGGCTATGCCCGCAGCGCCGAAAAACTTGCGGCCCTCCAAGCCGAGTTGCCCGACTTGCTCACCGTCGAGGCCGACGCCACCAAGCCCGAAGCCGTCGAAGCCGCCGTGCAGGCGACCGTCGCGCACTTCGGCCGTATCGACGCCTACGTGCACGCAGTCGGCTCGATCCTCATCAAGCCCGCCCACCTCACCAAGCTCGACGAGTGGCAACGCGTGATCGACCTCAACCTCAACTCCGCCTTCTACGGCGTGAAATCCGCCGTCGTCCCCATGCAAGCACAGGGCAGCGGCTCCATCGTCCTGATCAGCTCCGTCGCCGCGCAGACCGGCCTGCCCAGCCACGAGGCGATCGCGGCCGCCAAGGGCGGCGTCAACGGCCTCGTGCTCGCCGCCGCCGCCAGCTACGCCAACAAGGGCGTGCGCGTAAACGCCGTTGCCCCCGGCTTGGTGGACACGCCGCTTTCGGCCGCCCTGCTGAGCTCCGAACAAGCGCGCCAGATGTCCGAAAAAATGCACCCGCTCGGCAAAGTCGGCCGCCCCGCCAATGTCGGCAGCTTGATCGCCTGGCTGGTCTCCCCTGACGCCGACTGGGTCACGGGGCAAATCTGGTCCGTCGATGGCGGCATGGCTCACGTGCGGCCCCGCCCGAAGGTCTAGACGCCCGGGACTGGAACTGGAGACGGGGTCTCCTGACCCCGTTTCCGCACAGGCGGGACCGGGAGGTCCCGGCTCCATTATCGGCACAAGCGCGCCCGGAGGTCGCGGCCCACCCCGGCTCCATCGTCACGCTCCACCCCCGACCACCGCCCACACCGAGCGAACCACCAGCGCGATCAGCACGGCCGCAAGTGCCAGGAGAAGACCCGCCACCACCAAAAACCCCACGCCGAGCGCGCGCAGCGGGCGCGGCTTGAGTCGCCCGTCATAGTGGCTCTCGACCAGACGCAAGTTGCGCTGGTTGGCTTGCCACGCCGCATCAAAGATATCGCCGAGCAACGGCACCGCGCCAACCGCCGCTTCAATCGCGATGTTAAGCACCATCCGCCCCAGCACGCGCCCCGGCAGCCCCAACCGAAGCGCCTCGTAAACCAGCCAGCTGGAAATCGCCGCTCCCAACCAGTCACCCAAACCCGGGATCAACCCGATGATCGGATCGAGGCCGATGCGACGCCCGCCACCAATCGGAATCGAGCGGTCCATCACCCACGCAATACGGCGCAGTCGCAGCAGCCGCCTCGCCGCATCGGACGAGGGATCGGGGAGCAGCTTGGTTTCAACCGGGCGTGTGGACATCAGGCGGGACGCTTAAAAAGAGCCGCATCGATGATGGACCAGAGATGAATGATCCAGCCGAGGAGAAACCACCAGAGCACCGCCGCCATGACGAACATCACCAGTGCCTTGATGAATCGCCCCTGTATCAGTTGCCCGAGTCCCGGCACAAAAAAACTGGCCAATGCGGCGATGACGTTTCCGGTGGATCCTTGTGCGCTCATGACCCAAATCTGCAATCGCCCGTGAACCCCTGCAACGTTCCGCCGCAAATTCCGGGCATGAAAAAACCCCGGTGTTTAAACCGGGGCTTTTTGTCCAAAATGGTGGACCCTAGCGGGGTCGAACCGCTGACCTCCTGCATGCCATGCAGGCGCTCTACCAACTGAGCTAAGAGCCCGTAACTGACGGGAGGTGGTGAAAATCAGGTTTTGAGGAGCGAAGGCAAGCGGTTTTTTCGGGGAATTGCAGCCGTTGGTCGGCCCATATCCATGTTACCGTGCTCGCATGCACGCCCGGTTCCTTGGCCTGCACCGCGGCTTTCGGCTACGCGCGACGGTCCTTCTCTCCGAGTTTGCAGCCAGGGCGGCGAAAACGGAGATGCTCCAAAGGGAACATGCCCTTTTCAACAACGACGACCCCAGACAAAAGCACCCGTCAGAATGACGCGTATTTCTGCAAGCAAGCACCAGCCCGCATATTTTACAGTCTGCGCGGCGCCTCACCCCGCTTCCACGAGGTGATCCATCCGCTGTCCTGTGAAATATGCGGGTTAGCGAGGAGTCGCCAAGGTCGTATCGCCCTGCACCAAATGACCCGGGAGCTGCAGCACCGCCGGGGCGGGCACCGACCGCAAGGCGCGGTGACTGAGCAAATGCACGGCGGCGGCCCCGAGGATATCGTCATTCGTTTCGGCCGTGGTTGGGTGCGGCAAGCCGGGCAACGGGACGCGGGTCCCGCCATGATAACCCGTGATCGATACGTCGCACGGCACATTCAGGCCGGCGACGCGAAGGGTCTGCCCGAGACCTTGCGCCAGCACATAACTGGGACAGATCCACGCGCGGACTCCGGCGCGCATCCGCGCGCGCAAGGCCGGCAAATGCGACGATAGGTCGGGCGGCCCAAACGAGAGTGCCTCCTCGGCGGAAACGCCGATCACGTTCACGGGATCATAGCCAAGATCCGCCCCGGCCATCGCGCCGACGTAGGCAGCGAATCGGGAGCGCGACCAACTGAAACTGCGTTCGTAACCCAAAAAACCGATGCGCTCATGCCCGCGCTCCCGGTGATGCTCGATGAGCATTCGCAGGTTGGACTCGTCATCCATCTCGACCGTGTCCACCGGCAGCCCGGGATAACGATGGATGATCGACACGACCGGGCGGTCGGCCGAAAGCGAGGCGACCACCTCGTGCGGCCAGCGGTGGATCAGGATGATTCCCGACAGTCCCGGCATGCGCAGAGCGGCGGGCTGCCGGCCGGGCTGGAGCAACCCTGCGGCGTCCTCGGCGGAACAGTGATGCGAAAACACCCCGATGTCGTGGGCCTGCGCCGCCCGGCTGATACCCGAAAGATAACCCTGCTGGCTGGCGTTGTTAATCGACTGCGCAAGGGTGAGCACGTGGCGCACCGGAGTTTCCTCGGCCGCACCCAGGCGCTCGTCGGTCCGTCGTTTCACGGCATAGCCCATGCGCGCTGCCTCGGTGTGAATGCGCAACCGGGTCGCCGGGTGGATGCCGGGGTGATTGCGCAAAGCCCGCGATACCGTGGATACGGCCACCCCGAGCTGGCGGGCGATGGCGTCGAGGTTTACACCGGGTGAATCAGGCTGAAGATCGGCTTGGGAACGACGTGGCATGGAAAAATTTTGCAAAAAATCTCGCGAAAACTCGGCGTAGTCGAGTTTTCAACAACCGCGTTCGCATTCTAATTTTTCTCCCCCCCGCCTCTCGGCGACTCACGGCTGCACAGGGAGGAGGACGACGGCCCCTCGCCGGGCGCTCACGCGGGTGCGCGCGTCGGAGGAATTGGCGGTAAACGTGATCGTATCGACTTGGCCCGCCCAGCTCACCGTAGCGGTGCCTTGGGCGCTGTCATAAGCGACTTTGGGCAACGGTTGGCCCGCGCGCACCGGCAACAACAGCACGCGAAACGCGGCGTCCGCCGCCCGGCGATTGATCATCAAACGGTCGTAGAACTGCGCGTTGCCTTTCCGGTTGGTAGGGCCTTGCACGGTCTCGACCTGCACAGGAGGCCGCTCCGCTTCGCCACTCGCGTTGAGCCCGAGCGCGACCACCAAGAGCAGCGGATCGCCAGGCGCCGGCACGAGCGCAGGTTTCAACGCGCCGGAGGCCAGGTCGGGATCGCCGGCGCGGTAACCGAGCGCCACGGTGTTGGTCGGAAGCCCCGGCACGTCGGCGCGCCAGACTCCCCCGTTGAGCATCACGGCCCATTGATAGAGGCGCGACTCGTCGTCCTTCTTAACGTCGTCCACGACCAAGCCATAGGCGTGCGGTCCGCGGATCAGCGCCGTGCTACGGAATACATGGCGCATCGGATTAAAGGGTGCGCGGCTCGTCGGGATGTAGTTCGAGTAAGCGTAATTTGACCACCACGGGCGCATCTTATAGCGCGACGTGCCGGCCCAGATGCGGAGGTTTTCCGCCGAGGGTTCCAGCTCCCAGCCCATGGCCTTCAACTCCTCCGACCACACCTGCGGCGGCTGCGTGAGCCAGCGCCACGAGTAGGCGTAAGTAAGATCAGCGGAGCCGATCGCGGCGTGCTCCGTGGTGGTCGCGCCGAGGTAAGTGGCCGCGCCGTTGTATCCAAGAATTCCGGACGAAGAAACGGAAGTCGGCTGCGACACGCCGACGACCTGGACGAGGTTAAAGAACTGACCGTCGAACGCCTGGTGAAACGGCGACTGGGTAAACCAATCCACACCGAGCGCGGAGAAATGAAACATGCCGGCGTCGGCGTGATGATGCCCCGCGCCGAGGTAGTGGCTGGGACGCACGTAGAGGTTCAGCCACGCGGCGTCGGTGGTGCGATCACTGTAGCTGGAGAAGACGCCCTGCACCGGCGCGTCAAAATCGAGCGGCAGGTCGAGATCGGCACGGGTTGTCGGAACCGTGTCGCCGTCGTAGAGAATCGCCCGCACGAAACCGGGATACGTGACGCTTGGCAGACGCAGCCGCTTCAGCGCGGCAACGTCCTGTCGATAAGCCTCGGGGTTGAAATCGGGGCGCGGCCAGGCTCGGTAGATGTCGTCTGTCACTGCGTCGGGACGGGTGGTCACACGCGTGACCAGGTAATCAGGCAGCCGGCTCTGCGGGTAGAACCCCTTGAGCTGATTGACCAGCATCAGCGAGATCCCCTCGCGACTATACGAGGAGTATTGCGTGCCGCTGTTCACGGTCACGCGGCCGCTGGGCGAGGTCATCTGGATCTGACCTTCGAGCAGTTTGCGCCAGTGAGGGTGCCCGAAAAGATTTTCGCCGCGCCGCGCCAGCGTGACCATCGCGAGGGTGATAAATTGAAAACTACCCGGTGTCTTGCCATTGCTCTCAAAGACGACGCCGTGGTCGTCGATGCCCCAGTCGCAGAATGCCCGCAGGCTCTCCGCGCCCGCCTCGTAAGCCTCGGCATCGAAGCCAGGCAAACCCTCGATGGCTGAGACGGCGAGGAAGTGAGGGAGGTCCCAGCCCATCCAGTTGACGTCGCGGAAACGCACCGGCGCATCCTGCGCGTAGCTGCGCCGTCCATAGGTAGCCTTGGCGATGACGCGGCGCATGGTTTCCTTTTGATCGGCGTTCATCCACTTGCCCGCGAAGTCCAAGGAGAGCGCTAGGTTCATATGCGCGACGATGCCATGGATGCTGCGCCAGTGCGTGGAGGCGCCCGCGCCGTTGAGGTTCGTGACCACGCCGTTGGCATCGACGACGGACGAGGCGAACTCGGAATCGCTGATGGCGAGCCACTGGTCCACGAGCGGCTCACGGAGCTTGTAATAATTGGCCACGGCGGCGGCGACTTGGCGACCGCGCGCGTCATCACCGGTGAGCAGGCAGTAAAGCGCCATCGAAGTGAGGCACTCGGGCACGTAGGCGATGTGTGAGCTGTGAATGCCGGGCTTCTGGTCTTTGAAGATATGGGCGACGCTGGTGAGCGGCGTGCTCGGCGGTATGTTCCACTCCAAGCCGGCGAGATCGCCGGAAGCGAGTTTCTGAAATACGCGACCGTCACTCGTGGACGGATCCCACCACGTTTTTGAGAACAGGTGCTCCTGCTCGATCAGCGACATCTGGCCCAGGCGGGTGGATTTAACGCGGGCGGCGAGCGCCGGGACGTCTTTTCCAGTGAAAAGCAAACGCGGATACACGCCGGGTGCCGGCACGGCGGAACCGAGGAGCGCGGCATTGAAACCGGTGAAATCGTAGGCGGCTTTCGGCGCGGTGGGCCACGGCGTCTCGGGCCCGTCGAGAATGGCCAGCTGTTCCGGTGTAACCTTCACGTGATCGGTCCACTTGCCCTGGCGAGCGGGTGCCGGCAGCGCGCGCGTGGCGATATCGGGATCGGCGAGTTTCTCCGGCGTATCAAAAAGCGTGATAACGGTGTCGAGGAGCACGGCTTCGGCAGGCGTGAACACGACGGGCGTCCGCCCGATGACGAGGAGACCGCGCGGGTGTTGCGAAACGACGAGTCCCCTCGCCTTCGCCAGCGCGGCGAGATCGACCAGGTCGGATGCGCCCGAGTTGGCCGTCGCGGGCTTCAAGCCTACATCATAAATCCACCGATCACCGAGTCCGTCCGGCGCGGGCGGCGGTTTGATTTTGCCAAGATCGAGCACGGCGGCGAACGCGGCGGGCACGAGCACGCGTCCGTCGCGCCACACGGCTTCGCCTGCGCGGAGGTGAGCGGGGTCGAGGCGGGTTTTGTAGCCCTGCACATAACCGTAGCGGCTGCCCGCGAACACGGCGATAGGGTCGCCCAGTTTCGCCAGCGCGACGGCACGCGCGGAGCGGGTATACGGGAGCCCTTGGTCCTGAGGTGGCGGCGGGAGCGGCGTAAGATCGGCGGCGGCAGCCAAACCAGGCAACGCGATCAGACCAAGTGCCAGCAGATGCACGCGAACAAAGCGGAGATTAAACATGACGGGTGAACAAGGGTTGGGGTGGCCGGCGCAGGGGGAGACCGGTTGGAAGAAACCGGACCAGCGTTTTCCCAGGTCGCCGTTAGGCAACGCATCGGGATGTTGATTTCGCTCACCCACCTCAAAATGCGCGAAAATCGCACAACGTGCGTTCAACGCTGGCCGTCGGTGCGGAAGGGCGAAGCGGGCAGGCCGGCGGCGTTGAACAGGTTCACGTCAGGGACGTTCGCCCAGCCGTAACGCACGGCGACGGGCGTCGTGACGGTTGCGGCGCTCACCTCGACGGTGTCACCCACAATCATCGCTTCGGCTGCAACAAATGTTTTACTATCGGCGGAGATCGTGAAGCCGCGTAGCGGGCCATCTTTGGCGACGAGACCCCCACCGACGTGGTCGAAGCTCACCACCACCTTCGCACCTTCGATCTTGGACGTCGTGAAGCGCGGGCCCGAGTAGTCGAGGGCTTCGCCGTAAGCCAAGGCACGCGCGGCCAAGGCGAGGCGGGCGCCGACCGGCTCTTTGCGCGTGGGGTGGATGTCGTCCGCATCACCCACGTCCGTGGTGACCACCATCGCGGTATTTGGAGTGGTCCGCCAGGCGTGCAGTTGCGCGTCACGGATCTCGGGCGGCTGTTTTTGAAATGGCGCGATTTGCACGAAGAGAAACGGGAATTCTCCCTGGCCCCAGTGCACGCGCCAATCCCGGATGAGCGCGGGGAAGAGCGTGCGGTAACGCTCGGCGCGGCCGGCGTTGGATTCGCCCTGATACCAGAGCACGCCTCGAATCGCGTAGGGTTGCAGCGGCGTGATCATGCCGTGGTAGAGGGCCGACGGGCGATTTGGCGTGGTGATCGGATTGCGCGGCGGAGCGGGTTTGGCGGGTGCAGGCTTGCCGGCGGTCTTGGCGGCGGCGACCGCTTCCTCCCATGCCTTGAGCAAAGCCGGTTCCTCCGCCTTGAACTTCTCCAGAGCGGGGCCGTAGGCGGCGACGGATTTCGCTTGCGCGGCTATCACCTCGGGGAAGTCGGCGGCCAGCAGGTCGCGGCGCATCCAGGATTCCGCCGGCGTGCCGCCCCATGAGGAATGGATGAGCCCGACGGCCACGCCGAGTTTACGCTGCAAGTCGCGCGCGAAGTAGTAGCCGACGGCGGTGAACTGCGGCGCGGTCTGCGGCGAGCAGACATCCCATTGACCCTTGGTGTCGGCCAGCGGCGTGTCGGACGTCGTTCGATCAACGGCGAAATGGCGAATTTGCGGGTAGTTCGCCGAGGCGGCTTCCTGTTCCCAATTCACCAACGGCTGTTGTCCGTTCCGCAGGCCGAGCTGGCGTTCCATGTTGGACTGGCCCGAGCACAACCAGACTTCGCCGAGCCAAATGTCGGCCAGCTCGATGCGATTCTTGCCGTCGAGCACGAGCTTGAACGGACCGCCGGCGGGCTGCGCCGGCAGACGCACCCACCAACGCCCGTCGGCATCCGCAGTTGTGGTGACGGCCGGTTGGTCGGCGAGCCGCACGCTGACATTTTCCCCGGGCGAGGCATTGCCCCAAACGGGCACGGGCATGTCGCGCTGCAACACCGCGTGGTCGCGGAAGAGCGCGTGGGGCTTCACGTCGGCGCGCGACGAAACGACGAATACCAGCGAGAGCCAGCCCGCGGAGAAAAAGCGTAGAGGTAGGTTCATTGAGGGGAAGCGTCAGCCATGGGTCGGCGGACGCGCAAGACTACTCGGCCAGTTCAACCGCATCACGATTTTGACCCCCAACGCACCCCACCGAGTATCTGTTCAACTTGAACCGGCTGCGCATGAAGTAACTCCCGTCCGGCCAGTCCCTAGCTGGATAATAAAAATGGATTCCAGCGTATTTACAAAAAACTACATTGGTGAATTTCACACATTGGGATGACCGATGGTCGAAATTCATCACTGGGTTCGTTGACCC
>JANODO010000007.1:0-3115 GCA_031412735.1 Rariglobus sp. | reverse complement strand
GCTCTTCGTCAGCCACAACATGGCGGCGACGCGCGCCCTGTGCTCGACGGCGATCTGGATGGAGAAAGGTGCGGTGAAGGAAGTGGGACGGGTGGGCCCGGTGTCGGACCGCTACCTCGCGCGGCTGCACGAGAACCCCTCGCTCGACGTGGACCTCTCGGCGCGGCCCCGCGCCGTGCACTTCGGCTCCAAGCTGAAAATCACCCGCGTCCGCTTCAACCAGGGCCGCGGCCTCTGGCACGGCAAGCCCCTCGAGGTCGAGATCACCTTCGAATGCTCCTCCTCCGTCGACGACGTCTCCTTCGGTGTCGGCTTTTGCAACCGGGAGGCAGGCCGTATTCTATCGCTCGACACCGATCTGCCCGGCCCACGCCGGACGTTTCCCGCCGGCCACAAGGGCATCGCCCAACTCACGGTTTCCAATCTGATGCTGGAGCCGGACCTCTACTCCCTCGACATTGGTTCCCGATCGGGTGACTCGCACGGCTTGGACTATCTGCCTCAGTTTGGACAAGTGGTCGTCACTCCGAGCGACGAAACGCCCCCCATGATCGCCATGCGTGACTCCGGACGCGGCGGAGTGCGGCAGCCGACGGAAGCTTCCCTGCGTTAGGCGGGCTCGCATTGGTGCAATAAATGCCGCTAAGGAGCGCTTCGCTCACCCGATGAAGCCTTCGAAATCTGCTTCGCTTGAAAACCGCTTCTGAGTCATCCCCGCTGTCCAACACACACGCCTGCCTCGTGTGCGGATGCGCCGCGACGAAGCCTTGGACGACCCAGCGATGGACCATCCCCGGGTGTGCGCGCGAGTTCTCCTACGTGTCCTGTGGAGAATGCGGGTCACTCTCGTGCACACCTGTCCCTAGTCAGGAGGAACTCGCCTACTACTACGGAAATCATTTCGACTACGGTTGGTATCGCCAACGGGCCGTGCTGAAGAAAATCCAAGCGAAGGAACGCTGGCGTCGCGTCGCGCACCTGCTGACGAGACGTGAAATCCCAAAAGGACGCTCACTCGACATCGGCTGCGGACACGGGCATTTTGTGAAATCCGCCCGCACCGCAGGCTGGGACGCGTGGGGCGTCGACTACGCCTCCACGGCGACGGCTTTCGGACGCGACGCATTGGGGCTGAACATTGTCGAAGGCGCCCTCGGCGAAGCGGTCCTACGCGGCGATCTGCCCTCGGGCTCGTTCAATTTGATCACCGCGTGGCACTGCGCGGAACACGTGAGCCAGCAAAAGGAATTTTTCGGCCTGATCGCGCGGTTGCTGGCGCCGGGTGGAATGATCCTGGTGGCCGTGCCCAACGCCGAGTCGACCGGTATGATAAGCCGCCGCGAACGATGGACGTGGTGCCAGCAACCATATCTGCACGTGGTGCATTACACGGGAAATGGCCTTGCCGGTCTCATGACTCGGGCGGGGTTGACGGTATCTGAATCGTGGTCGCGCGATACATGGGACGCGAATTGGCTCAGCGACGAAGTGCTGGGTGATGCACCACGTGCGGTGGCCAAACTATTCGGCAAAGTTAATTGGCGACTAGCCTTCGCTTTTGAGGAGGGCCTGCGTCTTGCCTGCTATTCCATCAGCGGATTCCACCACTGGGCGTTGGGTTTGGAGACTCGGGCTCTGACTCGCGCCGAACTATCGGTGCTGGCAACCGCCGTCGGGGCGCAACGCCAAGGCGACACGGACCTCGATAAGTGAGAGTAATGGGGGCAAATAGCGCAGCATCCGCAAAGCCTCACATCCGAGCCGCCAAGCTCGGCGCCCTGTGGCTCGCGCTGCGCCTCGCTTTTCTGCGCGCCGCAACGTGGGTGATGCGCCGGGAGCTGATCATCGTCGCGATGCTGGAGCATCTCGGAGATATCGTCGCCTGCGAACCCGTCGTAGGTCACCTCCGCAAAGCCCACCCGCGCGCCTGGCTCGTGTGGATTTGCACGCCGCGCTACGCGGAACTGATCCGCCATCACCCCGGTATCGACACGATCGCGACCGTGCCCTGTCTCACCAGCTGGATTATCGTGCGGCGCCTGCGCCTGGGACACCGGCAAATCGATTTGCACGTCAACGGCCGCGCCTGCCCGATATGCCGCCGCGCGCTGGAAAACCTAGCCGATCCAAGTGTCACCTTGGAGAACTACTACGATCTCGGCTCGCTTCAGCAGTCCTTCACCCAGGCGGCCGGCCTCCCGCGACTCGACGAACAACCCACGCTGCATTTTCCGCCGGAAATCGATCGGAAAATAAAAGCGCTCGGCCTGGGTGGCGACTATGTCGTCATTCACGCCAAATCCAACGAGGCCGCGCGCGACTGGCCGCTCGATCGCTGGCCCGAACTCGCGCGTAAGATCGCGACGGAGTCTGGCCTCCGGATCGTGGAAGTAGGTTTGGCGAGCGTCCTTTTGGGCGGTGGCGTCGAGTTCACCAATCTCTGCGGCCAGCTCAACCTGATGGAAACGGCGCGTGTCATCGAAAAATCCCGGCTTTTCATCGGCATCGACAGCGGCCCCGCCCAGTTGGCGAACGCCGTGCGTTGCCCTGGCGTGGTCCTGCTCGGCCGCTACCGGACATTCATCAATCAAATGCCCTATTCGGGACACTATCGCTCCGGCGGCGCAACTCTCCTGCGCACTCCCGGCAGCCTGGATTCTCTCTCGGTCGAAGAGGTCGCGGCGGCCATCCGGCAGCGCCTTTCATTCACAGCGACTTAACTTCCCTCAACACGGGCCGATAAGGCGCCCTTGTCCCCGTGAGTGAAATCGCGATCCGGGTCGAAAGACTCTCGAAGAAATACACCATCGGCCACCAGCGCGATGCGCGGGACGGGCTGCGCCATGCGCTGGAGGAGGCGGTGCGCAGCCCACTGCGATGGTTTCGCCAGCGGCAAGCCGAGCGGGCGCAGCTGAGCGAGGACTTCTGGGCGCTGAAGGACGTCTCGTTCGACGTGCCGCAGGGCGAGGTCGTCGGCATCATCGGCCGCAACGGCGCGGGCAAGTCCACGCTCCTGAAGGTCCTCAGCCGCATCACCGAGCCCACCTCGGGCTCCGTGCGCATCCGCGGCCGTGTGGCGAGCCTCCTTGAGGTCGGCACGGGCTTCCACCAGGAA
>JANODO010000006.1:0-42307 GCA_031412735.1 Rariglobus sp. | reverse complement strand
GCTCGAAATGTAGGAGCCTGCTTGCAGGCGATGGACGGCGTGCGAAAACCATTTACCTCGGCGAACGCATCAAGATCGCCTGCAAGCAGGCTCATACATTCTCGAACCTGACGATCCGCCGAACCATCGCCCATAAATGGGTTCCTACCTTTCGATCCGTCGGAGTATGGAGGTGTTACCAGTGCAGGTATTCGCCTTTTTCCAATCCGAGGGCGAATTCCACGAAGAGCTGCACGGTGCGCTCCACGTCTTCGAGATCCACGATCTCACTGGGCGTGTGCATGTAGCGCAGTGGAATGCTCACCAGGCCGGTGGCGATGCCACCGCGGCCCACTTGGATCGCGCGCGCGTCGGTGCCGGTGGGGCGTGGATCGGCTTCGAGTTGGTAGGGGATTTTGAGCTTCTTCGCTGCCTTCACCAAGCGCTCGTAAACCTTCGGGTTGATGTTCGGACCCCGGCAGATGATCGGGCCGCCGCCGAGCTTGGTCTCGCCGTATTTGCGCTGGTCACAATCGGGGTGGTCGGTCGCGTGGCCCACATCGACCGCGAGCGCGATGTGCGGGTTGACGGCATACGCCGCAGTGATCGCGCCGCGCGTGCCGATCTCCTCCTGCGCCGTAGCGACGGAGACGAGTTTGGCGGCGAGTTTTTTCTTGGCGGCGGCGAGGCGGATGAGGGTTTCACCGACCACGTAGGCGCCGACTTTGTTGTCAAAGGCACGAGCGGTGCCGATGCTGCCGTGAATGAGTTCAAACTCGTGGTCGTAGGTGACCGTGTCGCCAATAGCGACGCGTTCGAGCGCCTCTTTTTTGGAGCGGGCGCCGATGTCGATCCAGATCTCGTGGATCTCGGGGACCTTCTTGCGGTCCGCGTCATCCATGAGGTGAATGGCGCGTTTGCCGGTCACGCCCTTGATGGGGCCGTTCTCGGTTTGAATGACGACGCGGCGGCCGGAGATGACCGTGCGGTCGTGTCCGCCGATGGTGTCGAAGTAGATGAAGCCGTCCTTGTTGACGTAGGTGATGATGAGACCGAGCTCGTCCATGTGGCCGGCGAGCATGAGGACCGGATCGCCCTTGGGATTGAGCGTGGCGAGGCGGTTGCCCATCGCGTCCTTGGCGTAGGTGTCGGCGGCGGGTTTGACGTAGGTGTCGAAGACCCTCTGGGCTTCGAACTCGGCGCCGGAGGGTGAACGAGCGTGGAGGAGGTCTACGAGGAAAGCGGGGGCTTGGTATTTGGACATGGGCGGAAGGTTAGGAATTTTTCACCACGAAACACACGGAATACACGAAAAGAAGAACGAAAAGACGTTGAGGACAAAGGGCTGCCTACTTTTTGATTTGATCGGCGAGCTCTTCGAGCGGGTAGGTCAGGATCTCAGCAAGCGTCGGGTGATACCAAGGCGCGCGGAGCAGATCGAACACGGTGGCTTTCATCGCGAGTGGTCCGCTGAAGATGTGGATTAATTCGCCGGCTTGAGGGCCGACGATTTCGGCGCCGAGGATGCGGCCGCGCGCAGGTTCGGCGATGATCTTCACGTAGCCGTAGTTGGCGTCCATCAGGATGGATTTGCCGTGATCGTTGAACGGATACGAGGCGACGAGGAACTTGGCTCCGCGTTGCAGGAGTTCGTTTTCTTGAAGACCGATGGTGGCGAGCTGCGGTTCGGTGAAGACCACATTGAGCAACAAGCCATGATCGATAGGCTTTAGTTTTTTGATGCCGAAGGCATGGCGCGCGGCGAGTTCGCCCTGGGCGACCGCGAGGTGGACGATGTCGTGCGGGCCGCAGACATCGCCGCCGGCGTAGATGTGTTTCGCGGTGGTTTGCTGCCAGCGATTGACGCGCACTCGGCCCGTCGGACTGAGTTCGACGCCGGCGGCGGCGAGGTTGAGCCCGGCGGTGTTGGGCTCGCGCCCGAGAGCGTTGAATAAATAACGCGCACGGCGGGTGATGGTTTTTCCTGCGCTGGTGAACTTGGCGGCAACGCCTGCGGCGTCTCCGGATATCTTGGCGATCTGGGTGTCGGTGTGCAGCTCAATGCCCTCTTCGCGGAAGGCTTGCTGCACGACTTCGCTGGCAGCGGGGGAGTGGTCGCGGAGAATGTTTTTGCTGCGCTGAATCAGCGTAACCTTCGAGCCGATGCGGCGAAGAAACTGGGCGAGTTCGCAGGCGACGATGCCGCCGCCGAGCACGATCACGCTCTCAGGAACGAAATTGAGATCGAGCACGTCGTCGCTCGTCCAGAACGGCGTGGTGGCGAGGCCGGGCACGGTTGCCGGAACGCTGATTTTGGAGCCGGTTCCGATCAGAAATTTATCGGCGGACAACGTGCGACCGTCCGAGAGCTCGACGGTGTGCGGATTGATGAAGCGCGCGTGGCTGCGGTGGACGTCGTATTTGCCCGATGCGAGCGCCTGGGCGCGGTAGTCGGCGAACTCGCCGATGATCTTTTTTTTGCGCGCGTGGAGCGCCTTCATGTCCACTTTGGCGGAGGGGATGCGGAGTCCGAAGGTTTTCCCTTTTTGGGCTAGGTGCAGGATGTCAGTCGAGTAGAGGAGCGTCTTGGACGGCATGCAGCCCTTGAGGATGCAAAGGCCGCCGAGTTGTTTCGCGCCGTCGACGATGGCGACCCGTTTGCCGAGCGAGACGGCAACGCGGGCGGCGTTGAAGCCTGCGGAGCCGCCGCCGATCACGAGGAGGTCGTAAGGATTGTCCATGCGGTTATTTGATTACGGCGGCAAGCGGAGGTGTCGGGTTAACGTAAGCTTTCGCGCGCCGATGACGCCAGCGTTCGGCTGGTTTTTCCACCCACTGGTAGAAGAGCCAGGCGGGAAAAAGCGAGAACCCAACCAGCAGAATCGGTATCCACACATCGTGTTCTGCGTTCGCATAGACCCGGTGGATGAGGTTTTGAAGCGGGCTGATAAATGGAACGTGAATGAGATAGAGCGAATAGGAAAGACATCCGCACAGTCCCAGAAAGCTGATCACTCGTGAGCGAGCAAGGGGAGCGTCATGGCGGTGAAGGACGATGAGCGTGAGTGCGAATGCGGCCGACGCCGGGAGAGCTCCCGCAGTCGAGCCGAACTTACAACCGAGAATGGCGAGCAGCACGATGCCGAGCCAGGCGGCGATCGACACCAGCGGTTGACGGGAGCGCCAGTGCAGAGCCTGCCAGGCGAGCAGGCCGCACATGAACTCGGGCCAGAGGTCGAGCACGACGCCGGGAAGGTTGACCCAGGCGGCGCTCTGCACGATGGCCAGAGCGTAGCCGGCGAGCACCGGAATGTAGGGGCGTTGCCCCCGGCCAACCCAGAGCAGGCCGACCGCAACCAGCGTGTAAAAAGCGATCTCGCAGGAGAGTGTCCAACTGACCAGCAGGTAGGGAGAAATGGCGAAGCCCGGAACCGTCAACGTGATGTTGGCGAGGGCGTCCCAAACGCTGCCCGGCAGTGCGCCGCTGGCTCCCGGTTTTGCGATCAGCGGGAGCCCATTGAACGGCGTGGCGATGACTGCCAAGAGCACGGCCACGGCAAGAGCCGCCCAATAGGCGGGGAAAATGCGCAGGGCGCGATCAATCAAGAATGAGGTTACGCTGCTCTCCTTCTCCACGTGGCGGGCCGCCCGCTCCGCGATGCAATAGCCACTGATCACAAAAAACAGGTGAACGCCGAACCAACCCGTTTGACCGAAAGCGTGCAGACAAGTGAGCGGAAACTGCGCGGGTTGCGTCCAGAGGGCGCACGCGTGAAAAAAAACGACCCATAACGCGGCAAACCCCCGCCAGTGGTCCAGGGTAGCGTAGCGGGTCGATTGCATGTCGGACTCAGCGGCCTTTGCCAAACAGCATAATGTGGATCGTCTTCAGCACGATGGCGGCATCGATGAGAAACGAGAAATGCCGGATGTAGTAGAGGTCGTATTCCAGCTTGCGAAGGGTGTCGTCGAGATTGGCACCGTAGGGGTAGTTGACCTGCGCCCAGCCGGTGATGCCGGGTTTTACAAGATGGCGGAAATGGTAGCAGGGGATATGTTCTTCGTAGCGGTCGACGAGTTTATCCCATTCGGCGCGGGGGCCGATGAGGCTCATGTCGCCGCATAAGACGTTAAGCATCTGCGGGAGTTCATCGAGGCGGCTGGCGCGCAGGAACTTTCCGATGCGGGTGATGCGCGAGTCGCCCACCTGCGTGTAGGTCTCTTTGCCGTCATTTGTCCGCATGGTGCGAAATTTAAACACCCGGAAGGGCACGCGGTTTTTGCCAATGCGCGTCTGCCGAAAGAGCACTGGGCCGCGGTCATCCGCCCAGATGGCGAGTGCGATGGCCACGAAGAGGGGAGCTCCTGCGGTCAGCGCGAACGACGAGAGGACGATGTCGCTAAGGCGTTTCAACCGCTCGAAGGCGGGCTCGCGTGTGATCTTGAATCCTTCCTGGAAAAGCCACGTCTGGTTGAGCCGGTAAAGGGGGATTTTGCGCCAGTAAACCTGGTGGAAAAGCTCCAATGTGTAGGTGGGCACGCCTTTAAAATAGAGGTCAACGAGGCGCTGTGAAACGAGTGTGTGAAGTTCACGGTTGTTTTCGCGAAGGATGATCGCTTCTACGTCCATCTCGCCGCGCTCCACTTTGCCCAGAAGCGTGTCGACCGGCGAGGGGCTGTCCACGGCGTGCGCGTGCGACACGTAAACGACCGGCTGGGTGCAGTGGACGCGGGCGCATTCCTCGGCGAAAACTTTGCAGTCCTCGTCATTGCCGATGAAGACCAACGCGCGTTCCCGGCGGGATGCCGAGCCGGCGGAATAGGCCGACCTTCGGTAGGCGAGCGTCAGGGGCGTGTAGATTATAAAGCTCAACGCGATCACGCCGCGGCTTTGCTGCAGCGGGTATTCGCTGGTGACGAATACGAATGTGACGAGCAGGGTGCCAATGAGCGCCGCGAGCAGCGCGATGATGTGCTCGCTGGTGTAGTCGAGGCTCATCATGTCGGTCTGGGGCTTGTAGCCGTCGATCAGGTAAAACGCCGTGAGCACCAATAACGCGGGGACGGCGAGTGGCCACAAAATCCAGCCGCCCGGGATGATGATGCCTCGTAGCCAGCCCACCAGATTGAAGACAGCCACCAACCCGGCCACGTCGAGCAGCAGAAACGACAGGGTGATGGTGCGGGATTTATGCATGGGGCGGCGCTTTTTTATGGGCGTGCATGGTGCGGATTTCGCGATGGATCGCTTGTTCGTAATGAGCGAGCAGGCGGCAATAGGCGAGACCGGGGATGCCCTCCAGAAAGCCGCGACGTAGGACATACTGATAGAAAAACCGCAGTGCGCCGCGTGCCGGCAAGTGGTAGCTGGCCTCCTTCAACGCCCGGCGGCGCACCAGCGCATCGGGATCGCGCAATGCTCGCCAAAGCTCCGCAGCCGGCCGGCGTGTCGCCATGAAGTTCCTCGCCTCGGTGCGAGCATAGCGGGTGTGCTTGGCGCGGATTTCTTCCTCCGACTGGGGGGAGAGATTGTGGTCATAGGCATGCAACAGCCGGCCAAGGCAAAGGCCGGGTGCCTCGCGCTGGCCATGACCGACCTCGATAAAGCGGAAACGCCGCACGTGCACAAAGCGCGCCTGCCATGCCGGGTAATCGGTGCAACGGGCGATCCAGCGTCCGCGAAACAGCATGCGGGGCGCGGCGTAGAACCCGTCGAGACTGGCGGCCTCCGGCGAGGCCGCGCGCGTCGCACACTCGGTGATCAGGGCGGGCGAAAGTTTTTCGTCGGCGTCGAGGTGGAATACCCACTCGTGGCGGAAGGGGAGGGCGTCGTGCGCGTGGTTGCGCTGCTGGGCGAAATTTTTGAAAGGGTTGACGAAGACCCGCGCCCCGGCGGCGCGCGCGATCTCGACGGTGCGGTCGGTCGACCCGGAATCGAGCACGACCACGTCGTCGCAGCCTGCGGTGCTGGCGAGGCAGTCGGGCAGGTTGTGCTCTTCGTTGAGCGTCAGAATAACCACGGAGATCACGGCGCCCCTCCCGGCAATTCCGCCGACCGGCCGACGGGCTGAAGACGGGCGTATTGCACCGCAGCGAAGAGGCACGTCCAGAAGAGAATGAGAAACGCGGCGTTGGAGAACGGGAACTCGATCCCTGCGTAGAGTAAGACAAGCCCGAAACCCAGCAGGGGATAAGCCACCAACGGATGTCCCCGGCTGTGACGCGGCAATGCCGCGAGCGGAAGCGCGGACATCGCGACCAAGAGTGCGGTTCCAAGGAAGCCCGTCTCCGCAACGGACTGGAGCCAGTCGTTGTGTGCGGTCACATAACTGCTCTCGTATTGCCGGTCCTCCGGTAGGGGACGCGGACGCTCCAGTTGGAACGCGATGCCGTAGCTGTTGAGGCCCCAGCCGAAAACCGGCTTTTGGCGGGCGAGTTCCCACGTATCTTGGTAGAGTTCGATGCGCGCGCCCCAGAGGCTTTGGTTTTGTGCGAGCGCCTCACGTGTTTCCGTGTAGCGACTGGCGATTGAATTTAGTGCGAGCCACCCGACAGCCGCGGTGGCGGACAGCATCAAAAGGAGAACCAGTGCGACCGGAGGCCAGACGGACCGGTGCTGCCTGCGGCGATTGCGGGCGATCGTGGCGAGCGCATGCACGGTGGCGATGGTGAGCAACACGGCCGCCATGCCGGTGGCGGCGCGGGAGGCGCTGATCGGCGCGGTGGCTGCGATCAGCAGCACACCCAGCAAGGCCGCGCTGAACGGGGAGTGCCAGAGGTCGCGACCGTGGATTCGGCGGGTGTAGTAAAACAGCAGCCCGAGCGCGACGGATAGGCTGAGAATCATGAACGCGCCCCAATGGTTGTTGTAGATGAAAGTCGCGAAGTAGCGGAGGTTGGGGGACGTTGCAGAGCCGAAGTAAAAGCCCGCCGACGAGAGCGACTGCAAGGTGCCAAAAATCGAGAGTGCCAGCGCATTGCTCGCGATGAGGATCATGATCCCGCGCAACGCGGTGCGGCTGCGTAGCACCAAAGCGAGGTTGAGAGCCGAAAGATAAACGCCGGCGCCCAGCCACAGGGAATCGAGGGAACCGGTTGCGCTGACCGTGCTCGGCCAATTCGGACGCGCCGCGCCTTTGTGCGCCATCAGCGAATCGCCCTCGATCACGAGCGTGGCGAAGCTCGGGTTGAATGTGCTGGTGATGACCAGCGCCGCGTAGAGTAGCGGCGGCAGCAGCCACCATTTCCGGGCGCGGGCTTCGTCTCCGACCGTGTCTTTTCGCAGAAACGAAATCAGCGTCAGTGGCAGGGCAAGGCTCGCCCAGATGGAGAGGGCAAGTCGCGACCACCAGATATTACCTCCAAACGCCCACGCCGAGCCGACTAGGAGCACGCCGATGTGCACGAGCACGGCCTTGTCGAGCCAACCGAGCCGGGAGGAGGACGTGGATGAAGGTTTCATCGGTTGGCGCGGAGTTGCGCATAAAACGCCAGCAATGTTTGGGCTGCGAGGTCCCACGAAAAAGCCGCTCGGGCCCAAGCCTGTCCGCGTTGACCGGCGTCGTGCAACCCCTCGGGGGACTCGGCCAGCAGGGCGTCGAGGGCGCGGCCGTAGTTTTCCCAAGCCACGCAGTCACCGGCGCCCCGGCCCACCACTTCGCTCCACGGGGTGGTATTGGTCGTGAGCACGGGCAGGCCGCGCACCAGCGCCTCCGCCACGACGAGGCCGAAGTTTTCCGAATGGGACGGCAGCAGAAAGAGAGCCGCCGCCGCGTAGGGCTGCGGCTGCGAAGCGCCGTCGTGGACGAACACGCGCCCGTTGCCGCCGTTGCGAAGAAGGTAGGTTTCGAGCTGCTTGACGGAGTATTGCTCGGGTATGCCGACGACCAACAAGACCCAGTCGCCGCGAGGTTTGGACAGCCACAAGTCGATCAGTTCGAGCACGCGTTTTTTTGCATGCAGACGCGAGTAAAACAGGGCCACCCGGCGGTTCGCCAAAGCGGGCGCGCGTGTGAACCAGTAGTGCGCGGCGGCGACCTCCGCCGGCGCGGAGGGCGCGTCCACGCCGTTGGGTGCCACGCACACCGGCCGGGTGAAACCAAGTTGGCGGATATCCGCAGCCTCGGCTTCACTGGTCGCATGCCAACCGGCCGCCGCCGATAGCGCACCCGGGTGAACCAGCTTCGCGGCCAACGCTTTTCTGAAGCGATGATGATTCCACGCCCAAGGCGTCATCATGCCGCGAGGAGAGATGACCAACGGCGCGTGCCACTTTGCGGCGGCGCGGGCGGCGTAGTGAAGGGGACGCAGCCACAAGCCGTGATTGTGCAACACGTCGTAGTCGCCCGCCGCCAGATCCGCGCGCAACAACGCCGAGGGCGCGAAGGCCGCCGGCCAGCCCCTCGGGAAAAGCCGCGTGGTGAGATTGGCATCGCTCCGGTTTTCTTCTTCGCCCGCGGGCACCGTGCCGCGCAGGGCAACCGGGTGGCCGGCGCGGGCCAGGCTTTCGGCGAGCGCGCGCACCGAACGGGAGGGCCCGCCGTGACGCGATTCGAGACTGGCGACAATCTGCGCGATCCTCATCTGGGGTCGGGGCGGGGTTTGAGCGGGCGACACGGGTTGCCGGCGCAGATCATTCGGGCGGGTTGGTCTTTGACGACGACAGATCGCGCGCCGATCACCGCCAGTTCACCGATGGTCACACCGGGACCGACAAACACCTCCGCCGCTAACCACGCGTTGGCTTGGATCGTAATGGGAGCGGTTTTCAGCGGCATGCTCCACTCGAGAAAGTCGTGGGAACCGGCGCAGAGATGAACCCGCTGACTCACGTTGGCTCCGCGTTCCAGGGTGATGGGCGCAAGGTTGTAGAGAATGACTTCGCGGCCGATCATCGAGCGAGGCGCGAGGCGAAGCTTCCAGGGGAAAAAGATCCTCGCACTGGCAAAAACAACCACCTCCCCGGGGGCGGGAATATCGGCGCCAAACAGCTTGAGTAGCCGCGCGCGAAACGTGTGGGCCCTCGGCGGGCTGAAGCGAAAGAGCGTGGCTTCCACCAGTCCCCAGAGTCGTTGGCGCAGGATCTCGGAGCGCGGGTAAGGCGTTACGCAGCCTTGGGCAAGGTAGGGGGACTCGGTGGACATGGGCGGAGACTAGGGTGCCGGCGGCGGGTGGGCGAGCGAGCGATTGGTCACACCGAATGCGCGTCGGAGCGGGCTGAGGGAGGCGCGTTCATCGCGCAGAGTGAGGCGAAATCGGCGAGCATCGAATCGGCCTGAGCGGGGTAATCGAGATGAGCCACGGCGGCGCGGGCGTTTTGCCCAAGGCGATGCCGGAGCGAGGGCGAACGCAGGAGGGTCGCGAGGGCTTCGGCCCAGAGTTGCGGGGATGCACCGAGGGGTAGCGCCAGTCCGTTTTCATCGGGCCGCACGTAGTGGCTGAAGCAGGACAAGCCGGTGGCGATCACGGGCAGGCCGGTGGCAAGGGCTTCGAGCACGGCCACGGGCAACGCTTCGCCCCTCTCCGCCTGGGTGGGATACACAAAGACATCGTAATCACGATAGGCGACCGCGAGGCGCGCCGGGTCGAACTCCGGGGGCTCGTGCAGCCACCGGCCATCGGCGGCCAGCGGCCCGGCGAGTTCCGTCAATTCGGCGGCAAAGGCCTCCCCGCCGCCGCCGCGCGGGATATCGACGGGGCCCCGCAACGCGATGCGCCAAGGCGGCAGGTCGGTTTGCTTGGCGAGGATGCGCGCGGCCGCCGCAAGCAAGGCCAGGCCTTTCTCGGGATGGATGCGCCCCGTGAAACCAAGAGTGACCGGCCGTTGTGCCGCTGGTGGGAGGCCGGCAGGCGCCGGGGCGAAAAGCGCGAGGTCCACCGGGTTGGGCGTGAGACGGATAAGGGGACGAAGACCCGGGGCCTGCGCGATGACCGCGTCGGCGATGGCGGGGGAGGCGGCTTGCAAGCGGGAGATTCGCCCCCACGTGCGCAGTTGGCCCTTGGGATAGCGGTTGAGATTTGCAACCAGCCGGCCCGCCTGAGGCGTGAAACGAGGAGCGATGGCGGGGAGCAGCACGTTGTTACTCACGAGGATGTCGGCCGGCGGGAGCAGCCGAAGGGCCTGGCAGCTCCACAGCGCGTCCAGCACGAGGTTGATGGGCAAGTAGCGGGAGTGGGCATGACCCGGAAGCCGGAGGCATCGCACGCCGTCGATTGTCTCGGTGTTGGGCAGGCCGGGCAGGCGCCGTGAAACTGACACCACCTCGTGTCCGCGAGCGGCGAATTCTCGCGCCAGCCGCCACCAGATTTTTTCCATGGCTCCCCCCGATGTCGGCGGGACCGGGAGGAAAAATCCATGGACGATGGTGATCTTCATCGGCGGGTGATTAGATGGTTTCGGCCGCGCGAGGGAGCGAAAAGTCCAAGGCCCGAATCAACCCCAAGGTTGCGGCGGCGTAGTTGAACGCGGCGACCTTTTCTATCGCGGAACGGCTGCGGGCGATCCGCGCTTCCGGAGAAAGGGAGAGTGCGTCCCGCAGGATTTCGGTGAGTGCGCTTTCCTCGCCGGCGGGAAACACCCAGCCGTTCACACCCGCAGTAACGAGATCAAGATGGCAACCGACGTGGTCGCTCACCACGCAGGGAACGCCCATGTGCATGGCCTCGTTGATCGCTAGTCCCCAAGTCTCATGGCGCCCTTCGGAGGGTAAGACGAAGACATCTCCGACAAGATAACGCGCAGGCATGGCGGACTGGTTCGCGAAGGGGAGAAAGTGAACGTCGGCGCGGCCGGCAGCAGCGGCGCGCAGCGACGGCAGCAGCTCGCCATCGCCAGCAAACACCAGATGGGCACCGGTTACTCCGGCACGGACAAACGCGGCGAGCAGGAGATCGGGCCGTTTCTTGGCGGTGAGCTTGCCGGAGAAAAGCGCCACGGGAGCCGCGCGTGGAATCCCCATCGAGATCCGCGTGGCGGCGGCGGCGGCTATGCGTTCAGGCGTGATCTTGAAGTGGTGGCCGTCCACGCAGTGAGGCGCCGGGAAACACTTTTCCGCAGGCACTCCGTAGTGGCGAAAGTAGGCCGCGTTGGCTCGCCCGACCGGAAGAAACGCCGCGCAGCGCGCATAGATCGCACGTAAAAGAAGTCGTTTCGGACCTCGCGGCGGCGGTGCGCCCAGCAGGTGCGAGTCGCCGCGAAAGATCACCGGTGCCGGGGCGGAAAACAACAACGTGAGGTGCGTCCGGTAGGCGTAGCCAAAAAGCAGGATCGCGTCCGGTTTGAACGCATGTAGCGCGGAGTGAAGGCCGGGATTGTGCAGGCCGGTGAAGCGCGTCACGTCGGGAGTGCGAGCGAGATTCGGAACGAACTCATGGGGATAACCCGAAAGCAGATCGGTGTCCCAGGCGAACGTGGTTCCAAACTGTGCATCCGACCGAGCGGCGGCCCCGTGGTCCGACAGATAAAACGCCCGAACCTCCAGGCCCGGTTGCGCCGCCAGCTCGCGAAACCAAGGCGCGTAGTATTGGATGGGGTGCGAGACCACGATGGCGAGCCGCCGGGCGGCCGCAGAGGCGGGTAGTGAGCTGAAAGCGGTGGGTTTCAACCTTGCGTGAAGCGGCGATAGACGAGAGGCAGGCCGATGCAGACGACCGCAGCCTGGAATAGCGAGGCCATCCACGTGGCGAGGACGAGCTCGATTTGAAAACTCCAGGCGGTGAGCAAAATCATGAGAACGCCGAGCGCGGAAAATTGCGGGGCGTTCTGCGCGAGTTGAGCGATGCGTTTCAAGGTCAGGCCGAAAAGCAGTCCGAGTGCGGCGACGCCGATGTAGCCGAAGTTGATGTAGGCCTCCGAGATGATACCGAACGCAATCGAAACTCTGAAGGCGGACTCGAGGCTGACCAAGTTGAAGTAGAGCGCGAGGCGCACGTTGGCCAGGAGGCTGGAGGGCTTTCCCGGCCACATGAAGCGGGGGATGATCTGCGCGGGTATGTCGACGTAGCTTTCCCCTGTGAGATAGGGCAGCGTGGCAGGCACACGGTTCACGCTCAGGCACAGCATCTGGATCAACGAGGCGCGGTCAAAGAGGGACGACTGGGCCAGGCCGTCGTCGGCGTCGTGCGCGTCCGTCTCCAAAGAGTAGCCGACCCATTCAGAGAAAAATCCGGGTAGCTCGAGCAACGTGGGTGCCGGTTTTGCCTCTTCCCAATAGATGCGACGCATCTCGGATTTGCCATTGTGCAACAAGGCGACGACGGACACGAACACGATCAGGATAGTCCAAGGCACGCGACGCTGAGCGGCCGAGTAGGCGATAAAGGCGAGAATCACCAGCGACAGCCCGTTGATCAGGTAGAGCTGTGAAAAAAGAATGACGACCTGGGCGATGAGATTGCCGATGAAGAAAACCGCCGTGCCGCGCGACAGCTCGCCCTGCCCGAGTAGGCGCGCGAGGATAAAGGTGCACAGGATGCCCAGGCCGAAAAACAACGCCCGCAGCGTGCCATCATAGGCCGTAGGGATAATATTCTCCATGCTACTCACGTAGATGTAGATCGTGTTGAGCACGACGCCCACCGGGATGTATCGCAGGGCTTCTTGCGGCACCAGCGACGAAAGCGCCCAAGGCGGTGCTTGCGCGGGATTTCGCAGCATAAGAAACCCCGCGTTGGCCGCGACGATGTAGAGCAGCACGAGGAACGCCGCCTCGTTGACAATCGCCTCCGGGTAAGGCGAAAGCTCCGCGTGGCTGGACAGCAGCGGCACCGCATAAAACGGTATGCACGTGAGCATGCTGATCTCGAAGGCCGGGAACCACGCGTGGCGTTTCGACGCCCAAGCCAATGCTGGGAGGCTCGACAGAATGATGATGCCGATACCTAGCACTGTCCGCAGCGCGAAGTCGCCGGAATTGACATAAAACGACCACACGACCGCCGCCACCAAGGCGAGGCAGCCGAGTTTATGCAGACGTTGCGATGCCTCGAAATCGACTTCGGGTGTCGGTGCATCGAGCCCTTCGCCGCTCTCATCTTCGTCGTTCATGGGGAAGGTGCCGTCGGCCGGGGGCGGACCGCCAGCGAGAACAACTGGCTGAGCTGGCGGGTCATGGCTTCGGCGGTGTGGGCGGCTAGCTGGTCGAGGGCTTCGGCGGGGACGGCGAGATGCCCGTCGCCCGCGAACCACGTCTCCGCCAGACGTCTGATTTCCTGATCGGGAGATAGGGTCTCGTCAAAGCCGAAGGTCGTGGAGCCCGTGTGCAGCCGGCCGGTGCGATAGATCGGGCTGGCGGTGTGTGCGATGCACAACAGCGGGCGCCCGGCGAGCAGGCACGCGTGGAGCTTGGAGGCGTTGTAGCCGGGGTCGTTCGAACCGAGGACGAGAATCACCTCGGCCCTGACGGTGTAGTGCAGCGCCTCAAAATACGGAATGCGCGCCGGGTGCTCGGTCACGAAGTCGGCCACGCCCTCGCGCTGCGCGATGGGCAACGCGGTGTGCCGGGCGAGCGGCGGCGGCGCGTAGTCCGTCCCGATAAAGTGAAACCGAAACCGCCGCGCCTCGCTTGGGTGGCGTTCCAGGTGGGCGCGAAACGCCCTAAACAAAAGCGTCAGCGCGGGCTCCATGCCCGGCACGCAGCGGCCAGCGTAGACGACATGGATGAGCCCGTCGTCGCAGCCGATCAGCGGCTGAGCGGGCGGGTGACGGAGCGCAACCGATAGATCGAGCTCGGCGGCACCAAAAGGGATGTGGCGAATTCGCTGCGGATCGAGGCCGTCATAACGGGCGGCGAGATCCGCCGGGTAGGCGGGTGACACGGTGACGATGCCTGCCGCCTGCCGCACGACTGCGGGCTCGTGACGGCGTGCGCCGAGCTGCGATAGCCAGAAGCGCGGCGCTCCACCTGGGGGGAGCTCGCCCGTGAGGTGGTAGTGGTCGTTGACCCACGGGTCTTGGTAATCGAGGACGTAAGGCACGCCAAAACGCGCCCGCCAACGCGGACCCAGCGTGAAGGCGTTGAACTGCGTGGTTGAAAAGAAAACCAGGTCGAAATTTTCCTCCGCCAGCAACCGGTCGCCCGCGCGGCGCAGGGCGTGGCCCGCCCGCCACCACAAGGAGCCAAAGCCCAGCGGTCGCGTGAAGCGGGCCGGCAGGCCGGACACGCGCACCACGCGGATATCGTCGGGAAACGTGTCCAGGAGGCGCGGTTCGACGACTGCGCCCTCGATGGTGCCGGGCGCCACGGCGAGCACGGTGGGCTCCCAGCCCAGCGCGCGCAGGTGCGGCAACGCCAGGCGCACGCGATGCGCGTCCGGTGCGTTCACCGGAGGGAAATGAGGGCTAACGATCAGGAGACGGCGCATCGGGGGGCGGCGGGTTGCAGAATGAGATTGCGCGCAGGTTTTTCAACGAAGTGCCATCCCAGGGCGGCGACCAGCACGCAGATGCCTCCGGCACCAACGTAGAATACCCCTTGCAGCAGCCACGCTGAGCCCGAGTCCAACTGGCGCGTGGCGGGCAGAAACACGTCGCGCAGCGCCGCGCGCACCGGCATATGCGTCAAGTAGAGCGCGTAGGACAACGTTCCCAGCGTGCGCAACGGGCGGGTGCTTAGCATGCGCACGAAGAGAGAGGATGTTTCGCCGTGGAGCGCACGATCTATCAACACGGCGCAGCCAAGCGCCATCCAAGTGTAGCCGACTGTCTGCCCGCCGAGACCGAGGCGCGACCAGAATGGGAGGGCGGCGGCGACAAGGCCGGCGACTCCCAGTGTGCACAGCCAGCGGGGAAGGTTTTTCACGCCCAGCGCGAGCACAATGCCGGCGACGAAGGCGTCGAGTCGGGCCGGGGTGAAGACAAGGATTTGGATCCAATTGAAATCCAGGGCGACCGCCCCCATTCGCACCGAGACCGCCCCGGCGGCCACCGCCAGCCAGAAAGACCGCGAGCCGCCGTGCCGCCAGCCGAGGAAAATCAACGAGGCCGCCAGGTAGAACTGAACCTCGATGGCCAGCGACCAAGCGACATCCAGCGCCGGGTTGGTAAAGCGGCCCTGAAACCCGTTGAGCAAGTTCGACGTCAGGGATGCATACCACGGCCAGTGGCCGGCGACGGTGGATTGGAGCGAAAGCTTTTGGGCGAACCCGGTGGCGGCGAGCAGGGATGGGAGCGCGAGGTAAACTCCCGCCAGCAGGGCGGCGTAAAGCGGCAGGATCTTGGCTGCGCGACGCACCCAAAAGTCGCGCAACCAGTCCGGTCGGGTGCGGGTATGCCGCAGTCGCTCGAAGATGAGATACCCGGAGAGGGCGAAAAATAAATCCACGCCCCGACTGCCCAGCTCGGACAGCATGAGCAGCCAGTGATCAGTGGCGTCGCCAACAGGTGAATACACGGTCAGGTGGCTAAACAACACCGCGAGGATGGCGACACCGCGCAGGCCGTCCAGCGCGTGCACCCGGGACTCAGAAGAAGGCGTCATCGGCGGGTGAGTTGGCGTAGATCCCAGGTCTGGCCGGCGTCGTTGCTAACGACGCGTTGCACGGGGAAGTCGAATTCGCGGCCCAGCCGGCGCCAGAACTCGGCGTGGTTGGTCGAGCGAAAGTGGGACACAAGCAACACGCCTCCGGGAGCCAGCGTCGCGTGGAAGCGACGGGCGGTGCGCAGCGGGTCGGGTGCGTAGCCAAGACACTCGTTGAACGTGATTACATCAAAAGCACCCGGCGGGGAGGTCCACGCCTCGAAGTCGCGGCGTTCAAACCGGCCGTGGGCGAGTTGCAGGGTGGCGGCCTGTCGCAAGCCCTCCTCGGAAAGGTCCACTCCGAGGTAGTGGGTGAGCGAAGCCGGGTTGAGCAGGCTGGCGAGCCGTCCGGAGCCGCACCCGAGGTCAAGCAGGCGCGGACGCGGGTGCGCGGCGTGGATGAGTCTCACCAGTTCGTCGTGCCGGGCCTGTTCGGATGGGCCGAAAAAGTGGGCCCACGCACCCGAGGCGTATTCGTAATCGAGCGCGGCCGGGGGAATCGGACGGCCCAAACCCTGGCACCGGCCGTAAACGGCATAGCGCACGCGGTGGATTAACCGGAGGAGTCGCGAGGTCGCAGGATTCATGTTTCCAGTTCGAAGAAAAATTCTTCCTCCCATTCGAAGCTGTGCAGGAAATCCGCCGACATCACAGGCTCTTTCCACGGTGGAGTCGGTTGGAATTGGGAGGCGTAGGCATTCAACGCGTGGCGTTTGCGCGGTCCGTAGCCTTTGAAGTCGAAACGATAAATGCGAGGCGAGCAAAAGGCGGGTTTGACCAACAGCAGCGGACGGTAGCTGGCCCACACGGGGTATTCCAAAATACGCGGGCGGATTTTGGACCGGGCGACTGCGGCCATGACTAAGGAGAACCCCGCTTCGTGTTCGCTGCTGCCATCCTTGCGGAAGGGAAGCATGAGCACGGCGGGGGCTGTCCGGTTGATGAGGCCCACAAGCTCTGCCAAGGCGGTGTTGCGTTCCGCAGGGGTCAGGTGGGGCAGGCGTCCGTCCGGCAGGTTCATAAAATGCAGGCAGGCCGAATCCACGTAGGTCCGCGACTTGGCTTCCTGCGCTTCGGTTTGTCGGATCACGGTGAGTTGGTTAGGTGTGACGATGGGGTGGCCGCGATGAGAGGCGGAGCCGTCGGTCAGGTAGATGACGTCGACGCTTTCTCCCGCGAGGCGCGTCTGAAAGAGCAGCCCGCCGCAGCCCAAGGTGCAGTCGTCCTGATGCGGCGCGATCACCACGACGCGGCCGGAGAGCGGCTGCAAGGCCTGGCTGCGCAGCAGCATGACGCACCGCACCGCGACGTGCAGGGCTCCGCGCAGCTTGCGTTTGAACCGGGGCTGCAGAGAGAGCAGCCCGAGCACAAAAAGGTTAAATAGAATCAGTCTACGCATCGCGGGGTGAAAACCCCGGTTTCAATGCTGCCGCGACGAGGCCGAGCAGTCGGGGCGATTCGCGTTCCCAGCAATAGTGCGATTCGGCAAGTTGACGGGCCGCTTGGCGGCGTTGCATCAACGCAGCGGCATCGGAGATCAGGAGATCGAGCTGCGCGGAGAACCGGGTGGTCTCGTGCAGGTCGACCAGCAGGCCGGCTTCGGGTGAGCGCGCGAGCACCTCGCGTTGTCCCAAGGTGTTCGAGGCGACGACCGCGAGGCCGGCGTTGAGGTATTGGAGGATCTTGTTGGTGATGGTCAGGTCGCGGTTGACGATGAAGGATTGTTCAAGCGCCAAGCCGATGTCGTGCCCGGCGATGACTGCGGGCAGTTCTGCGGGCGGCACCAGAGGTAGAAAGCGCACGCGATCCCGAAAAGCGGGCGGAAGGCGGGCGAGCAGCTTTTGGGCATACTCGGGCCGCACCTCGCCGAGCAGGGAGACGTGCGACGGCCGGGTGGTGCGTGCCCAGGCGGCAAGAAACAACTCCAGGCCGCGGCCCGGTCCGGTGGTCTGGGAGAACCAAAAAAAACGAGGTTCCGCCTCGCTCGGGCGCGAGAGCTCGGCCGCCGTCAACGGAAAGGAGTTGGTCACCACCTCGGGTTTTCTGCCGCCATATCGGACGTGCAGCGCATCGGCCAGGGCCTGCGAGGTCGTGGTCGTATAGGCCGCGTTTTTTAGGAGCGCGGCTTCACTGGCACGCAGGAGGCGGAGGGGTCGGGCAGACCGTTCATGCGGCAGGAGATCCTCCGAGTGCCAGTCCTCGATGTCGGCGGCGACCCGGCGCCCCTCGGCGAGCAGGTGGACTGCGGCCCATTGGGGGATTTCATTGTGAGCGATGATGAGATCGGCTGTCCTGACCCGGGCGGCACGCAGCAACGCATGGGCCGGGCCGAGCGCTCCGGGCAACTGCCACCCGAACCGGTGGGTGGCTTCGCGGGCGGCGCGATGACGCAGGCGACGCCACCACACACCGACGCGGCGCACAGGTGGGGCGTCGTGACCCAGCATGTCGACTTGAACGTGTCGAAAGGGTGAACCTGCCGCGAGCGCACGGTCAATTTCGACCGATGGGCGGTGATTGCGAATGCCGAGAATGGTCACGTCGTAGCCAGCCTGCCCTAGTGTGGTGGCTTCTTTCACCACGCGCGGATTACGGCAGAGCGGCGAATTGGTGAGAATGAGGATGCGGCTCATAGGGGGCTCACGGTTGATTCGGGCCGCAAGGATGATTCCGGGAGTTGAGGGCTGCCGAGGGTGAGCAGGTCTGACGGTGCGAGTGTTTTGTGGAAAACGTTAAGAGAGGGTCTGACCGTGCCGGCGGCTTCGCGGGTGCGGCTCCGGGCTCCCGCGAGGAGAGCGCTCCAGAGCGCCGGCCGAGTGGAGCGGAAGCGCAAGGCGCGAGCGAGAACTACGGGATGGCGGACAGCTCCTTTTATGAAGCGGAGCCAGTCTCCCGGACGGGCGTGGCGAAGGAGGGCGAAAGGCCTCACGCCGGAGAGCGCGAGGTGAAAAAGCACGGCAGTCGCCGGTGGGCGCTGGGCACGAAGCGCCGCCCATGTGGCGGCGAGTTCGGGTGCGGCGGGCCGAACCGCCAGCTGGTAACTGGCTGCGACGAGCAGTTGAGAGATCAGCCAACCAGTGCGACCGGGGGCGCGGGCGGTGAGTAGAGTTTGCGCAAAGTTGCCCAACGGCTTGGGGAGAAAAAGCCAGCCGCCGGACAGGAGGCGTTCGCGCACGGGCTCGATGATATCGAAGGGGGTGGATTGCGGCGCGAGCGCGGTGCGGGAGGCTGCGGCGCGGTAGAGCATAGCCGCGTTCGAGTGCAGCGCATCGAAGCTCTGGATCGGCAGGGGCCAGTGGAAAAGCCGAGGCTCGGAGTCACCGGCCACCGTTTGCCAGATGGTGCGGTTCGTATCCGTCCACGAGCCGTCGGCTTCCTCACACCAGAGGCGGAGATTGGCCCAGGCGACGTTCGCGGCGGGTTCCCGTTCGAGTGCGGAAAAGGCCTCGGCGAGAAAGGTGGGCTCCCACCAGTTATCGTCTTCCAGCAAGGACGCGTAGGGCTCGGAGCCGCCGGCGAAGGCGTGGTTAAAGGCCGCTACGGCGCCCCAGTTTTGCTCGTGCTGGTGGAGGGTGATCCGTGGGTCGGCCATCTCTTCGACGAGGCGCCGGGGAAATGTGTCCTCGGGCGCGTCGTTGTGGAGTTCGCAGACCCAGTCGGTGAGTGTCTGGGCTCGCAGCGAAGCGAGCGCGCGCGGCAACAACGCGGGCCGGCGGCAGGTTAGAAGGAAGATGCGGACGAGGGCCATCGGGCTAGGTTAGGAGACGCGTTCAAAGACACGGTTGTGACCGATGTTGAGCACGTTTTTAAAGCCCAGTGCGGGCAGCAGCTGGCACGCGCGTGCGACCGATTCATAACCTTTCCAAAAAGTGGTGCCGGGGAGGTCGTGCGCGGCGTCGTCCATGATCAGCCAGCCGCCTGGAGGCACGAGCGGCGCATAGGCTCGGATGTCGGCGCAGGCCCCTTCGTAGGTGTGGTCGCCGTCGATATAGAGGAGAGCGTAGCGGTCGTGGGCGGCCTCGGCTTGGAGGGCCGGTTCGGTGGAGTAGCCGCGAAGGAGGCGGACGGCGTCGAACGACAAACTGTGATGCGCAAAGTGCGCACGCACGATTTTTTCGTAATCCTCGGGAGGGTAAAAATCCCCGCTCTCCACGCGTTCGCGAAAGCGTCGGTCGATTCGGTAGCGGAGCGACCGCAGCCAGCCGGCCGCAGGCATGGGCTGGCCGGCCAAGGGAGTGACCGCGTGGATACGTGCGACGTAGCCGTGGGTGGTCGCCAGCAGCGACCACAACGAGGTTACCTGGCCTTTGAAGACACCGATTTCGAGCGCATTGAAAGCGCCGAAACGATCATGAGAAACCGCCATCAACAAATGCCAGAGTTGGTGAAAGGCGGGGTCGCCGAACCCAAGCTGGTGTTGCTCGACGTGCCTGCGGTGCGCGGCGAGAAGCGGATTGGCCCAAGTGGCGCGGGTGAAGTCGGCGTGCAGCCGGTCGTTCTCCTCGCCGGTTCCGGAGTAGGCAGCAACGAGACTGAAAAAATCCAAAGAGGGTGCAGAATGTGAAGTATTCATGAGCCGGTTTGGGATAATCGATAAATCAAACGCCACCCGATTAACCGGGCGAGTCGCCGTGCGCGTCGCCCCATCGGCGGCATGAGCGAGGAGCCGCCGAGATCGGCGGCTTGCCGGGCAGCGAAGCGCGAACCGGCGGGGTCAGCCGGGTAGAGCTCGTAGCAGAGACGCTGCCAATAGTCCGCAAGCGCGCGGCGGACACGGGGCGTGTTCTCGGCCGCGAGCAGGTGAGCCGACACGTGCTCCACTGAGCGGAAAAGCGAAGCCATGGCGGCCTGTGAGCGGCTTCGGCTGAGGCTGCCGGCCAGCCCGGTGCGGTAAAAGGACGTGGCATCCGGTGAGTCAATGAAGGCGAGACCGGCTGAGGCGAGGACCACGCGGGCGAAGTATTCGCCGTCATCGTTCAAGGACAGTCTTTCGTCCCAAGGCCCGGCCCGCTCCGCCACCGCGCGGGGCACGAGCCATGCCCCCGGGTGCATGGTGGCGGCTTCAGCCGTATGCAGCAGCAGAAAATCGAGCGGGGTAAAATCACGGAAGACGTGTTCGTCTACGAAGCGTGCTGTGGAGACATCAGTGTCGAAGCGCCCCCACCGGCACGTTGCCAAGGTGTCGGGCGGATGCCCGGCCAGACGCTCGAGCTGGAGATCGATCTTGCGCGCGGAGAGGAGGTCGTCGGCATCGAGGAACTGGAGGAATTCGCCTCGGGCGCAGCGCATCGCATGATTACGCGCGGCGGCGGCTCCGGCGTTGGATTGAGCAATGACTCGCACCCCGCGCGCCTCGTAAGAACGGGCGATGGCGAGGGTCTCGTCACGCGAGCCGTCATCCACGACGATGATTTCCCGATGGAGATGCGTCTGGGCGAGCGCGGACTCCAAGGTGTCGGCGAGCCACGGGGCCGCGTTGTAGGCGGGGATGAGGATACTGACGAGCGGCTTCATGGAGATACGCCAGTTCCGGCGCGTGCGGTCCAGAAGTCCCAGCCGGAGACCGAATGGAGGGACCATGCGTCTGCGGGGAAATCCACGAAGCTGGCGCGGAGCGCGGCGGCGCGACCATCGTCAGCGAGACGGGAGGGGAGTGCCAGCGCCAAGAGTCGGACCAAGCCGTGACGGGGGCGGGCACCGATCCAGGCGATCGTGCGATCCGCCGCGTCCGTGGCGATGAGACGACAAGGGGGGAGCACGGCGGAGGTCTCGGGTGACGAGATAAAAAGCACGCCGTCCACGGATGCGATCTCGCTGGCCAGACGTTGCAATTCGATCCGTGCGGTCGCGGGCATATCAGACAAAGCGGCGTGGTTACCCGCCGGATACGTCCGCTCATGGAGGCTGTGGGCGCGTTGCAACGCGGCGAGAAAACCGAAGGCCACCACGCCGATGAGTAAGGTCCGGGCGGTTTGCGCGACAAGCCGCTTCGGCGACACGGCGAGGATGGCGGCGACCGCGAGCAAAAGGACTCCGGCCGGGCGGAAATGGCGATCCTCCAAGCTAACCGAGGCACCACGAAACATCAGCACGGTCATCATGAAAGCGGCGACCAAGCAGGCGATGCCGGCAAGGCGTTCAATCGGCCGTGTCCTCATTGCGAGCCTCCCATAAAAACATAACAGCACAGGTGAAACTAAGGTGAGTAACCAACTGAGGTTGGACCATCCGATTTCAAAACCCACCCCCCGCCACGCGAACAGACGCCCGGCCAAGCTGCCGCCGCCGGTGCCCGCAAGAACGGGCCCGAGGAAGGAGAAACCGAGCGAGGCGGCGAGGCCGCGCTCCATCTGGCCAGGCTGCCCGGGGTTGGGGCCGTTGGTTCCGAAAAAGTCCAATTCGCGTCCGGCCATGACGAAAAGAAAAATTAGCGCCAACCGGGCGGTGGCGCCCACTGGAACCCGCCGCGCGGCTCGGACTTCCTCCAGCCACAGAAAAGCGAGTAGTGCCAAGGCCCACAACATGAAGGAGTGCTTCGACCAGACTCCCAGTAGCAATAAAAAGGGAAGCAGGGCGATTTGAAGAATCGGACGAGTGCGCAGTCGCCAAGCGGCGAGAATGATCCAGGGCCACACGGCAATCAGCATGACCTCGCGGCCGATAAACATGCCGAAGGCGTATAGGGTGTGCCAGGAGCCCACGGCGGCAAACGCGAGCCAAGGCAACGATGCTTCGGGTGAGCCCAGCGCACGGGCGAGGCGCACCATGCCGACCCCTAGGCTCGCAGCGGAAGCGAGGGCCAGCGTGAGCATGGCGATTCCCAAAGGCAGTCCGGCGGAGGTCAGGAGACCGAGTGGGGCGTATTGTCCCGGGCTCCACCACGTGACGGGATACTCGACGTTGATCGCCAAGTTGGCGGCGGAAGGTTCGGCGACGGTGTTCCATGTGCCGCCGGCGGCGAAGTTGCGCCAAGCGAGCAGGCCGGTGGCGGTGTCGGAAAACAGCAGCGGAGGCGCCCAAACCAAAGCGAAGGCGAGGACGGCCAGCGGCAGGACGATGGCGGCGATCAGTAGGGGGGGAAGGGCGTCGCGAGCTCATGGGGCGTCCAAGGCCAGGCGCCAAGCGTGCCGGTGGTAGGCGTCCCGTGAGAGATCGACGTAGTGATGCATAATCGCAGCCGGCGCGGCAATTTCGCCGGCGTTGGGATAAGTAAGATAATCCGCTGCGGGCGCGATGATGGCGGGCAGGGGATTGCGGGCAACGAGGAGGGCGACGAGGGCCTGTTCCAGATAGTAGCTGGTTCCGGCCTCACGGATCAGGCTGGAGGCGGCGAACTCGAGAAACGGCCAGTCTATGGTGTCGGAGCTCAGTCCGCAAAGACCGACATTCACGAGCGAGGGGATGGGCTTGCCTGCGATGCGCGCGAGCAGCTTCCGGTCGTAGCCATAGTTTTCTTCGCAGTCGGTTGCGTGAAGAGGCCGGTCGGGAGCGGCGGCCCAATCGAGAAGAAGGCGCGGTTCACGCCAAAAAAGCAGGTCGCTGTCCAAGACCAGGCGGAAACCGGAGCGGCCGAGGTGGACGTCTATAAGTTTACGCACATGCGGGTAGTTGAGCCAGCGCTCGCGCAGCACGGGGAATCGATCGAGCGGAAGGAACTGATCGAGCCGGTCGCGCAGGGTTGCGTGTTCGTGGATGACGATGTGCGGGAAAAGGCGGAGGAGCGGGGCGCGGGCGTGGGCGTTGAGGGAGCCGTCGTCGTAGAGCTCGGGCGCCAAGGGGACGGGGGAGTGTCGGGCGAGCGTGTGCAGGCAGAAGGCGGCTTGGTAGGCGAAGCGACGGCCGGTGAGCAGGTGAACGGAGAGGTCCGATCCGGCGACGGCGGGGCGCGGTGGTGGGAGGGGCAGCGAGGCGGCGGCCGTCTGCATCGCACGGCGTCCCCGGCTCGCGGCAAGCTGGGCCAGAGGGCCGCCACGACGGCGTGACTCGCGCACTGCGGCCATCGGCCGGTGCATCAGCTGATAAACAATGCGTCCGGCGAGACTCACAGGGGATGGGCGCCGAGCGCGTCCAGCGCTTGGGCGAGAAGGGTAGGGTTGATGATCAGCCCGGCCTCGCCGCCGTCCAGGCTGACGGGGCCGATGGATTGCCCGGCCATGACATGAACTTGGTGATCCAGCGCGCCGCAGAGACTGAGGGCGTAAGGCAGGTGATGCGGGAGCCGATCAGGAAAAACGAGCAGCACGCGAACGTCGGCGGGACAGAACGCGGCGTTGAAAAAATTGGCGCCCTCGAGGCTGAATACGAAAGCGGCTTCCGCGCATCTTTGCACCACGTCAACGGCGGTGGCGGACTGGATTTCCTCAAATCCGCGCGCTTGGAGAACGGCATCGATTTCGGGTGCATTAACGTAGTTGCGGCGAAAGCCCCGCCGCGAGAGATGCACCCGTCGGTCGTTTCGGGTGGCTGCCGGTGCGAAGCGGGAGCGCAGGTGCTGCGCATAGGGCGGGGATAAATGACCGGGGTGCCCGGGGAAGGCGGTGGCGGTCAGATGTTCACACTCGAGATCGTGCGTATCGTCGTGGTTGAGCAGTCGCTCGGGTGGCACTTCGAGCGCAGCCACGATTTTGTCCACATTCGGGGTGCGGAGTCGGGGCAGATAGACCCAATCGAAATCCCGGGGCCTCAGACCGGACCGTTCGATGAGCAGCAGGCGTGAAAGCGAGTCATGGAGCAGGTGCCCAAATCCTCCGACGGCATAGTCGGAGGCTAAGGAAAGAGTGCGTCCCGGAAGATGCCGCAGCGGCTTGGCGAAGCCGCGGCGGGCGCGGAAAATCTCATAGTCGGCCAAGGGCTTCGATGGATCGGAGCATTCGTAGCCGGCGTCGGTGAGCCAGGTATCATTGGCGGTTACGACCCAGCCTTCCGGGCCGAGCAGGCGGGCATCATTAAGTTCAAAAATCCGGCCGGTGGGTGCCTTGTGTTGGGCGGAAGTCAGGAAGCGCGCGGGAAACGTTCCATGGATAACGGGCTTCGCGAGTCGGATGTCGTGCGGAGGAAGGACTTCCTTCAGGACGCCTCCGTGCTGCGCGAAGTGCGCGTGCAGGGTTGAGATGCGGCGCGGCGGCGCATAGTGGCGGGAGCTTCCGGGTAGCCAGGGGACGAGCCCGGGAGGCCAGCGGAAACCTCGCAGCCGGTCTCGCACGGGCGAGGGGATGAGGCGTTTAAAGCGGGCGCTGGTCATGCGTCGTTGAATTGAGCCAAGAGTCGCTTGGCTGCTTCTGGGGAAAGCGTTCGCACGCGCGAGTAGGGGCGCGATTGGACAACGCGTAGCAGACGAGCGGCGGCGAGCGGGCCGCAGAGCTGGCTTAACCGGCAGAACAAAGATCCGCCGAGATGGTCTAGCGGGCCTCGAGGGCTCTGCCGCCAGAGCTGAAGCGTGCGTCGGGCAAAGCCGGCGTGGAAACCGCGTGGCAAGGCGCGCCAGGCAAGGAAGGCGGCTTCGCCGGCTACGGTGCGGGCTTGCTCTGTTTGGGGGGTAGTCGGGCAGAGTCGCGCGAACGCCTCCATGATCGGCAGCGCTGCCGCCCCCAAGCGTTCCCACGAACGACTGAAACGATCTTCGTCGTGCGGCCCCGGGGCGGTGTAGGCAGCGGGGGATTTGACGATTCGGGCGGGATGGGCGGCGAGGTTGTAATAGAGCCACGCATCGCCGGCCGGATCCATCTCGCGCAGGGCCGGGATGAGCGGCTTATCGAGGTGGGAGCGCAGATAGCTGCGGCGATAGACGGGCGCGTGGGGTGCCGGTTGCAGGCGAAGAAAAAAACGCGCCGATTGCGTCTCGGCTGGCGCGGGGGGAAGCGGGTCGAAACGAGCCACGGTGTAGTCCGAGCCGAGGGTGGCAGTAGCAAGGTCGTCGTAGGCCACGTCGGCACCGCTTTCATTGAGCAGGGCGAGCAGAACGCGATATTTGTCGGGGTGGATCAGATCGTCGGAATCGAGGAAATGCACATATTCCCCCGTCGCGGCAGCGAGTCCGGTTTGCCGGGCGACAATTGATCCCTGATTAGGCTGAACAATGTGAATCACCGGATGGCCGGGCTGAAATGCGCCGAGCTGTTCGGCGAGCGCAGGGGTCGAGCCATCGTCGATCAGGATCAGTTCCGCCGGGACGTCTAACCGGGCAAGCGCTGACGCGGCGCTGTTCAGGGTGAACTTCAGCGGTTCGATGCGGTTGAAGCCCGGGATGATGACGGAGAGCTTCATGCTAACAAATCCCGGATGCGTTTTCTGCGTTGGGCCCAATGCGATCCTGTGGGTGCGGCGACGAGATTGAAGTAGGCCGCTTTGTCCCAACCCGAAAAGCCATCTGGGCGGAGTAGGGCGGGCAGATTATCCAGCGGGTAATGCGGCAGGAGGAACACCTCAAAGGAGGCCGGATGAAAGTATCCCAAAATCGCCTCGGGAGTGGTTTGGAACCTGGCCAAGGCATCACGATTGATCTCCACCGTCCAGAGCGGTCCCTGCGGGCCGAACCACGCTGGCGGCGCGGCGGATAGCGCGAGACCTTCGGCTCCTTCGAGATCAAGTTTCACAGCGGCCGGCGTGCCCCCGTCGAAATGCTGGGCGGCGAGCGCGGCCAACGTTTTGAGTGTCACGGGGCGGGCTTCGAAATCCGGACGCGGTGCGTGCAGCGATTGCAGGACACGGCCATTGCCGGAAGGCGGACTGAAATAGAAATCAGCCACGCCGTCATGGTCGGAGAGGGCGCATGCCGCCACTTCGAGCACAGTGTTGTAGCCGAGACGATGTCCGGCCAGTTTCAAGAAGTCGGCAAGGTCGGGGTCGGCTTCCACCGCGACCACTTTGCCCCGGCTCAGACCCGCAGCTGCGGTGAAAGCGTAGGCTCCCGTGTGGGCTCCGCCATCGATCACGTGGTCACCGGGCTGCAACCATGCCCGCCACAGGCGGAGCTCACGACCGTCCTCCATTTCCTCCAGGTAGGATGACACGGAAGCGGGTTGGCTCGGTTCAACGAAGTAACGAGCTCCGGCGAGTCGATAGGAAAACGCTTTTCCGGCCTTAAGGCGTCGTAGGCGCAGGCGGTAATACAGGCGATTGCGAAGAAGGCGAAACTGGCCTCCGCCGAGTAGGCTGAGAAAGGTGCGAAGCGGGAGGCTCATTGCGGAATACGTCCCTCGAAATGTCCACTCGCGCCGCGCCAGCGAATGGCCGCAGCGGGGCTGCGGAACAGAGGAAGGTGCCGTAGCCATGCTTTGATGATCCGTAAGCGCGCTCCCAACGGCGAAAGCGGCGGCCAGGGATTGGCGTGATGGAGGGTGAGCACTTGCATCCACGACCGCTGGATACCGTGATTCAGCCGGGCGAGGTAGGCAGCCTTTAAGCGGAAGGCGGGAATGAGGTGAATAAGTGAAAGCGCAGGCAAGTAGGCCACGTCGCCACCTGCTCTGAGGGCGGTGAAGACGAGGTCATTGTCGCCGCCGGAGCCGAGCGAATTCCCGCGGCGGTCAAGCGCGGTGCGGAGTGGGTCCGAACTCAGGGCTGCAGCATAGGCCAAGGCATGGGTGCGGCGCACGCATAGCCCGGCGCCAACGGGGGCAAAGTCCGGCCAGGGTGCATCTGCGCCACCGGTCGCTAAAAGGGGAGCGTCACCGTGTTCGTGAAGTGCGAGAAGGGGGAGGAATTCCACGGCCCAATCGGGTGGCAATGCTTCAAATTCCGGGCGCACGGGGCCGCCGGCGGCCCCGAGGCGGGGCGAGGAGTGAAAGGCTTCGAGGGCGGTCGAGAGATAGGCGGGGGCAAGGATGTTGTCGTCGTCCACGAAGACGAGAATTTCGCTCTGTGCCTCGGCTATTCCGCGCAGGCGGGCGGGCGTGAGCCCGGGGGCGGGCTCGGGAACGATGCGGAGGTTGCCGGGGTGCGCCGGCAGTTCGGCGGGGGCGAGGGCGGGCGACGATCCGTTATCGACCAGAAGTAGTTCCCAATTGGATACGTCAATGTCTTGGGCGGCAAGACCGGCCAAGGTGCGCGCCAGGCGCCCTGGATGGGGGTTTCGGGTGCAGAGGATGACGGTGAGGCGGCTCATGCACGAGCGGCCCAAGGCGGGGGCGTATGTGAAAGCAGCAGGGTCTTTGCCGTGCGCCAGTGACGGCGGCAGAATAGGAAGTCGCGCGGTCTCAGTCGCCGCCGTTGATCGTCGTGGATGAACGGGTAGGTCCGGAGGAGCGGATAGAAGCGCAGGATGCGCGCGAATAGCCTGAGTTCACCCAGCAGCTGCGAAACCACGCCCCGGCCGAAGCTCGATTGGAGAAAAAAATGTTGGTGTAGAGAAAGGAACACGGTGGCGCGCCGGTTTTGAAGAAAAGCGATCATTGATGGGATCACGGAGAATTCGCCGCCTTCGATGTCGATTTTCACAAAGCAGGGGCCGTCTGTCGGCCAGTCGGCAGCCATGTCTTCGAGCCGGCGAGCGGGCGCTTCCCAGCTGTCGCCCTGACTCTTGAAAAGCACGCTGGACATGGAATCGCCGGGCTCCCCTTGGCTACCCAAGGTGACTCGGCCAGCCTGGCTTGCGATGGCGCAGCTATGGATGCGGACGTTTTTCAGCTGCGGATTTGCGGCGACATTCGCCTCAAGGGTGGCGAAGGCAACGGGGTCGGGTTCAAAGCCCACCGCCAGCCGCGCGCAACCGGCCGCGTAGAGCAGAGTGGGGCCGATCCAGCTCCCGACATCGAGGTAGAGCGTGTTTGCGTCCACGTGATGATCGATGATCGCCAACGTGTCTGGCTCCCATTTGCCTGAGGAGAAATCGTTCCAAAACCACTCGTAGCCGTGAGCAACTTCGAAGGAAGCGACGCGCGATGTTGTGGGGAGGCAAGGACCTGTTATCGGGCGTGTTGGTGTCATCGGTTTCGAATAATACGTGCGGGATTTCCGACGGCTACGGAGCCGGGGGGCAGATCGTGGACAACCACGGCTCCGGCCCCCACTATGCAGCCGTCACCTATGGTCACCCCGGCGAGCACGGTGACGCCCGCTCCCAGCCAGACATCGCGCCCGATGCGGGTGGGTGTAAGGATGTCTAGCTGTGAGCGAATGCACACGTCCGGCGCTGGCACGGTGTGGTTTGAGGAGAGAATGCGGCAGTGCATAGCGATTAGGCACTCGTCGCCGATCTCGACCCCGCCATGGCCGTAAATGACTGTGCCCGGGCCCAGAAAAACGTCGCATCCGATGCGGATGCTGCCGGTGTGCGGGTGGAGAAGCACACCTTGCTCCAAGCGGGTGCGATCACCGATCAAAACGGTTCCTTGGCGTGCGCGCGCATGGCCGCGTGCGACGTTGCAATGGGCGCCGATCATGACAGCCGCGCCCACGTGGTTACCGGTGGCGCGCACCCACGCACGACGCCATGCGGCTTGGATGAGTTGCATGCGATGCGTGAGGGAGAGCAGCATAGGTGCGGGATTATTTTAGGACTATCCGGCTATAGGGCTGGCTCAGGGCGACGATCTCCGACCACCCTTTGCGTGTAGCTGAACCGTTATCGACTTCACGATAGTATTTCAATTTGCGTAGGCCGCGACGGAGTAAATCGGCGCTACGGTTGATCATATTCGCGCCCGATGCTTTGGCGAAAGTGTGCGCGAGCTTGCGTGCCTCGCCCGGGGTGACGACTTCCCACGTCAATGTGTCATTCCAGCACATAACCCATTCGTCGGAGCCGGGGGCGGCGCAGTGGATTTTTTCCGCCAGGCGCAAAGGGATGGAGGTGCTCCACCACGCTCCTTCGAAGGATGCGGTTTTAGATGCGAAACGCGGCCGGCCGGCGTAGGTGTCGATGATCCAGTGATGGTGGGGATGGCCCAGCCGATTGGTCATGCGGTCGCGCCGGCCCGTGGTGTGTTCCGAAAGCCGGGACGGGGTGACCAAAGCGCCGGCGCGGCTCACGCGGGCGAGCTCGCCGAGAAGCGCGAATGGAGAAGCCAAGTCCTCGATCGTGTGCGAGCAGTAGGCGAAATCAAATGTGCGGTCAGGGAAAGGGAGGCGAAAATCCGGCGCGAGAAAATCGACTTGTGTCCAAGTGTCGCGCGTGAATCGCTCTCCCGGAAGTGCCGTAAGTTGCAGCCGCGCTCCGCGTGTCTCGTAAGGCATGAGGTCCACCACATGGGTAGCTTGAGACAGGGGGATAAACCAGCCGCCGCAGTCAAGAATTCGGGCATCGGGTCGCAGGGAGGCCAGAGCGGCTTTAACTTTCGAATTCATTTTTTTTGCTCGGAGGCATGTCATACCCGGGCTTCGGATAGAGTGAGTAGTGGCATGGTCAGGTTCGCTCCTCTGGCGGTAGGGGGGGGAGTTTTTGGTTCCAACGATACTCGTAACAGGCGAATTCGGCGCGGCCTCCGAGGAAGTCCGCGAAACGCTCGCGGCCGCTCCGGTCTTCCTCACCCTTTTTGGCATCATAGCCAGTGGTGCGAACCATGAGGGAGGACGCGTGATTTTGGTGCACGGGCCAGGCGTGGTCGAAATATTTGATGCGGCGTCGCGGCAGGGTGTGGCGGAGCCGCGCGGCGAATTCGCCGAACTGCCAGCCGTAGCCCCAGAGTAGGTGGTTAAGCCCGCCGAGCCGCTCCCAGGCGGTTTTACGAATAGCGAAATGCACGGGGTCCTGGCTCTCGTAGATCGAATAAACCTCGGCGGTGTTGGCGGCCCAAAATGTCTCGTCGTAGGGATCGAGACGATCCCAGTGAGCACGGACAAAATCACCGCGCACGTGGGCGCCGCCGATGTTCACCTTGTAGGGCAGCACGATGTCGTGGTCCGCGATGTGGCGCATGTATTTTTCGTAGAGCCCGCGTGGATACACGTAGTCGCTGCGCCAAAGCATTACGATGGGTGCGCGCGCCATGGGCAGGCTATGGTTCATGCCATAGGTGTAGGACGCCATTTCGGGGGTTGTTTCCCGGTGGATGGCCCAGCTGCGCCAATGCTGTTTTTCCAGCATTGCGAAACAGCTTGGCGGCAGCGTGCCGCCTTTGTCGTAGAGGATGACCTCGTCGGTTTCAGGAATATTCCAGAGGAGCGTTCGCAGGGAATTTTCCGCGCATTCCAGCTCGACCGATGCTTGATGGTAGAAAACATGCGAAACCTTCGGAAGGGGAATAGGCGGGCGTTTTCGGCCGGCCGCACGCACCAACTCGTCCGTCGAGGGGCAGATGAGGTTGGCCAACGCGTAACGCTTTTCGAAGTTCCTCGCCATAAGCCAGAGAGCCGCGCGAGAGCGGAGACGGATGAGGAGGCGCATGGGAGTAATCATCGAGCCGAGGCTACGCGTCGAATAAGTATCTTGATCCCGCCGGGCAGAAGCAGGCGGGCGCTTTTAAACAAGAGTGGGTGAAGGGCTTTGCGTAGACGTTGGCGCAGGCATGCAACCGTTGTGGCCAACGCCCGGTCCGACGAGTGCGCATACCAGTCATTCACCCCGGTGTGGGCAAAACAAACATATCCCCGCTCGCGCAGATAGTGCGGTATGGTGGTGTCGAGCCCCCGGGTATTGTCTTCCAGGATGACGACGCGCGGACGCCAGCGGTCGAGATCCCAACCCTTCAGCACGGCCAACTCGAAGCCTTCCACGTCGATGGTGGCAAAATCGACCCGGTCGACTCCACATTCGGCGAGGATCGAATCGAGGGTTCGCATGGGCACGGCAACTGGGGCCGCGTCTTCGCCCCCGTCGGTCTCAGGAGGGCGGGCGCTGACGCCGGTCTGCGCCGGGTCGGTCGGGTGCGGGGCGATCCAGACTTCGCCTGGGTGGTCCCCGGCCGCTACGGCGAACAGCCGACCGCGGCGCGACCGGGCGATTGCGGCGGCGAGGTCCGGCTGGGGCTCGACCAGAATCGTTGTCCACCCCAGCAGTTCGAAAGCGTAGGTCGCGCTGCCCACGACGCCGTCAAATGCGCCGACTTCGATACAGACTCCTTGTGACACCTGCGCAAAGATTTCCTCTAGGCGATAATCTTCACCGTGCTGCCCGTGACCGATCAGGTTTGTAGGATAGCGCCCGGCTAACGCCGGGTCCAACGGCAGGGGGGCCGGTTGGTTAAAAGGGTGGGATGGCTGCGACGATTTCATTGAAGACTTCGGTTGGTGTAAATTCACACGAGGCATGTCACCACGGGCGGCGGGCTTGAGCGGCTCCGAACCGAAACCAGCGCCAGACTGCGCGAATCGTGCCGGGATAACGGACGTCTTCTGAGCTGAGATCGGGGTGGACGGGCGCGAGGGTCGAGCCAGCTTGGTCGCTCTCTGCAAACGCCGACGGTCGGGCAGATAAATCGGCAAACAGCTGGTCCCAACCATCGAGGCAAGTGGCGGGACTGAACTGAGTAGAGGCGGTGCGAAACGCATCCTCCGAAAGCGTGCGCCAGAGCAGGGTGTCCGTGGCGAGGCGTTGCAGGGCCGAGATAAACGCTTCACCGTGATCTTCGACGAAGAGCCCGTTACGGCCCGACGTGATCAAGTCGGGCAACCCGCTGCGGGTGCGGCGGCACACTGGGACGAGGCCGGCTGCCATCGCTTCTAGAATGGCCAGTCCCAGTCCTTCATAGTCCGACACGAGCACAGCGGCATGGTAATCTGGCAACCGTTCCCTGATGTGTGCTGGCGACGCGGGCCCCAGGAATCGCACGCGACCTCCGGCGCTGTCGTTGGCCAACTGTTGCCGCAACGATTCCTCGTCGGGGCCCGACCCGTAGAGGTCGGCCTCTAGTGAGGGATTGCGTTTACAGGCAAGCACCAGTGCGGCGGCCAAGTCGATGATGCGCTTCTGCACCTGCGCAATTCGTCCGTGATAAACGATGCGGAAGGCTCCGCCTGCAACTGGAGCGGTGGCAATGCGAGACGAAGGCTCGACACCATAGGGAATCGCCCGCACGAGGCGCGTTGAGCCCGGTGGCAGCAATGCCAGCAGGCCGCGGGATATCGTTACGGTGGCATCGGTAGGAAATGCGGCCTTGGCGCGGTATTCCGCGTCGTCGTTGTGCAACACCGAAATCGTGCGCACACCCAGCCGCGCGAGGGCGGGAGCGGCCTGCAAAGCGGGAACGCACAGATTGGCGATGAACATATCGGGCCGAAATGTTTTCACGTGAGCCACGCATGCGCGCATGGCCTGTTCGGTATAGCGTTGAGGATACACGGAGGTGACCTTGACGCCGGACTCTGACAGTCTCGACAAGGTCGGGCAGTCTTTCGGCGGGGACCAAGGGAATGCCAGCACCTCGACCGTGTGACCGCGTTTGGCCAATGCGGGGAGGAAACGCTGGAGCCAGGCGTTGATCCCATTGAAGGCGCCATGTCCGTCGATTGTGCAGACCATTACACGCATGCGAGGGGGGTGTCGCGGTTGACGGGGGGTTAATTCGACAGCGCGATTCGCGATGCAGGCAGTTCCACATGGCCGACTTGCCAGTCTTGCTGAAGCACGCGAGTCGCGGGCGGCAAGGCGGCCCGCACAACCTCAATGAAGACCGGATGCTCGACGGTGGCATGCGTCTGCACCAACGGATCAAGTAGCACGGCGACCACCTGATAGCTGCCCACTGCGAGTGTGCACGCTTCGACCGCCCAGCGGGCACGCGTCTCTCCGGCTTCACAGGTCAGGCCGTTGCCGTCGAGCGATCCGGCGGAGGCAAACCCCACAGGAAGTCCTGTCGCGGTGATGAGTCGGAACTCCAGGGCAAGGAAGCGTGCGCGAGTGGAGCGCACCGTGACATCAATCTCGATTCGCGGACTGGCGATGTCCGCTTGAAAGACTACCCGGTCGATGCGCAGCGCGGGGTCTGAGCCGACGAATCCTCCCGCGTGGACGGTTTCGAGGCCGGCCTTGATGTAATCATTCATCACTTCGGCAGGTGTCCCGGCCCGCATGAGACTACCCTGCTGGAGCATCAAACAGCGGCTGCAAAGCGTCTGAATACTCCCGAGATTATGGCTTACGAACAGCACGGTGCGGCCATGGTCGGTCGCAATGGTCTGCAACTTCCCAAGGCACTTTTTTTGAAACGCCGCGTCGCCTACGGCGAGGACCTCGTCGACGATCAGGATCTCCGGTTCGAGGTGCGCGGCTACGGCGAAGGCGAGGCGCACATACATGCCGCTGCTGTAGCGTTTCACGGGCGTGTCGATGAACCGCTCCACCTCGGCGAAGGCCACGATCTCATCGAACTTCCTGCGAATTTCCACGCGGCTCATCCCGAGGATGGCACCGTTAAGAAAAATATTGTCGCGGCCGGTGAGCTCGGGGTGGAAGCCGGTGCCGACTTCAAGCAGGCTGGCCACTCGCCCCTTGAGCGTGATGCGCCCCGTGGTCGGCTCGGTGATGCGCGAGAGAATTTTTAGAAGCGTTGATTTTCCCGCGCCGTTTCGACCGATGATGCCGACGACTTCGCCGCGCTTGATCTCAAAATTTACATCACGCAGCGCCCAGAAATCTTCGCGGTTCAATTTGGCGTTCCAGCGAAGGCGTCTCCAAGCCATCCGAGCGACGTGGTGCAACGAATCGCGCAACGTTTCCTGGCCGGCGAGATGGCTGATTTGGTAGCGCTTGGAGAGGTTCTCCGCGCGGATGACGATGTCGTCGCTCATGATCAGATAATGTCGGCAAACGACTTCTCGGTGCGGCGGAAATACCAAACGCCCGACGCCATGAGGAATGTCGTCCAGAGGAGAGTAAAACCGAGGCTATGCCATTGGAAACTCGTGCCCGGACCAAGCAGGCACCAGCGAAAGGCGTCAATCACGCCCGTCATCGGGTTGAGCGCGAGCAATGCCTGCCAATTGGGCAGAAAATCCGTGCGATACCCGACAGGAGTCGCGAATACACCGATCTGGAGGAGGAACGGAACCACGATCCGGAAATCGCGGAAACGCACCGTGAGCGACGCCAACCAGAGCCCCGCGCCCAGCGCAAGCAGGAGTGTCAGCACGGTGAACACGGGTAGTAAAAGGACGCGGAACGTGGGCGCCGTGCCCGTCCAGGCGAGCGCGATTCCATAGAGGCTCAGCAGGATTGCGAAGTCCACCAAGGCAACCGCCACAGTAGAAAGCGGGATGGCCAGTCGGGGGAAATAAATCTTTGAAATCAAGTGGGCGTTACCCACCAAGCTGCCACTGGTGTTGCCGAGGGTGTTGGCGAAGAGTTGCCACGCGAGCTGACCGGCCATGACGACCAGGAAATACGGTTCGTTGCCGGCTGGCATTTTGGCGAGCCGGCCAAAAACAAACGTGAAGATCGCGACCGACGCGAGCGGTTGCACGATGGCCCAGGCCACGCCGAGCAGCGTCTGCTGGTAGCGCACTTTCACGTCGCGCCACGCAAGGAAGCCGAGCAACTCGCGGTAGCGCCAGAGGTCGGCCCAGTAGTGGCGCTCCGCGCGGCCGGCTTCGATGACCAGGGTCGGGGGTTGTCCGGCGGGTAAACTCATTCGTCGATCAGGTGGTTGAGGTGTTCGCGAAACATCGGGTAGGAAAACTGCATGGCGCATGCACGAATCGTCTCGACGTCCCAAGGCGTCCTCAGGGCAGCCACGCACGCGTTCGCCAGCGCGGCGGATTCGCCATACGGCACGATCAGGCCGGAGGCCGGCGTGATGACCTCGGGTGCGCCGCCGGCGTTGGCCGCGATGCAGGGTTTACCGTGGGCCATCGCTTCGAGGTAAACCAATCCGAAGCCTTCCTTTTGACTCGGCAGAGCGAAGACCGAGCAACGCGCGAATTCATGGCGCAGTTGGCGATCACTCACGTAGCCTGCGAATTCCACGGCCGTCTCGACATGGTGCTCGCGCACGATTTGTTGCAGGCGCGGACGGTCATCACCTCGGCCCACGATACGGAGCTTGGTCCCGGGGGCGCTTTTCAAGATGGCGGGCATGGCCTCAATGAGGTGGTCGATGCCTTTGTAGCGGTCGGACGATGACAAACGCGAGACGGTGAGAATCACGGGCTGCGTGGTGGTGATCGCCTCCGAGTCGATACCGTCGGGCGTGAGTTCCGGATCGAGGGCGTTGGGTAGCACGACAACGCGGGCGGCCTTGAGTTTGACGTGTTTCAACAACTCGCCGCGCGTAAATTCACTCACACAAAAGACCCGCCAGGCACCCTTCAACGCCCGGCGCTGTAGGAACGAGAAGGGCTTCCAGACTTCGATGCCATGCGCCACGAGCGCGTAACGCAGGCCAGGTCGGAGCCAGCTCGCCAGCCACGCGACGGGCAGCTGCGCAACATGGCCGCAGATGATCAGTTTCGTGCCGGCGCTCAGGCGCAACGCGGTGCGGATAAAGTGGCTTTTATCACGGTTGCAAGTCTGCCATTGGTCCAACGCGTGTTCGTTGCAGTAGGGCCGCAGGTCCGACGAATCGACCGACGTGTCGTTGAGCGAGATAAACCGCACCAGGTCGTTTTCACCGGCCAGATCGCATAACGCTTTTAGGTAGAGCCGGAGCATGCGCGGGATGCCGCTGTCGGTGGTAAAAAGCTCCGGTGCGAGCAACAGAGTGTTCATGTGATAAAGGGACGCGGACGGTTGACGAACGCGACCAGAATCGCGAGCGACCACACGCGCGACCATTCGACCGCGTCGTTGCCCGCAAGGAACTTCCGCCAATGCGCCTGCACCGCCGGCGAATTAAAGAGCCCGCTGCGGCTGACGCTCGCCAGGGAAAACGTTTCTTCTAGGAACGGCTTCAGCGGTCCGCGCATCCATACGGCGTAGGGCAACGTGAACCCGCGTTTCGTGCGCGTGAGCAGTTCGGGGGGCAGCAGGTCGCGCACCGCGTCGGCGAGCGCAGATTTCGGCCGGTTCGGCGTGTGTTTGAACGGGGTCGGCTGATTCGCGAGCCAGCGCACCAAGGGGCGATCAACGAAGGGCACGCGCAGTTCGAGCGAGTGGCGCATGCTCATCACGTCGCTGTCGCGCAGGAGCACATCGGCCATGTAGCCGCGCATCTCCGCAGCGCTCGCCACAGAGAAAAACTCGGCCCCGCGCAACTCCGCGTCTAAGCGGGTGGTTTGCGGGTGCGGCGAATAAGCGGTTGTGGCGTCGGGTGAAAGCAGCGAACGCCGGGTGGACTCTGCGAAAACACGGCGTTGCAGGAGCGCGAGCGCTGCCGGCGAATCGGCGTGGCGCAGGGTATCGGCGAGTTTGCGCGACCGGGTGTCGCCACGATCCAGGCGGGTGAGCAAGGCAGAGCGTAGTGAAGAAGGCACTACGCGGAAAGCGGGCAGCCAGCGGGAGATTCGCGGGATATTCCGGAAAGAGGGATAAGCGCCGAAGAGCTCGTCGGCGCCGAGCCCGGAGAGCGCCACGGTGACACCGCCGGCGCGCGCGGCCTGGCTGGCGTAATAGGTGTTGATGCCATCGCCGGTGGGTTGGTCGAGTGAGGCGAGGAGCGCGCCGATGTCGCCGGCTACGCGCTCGCCCGTGAGCACGGTGGCGTGATGGTCGGCGCCGAGGTGGCGCGCGTTGGCGGCGGCAGCTTCGGCCTCGGAGTAGCCGGCGTCTTCGAAGCCGATGGAGAAGGTCTTTAGCCGCGCGCCGCCGAGGCGGGTCATCAGAGCAACGAGGGCGGTGGAGTCGAGTCCGCCGGATAGAAATGCACCCACCGGCACATCGGCGACGACGTGGGCGCGCACGGTGTCTTCGAGTTGGGCGCGCAACCCGGCGGTGAAGTCTTCGCGTGAGCGCGCGGGGGTGGCGGAGTCGGCCGGGGTGAAGAGATCGCTCGCGTGGTCGTAGGCGGTGATGGTGAGGCGGCCGTCTTGCCAAATGGCATAATCGCCGGCGCGGAGACTCTGCACGTCGCGATAAATCGTGCGGGGCGCGGGCACGGAGAGCCACGCGAGGTAGTCACTCACGGCCTGCGTAGCGATCTCCGCAGGCACATGGCCCGAGGCAAGAAGCGCGTTTAACTCGGAGGCGAAGAGCAGGCCGCCGTCGGGAGTCGTGTGGACGTAGAGCGGTTTGATGCCGAACGAGTCGCGGGCGAGGAGGAGCGTGCGCCCGTGCGCATCCCAGGCCGCGAAGGCAAACATACCGCGCAACCGGGGCAACGCGTCGCGCCCCCAGTGGGCTATGGCAGCCAGGAGCACTTCGGTGTCGCATTCGGTTTTGAAAGTGTGCGTGGACGCGAGTTCGGCGCGCAGCGTGCGGAAGTTGTAGATCGCTCCGTTGAAAACGAGGTGCCAGCGGCCATCCGGCGTGCTCATCGGCTGGTGGCCGTGGGCTGGATCAAAAATGGCTAGGCGACGCATGCCGAGGGTGGCCTCGCCGCGCGACTCGATTCCCGTGTCGTCCGGACCGCGGTGCAGCATGGCGGCGTTCATGCGCGCCACTGCGGCGGAGCGGAGGTCAGGCGACTGGCTAGAGCTGATGTAGCCTGCTATTCCGCACATGCTTTTGTGACTGAACAAGGCTTCGCCCCGTCACTTCCAAAAAGGGAGGTAACCGCGGTCTGAAGGTCGGTCGGGGACACCATGGATAAAACAGCGACTAGGGTTTTAACCCTAGTCGCTGCATGAACTGATTAGATGGGGGCGGGGTCGGCAATGTCGATGTTTTGGCTGCGATAAGGCTTTAGGCGCAAACTGATTGGGCGACTTCGCGAGATTTTTCCGGCGAGGTGAGTTTATCAACCAAGAGAAGACCAAAGTCTACCGCTGTGCCAGCGCCACGAGATGTGAGCAGGCGCCCGTCGGCAACCGTGCGTTGCTCGGCGAGGATCGCGGGCAACTCGTTGGCTACGGAAAAGTGGGCGGTGTAGCGGCGGCCGGAGAGAAGGCCGGCGTCGTGGAGGACGGATGGCGCGGCGCAGATTCCGGCGATCCAGCGGTCGGCGGCGTGGTGGGCAAGCACTTGGGCACGCACGCGAGGATCGGCGCGCAGGTGCTTCACGCCGGGGCCACCGGGGAGAAACAGCAGGTCGAAGAGCCGTTCGCCGACGGCAGTGAGGGTGGTGTCGGCGTGGAGCGTGATGCCGCTGCGTCCGGTTACGTGGATCGACTCGTCGAGAGCGGCGACGGTTACTTCGACGCCGGCGCGGCGGAGCAAGTCGATGGGGGCGATGGCTTCTAGTTCCTCGAAGCCGGAGGGCAGGATCACCAAGGCGGTAGGCATGGTGAAACGTAAACCCAATGCCCGGGGTTCGCCTACATAAAACAAGCGGCTCGGTTCCGGCGTAGGTCGATCGAATGGAGCTGGGACCTCCCGGTCCCGTTCTCTCCGGATGCGGACGGGACCAGGAGGTCCTGGCTCCAGATGCGGCTCCAGATGCTGCTTAAGAGAGCGCGTTGGTTTCGGAGGTGGACGGCGATCTCCGAGCGCCGTCGAGACTGTCAGCCCACCGAAAAACGCGCTCGGAGATCGCGTTCCACCTCAGGCGTTACTGCCTACTCGCGCGTGAGGGCGCTCACGGTTTTTTCGATGGCGGCCCCGTGGGCGGTCATGCCTTCGGCCTCGAGGATCTCAAATTGCGGGTGGGCAAAGATCGGTGATTGCACCGTCGGGCCGCCTTCGTCGGAGGCGTCTTTCAGCGCTCCACCCAGCCCGGCGACGATGCGGTTCATCTGATTAAGGTTTGCACGCAGCGCGGCTTGCTTGCGGCCCGGCCAGTAGTCGGCCTCGTCGGTGATGGTGACGGTCACGCCGAGGCGTTCCCAGATGAGGAGGACATCGATCACCAAGCGATGGCAGCGGTAAAACTCGTCCCAACCGTGAAGGCTCGCGTATTGGGTTTTGCAGAAGCTCTGGAGGTTCCAGCCGGGGCGCGGGGTTTTCAGGCTCCGGCCTTTATACGTGATCGAGGCGGGGTAGCGGCACAGTCCCAACGTCACGAATTCGCAGTCGGGGCCGGGGTTTACATTGAACGCCCAACCTTCGATCGGTCGCGCCGAGTGGCCAAAGGTCTCCTCGCCGCGTCGCCGCAGGATCGATTGAATCAGCCACGGATGATCGGGCTCGACCGTGGCGACGGCCGATACGCTGCCATAACCTCTGCGCTTCACGAGACGGCGGGTGCGTCGGTGCGCTTCCATGACGAGCTGACGGGCTTTGGCCTGGTCGCAGCGGGGTGGAGGGCAGAGGTGGTAGTGAATCGTGAGTCCCATAATGGTGCGAGCGTTAGGACTCGTTTGCCGGCGTTTTGATCCCGGAAGGGTGCCGCGTGCGAGCCGACGCGGATCGGGCTATGTCTTTACGCTCGAATAGAACAGCATCCCGTCCTCCGGGCGGGCGAAGATGAGTTTGGCCGCCGTCGCGCGGCGTCCGTGGAGGGTGATGCTCCACACCCATAAAAAATAGCGTGAACTCGCCAGCTCTTCCTCGGACGGGAACCATGCGGTATCGGGCGAGGAGCTAAAGGCTGCGGCGAGCCGGAGCGCATCGCGTGAAGTGGCGTCGAGTTGGTCGCAGCGCACCCAACCGCCGTCCGAACTTTGGGCCGGAGGTTTCATATCGGCCGGGCCGAGGCCCCTCACTTTGATGGCGTAGGCGTCGACATGGTCGCCGGTGAATGAGCGGGGTGAGGTGTAACTGTTGATGACCGCCTCGGTGCGTGTTTCGCCCAACCCGCACCAATTGAGGACGAAACGAACATCGTTTTTTTGAGCGACGTCCACTGAGGGCTTGGCCTCCGGCCAGTCTGAGAAACGACGCGCGATCAAGGCTGCGATGATTAACGCGAGAGCGAACGACAGGATGCCCCAACCGACGAAAAACCACTTGAGGACGGAGCGGATCTTAGGAGAAATTCGCAATGGTTTGTGGAGGTCACGCGCCCCTTAATCTTTTCTTTATCAAGGCATTAAATGGTCGGGACGGAGAGATTCGAAGTCTCTCCACTCGTTCCAGTTGTGTCTAATAACCAACAACTAAGAGAAGGTGCTAGCCCAATGGATACACAAAATGTCAGTGAGCTTAAACGTGAGCTTGAACAGGCCGACATTCGGCGTCGTCAAGTCCTTGTCAGTCTGTTCGGAGCCTATCAAGGCGAATTCGGTCCGCTGGTCACGCTCCTGATGCGGGACGCGCGTCCTGAGACGCTGCACACGTTGGAGCGGCTTCTTACGACAGGGAGCGAGGGCTAACGGCAAATGTGGCACGTAGTTCTCAACGACGCCCCGCCTCGGCCCGTCTGCGGGCCGTGGACGGGTGCGCCCGATGGTTTAAGGGGGCACCGCACGCACGGGCGACGGCCCGCAGCGATTCGCCAGTTGATCCCGACCATTCACGCCCAACCCCATCCTAAGCAAAGCGCGACCCTTGCCCATGATCCGCATAGCAACGGAGACGCGGCGGCTGTCTTGCAGGGCGCAGGCCGGACGGATGCCCGCCCATCGGGCGGGCGCCGCCGGCCTGCCCTGCTTTCTGCCGACGCGGTGGACGCTGGCCGCGCAGCGGCCAAAGCGTCCCGTTTCCCTTTAGTATAGTCTGCATACGGGGACAGAGTCCCCGTAAACAACGTATTATGAGCGTGTTACAAATCGGTCATTTTCGGGCCAAAATTTACCCGTCCGGTGTCGTTTTGGAGGGGGTAAAAACCCCGTCGATTCCACCCGTCGGCGATGCTCAGAGGGGCGCAATCGAGGGGTTTAGTCACGCTGCGGCGCGGCGTCTTCGTGAGGCATTTTTTACGCTGCATGTCCCCGATTATGACCTGTGGGCGTTCACGTTGACGACGCACGGCATTTTCACTTCTGCGCGTTGGCGTGAAACGATGATGAGGTTTAGGCAGTCCGTGAAGCGTTCACACTGGGCGGGCATCTGGCGCGTCGAGCTGCAAAAGCGCAAAGCACCTCACGCACACGTTGCGATGTGGTTGCCGGTGGGGGCGAACGTCGAAGGGGTCCGCGATCTCTGGCTAAAAGCCACGGGAGAAACCAACGACCCTGCGGCCTTCAAGTGGGCTGTATTGGGAAAACTGATACCGCACGACTCCCACGGATGGGCCGTTTATATGGGGCTCCACAACGGAAAAAATAAAGAGGCGCAACTCGGCTGGCTGGGCAAACAGTGGGGCGTTTGGAATCGGGAAATCTTCGAGGAGCGCGACGCAAAAACCGCAACCCTTTCCCCTCCGCAACACGCCCTTTTTTTACGCATTCTGCGCAAGTGGGACGTCGCCCAAAAGATCCGTAGAGAGTGGGAGCGAGACCGGGCTTTGCTGGCTCAAATCTTAGAGGTAGATCCGGCAATGCGGCCCAATTTCGCAATCGTGATCAAGCGTCCCAGGCGTCGCCTCCTGCACCGTGGAAACCTCCTGCGCTGCATCGACGGCTCACTTGTCGAGTCGATCATGGGGGCGATACAGGGCGGGCGCATTGCTGGGCCTTGCGTGTCCTGAAATAGCTTTACATGGCCCACAATGTGCCGTTATGTCCTTACATGGCCCGAAAAACAGCTAAACCAAATATTCCGCTTAACGACGACGGATTACCTGATCCGGACGTTTTGTTAGAGATCATCGAAAAGGAGCCGTCCGTTGTGAGGGTCTCCATGTATTGGAAACCCATCTGCGCTCTTCGCGAAAAGGGCTACTCGTGGAATGAAGTGTCCGCTTGGCTCGCGAATGTCGGCGTCGATCTGCACCCCAAAAAAATTTCCCGCTATGCTGCTGAACTCGCAGCGAATGACGGTGACGACCACGAAAACGACTAAATTTATGATCAAGCATACAAACCAACCTGCCGCCCCTGTGTTCGGGCGTTTCCTGACCCTCAACGAAGTCGCCGAGCTGCTTGGCGTC
>JANODO010000005.1:0-17475 GCA_031412735.1 Rariglobus sp. | reverse complement strand
ATCCTCGCGAGCAAGCTCGCTCCCACGTCGAAAGAGGCCTCTGCATGCTAGGATTCAGGAGACGCATGGCGCGTTTATTTGAGCGGCAGCGGGTCTTTGTTGACCGCGATCACCGGTGCGCCGTCGCGGGTGATCGTCACGTGGGTCTTGCCGGAGGCCGAGGGCTGGAAGGCGATGACGTCGCGCACTCCGCCCAACTCGACGCCCACGGCATTGCGTTGGGTATTCCACGTCGTCGTCGGGCGCGGCTCGCCCATGCGGAAGGCGTAGAGCAACACCTTGAACTCGGGCGACACCGCATCAGCCGGGATGATCAGGCACCGCACCGGCGCATATTTCTTCTCGGTCGGCGGTTGCTCGATGATCGTCGGCTCTAGGTCGGCGGCCTTCGCCGTCGGCGCCAGCGTGCGGTTGAGCACGCGGACCAGCAGCACGGGCTGGCCGGGCGGGATGGTGGCGGTCGGGTCGAGCGTCGCGGGCAACATCTCGCCAGCCTTCGCACGCGGGGCCTTCTGGTCGGGATCGGCACCGGTCAGGTAGATGTCCATCACCCCGTCGCTGGTTTTGACGACGCGGGCGATTTGAATGTCGGACTCCAAGGCGAGCGTCCAATCGTAGCGGCGCACGGTCTCGTCTTTCTTGATGTCGTCCACCACCACGATGTAGGGCGAGGCGCCGCGCACGAGGCCGGCGGTGCGGAAGGCTTTTTCGACCGGGTAATTGGGCTGGCGACCCACCGGACGCACGGTGCCTGCGGGGAGCAGCCAGTGCGGATGTTGGCTGATCGGCAGGTCGAGGTAGGTGTAGGGCAGCTTGAGGTAGCTGAAATCATTGACCGTGCGGGTCTCGAGTTCCCAGCCCGCGGGGACTACGACCTTGCCGGTGCGCACGCTCTCGGCGGTGTAGGCGCCTTTTTTCGGATCTATGGTCTGCCACGACCAGTCCCACGTATACTTGGCATCACCGACGGCAAACGTAGCTAGCGGAGACTCCGCGAAGTCGAGCAGGCGGCCGGGGGTGTGTCGGCTTTGAGATTTTCCGTCGATGACGACGACGCTGTTTTGAGGCGTGCGGAAACTGGCGTAGCCGTTGGGCGACCACACGCGGCCGGCGCCGGCGACCATGATGGCGTTGCGGTCGGCAAAGGGATGCCCGCCGTTCAATTGGCGCACGTGCAGGTTGAGCATGGTGGCGTCTTTGTCCCAGCTGCTGCGGGTCATCAACAGGGCCCGTTCGCCGCAAAAAAACGTGTTGCCCAAACCGAGCTTGGCCGGGTCATCGTTGGCCGGATCGAAGTCCGACGGGAAAATCGCGGCGAAGAGCAGGCCGTTGAAATAGCCATCCGGACGATCGGGGATGCCCTCGTAGTTTTCGCCCATCGACTGCCGGTAAACCCAGTCGATGACCTTGTCGTCGGGGAAAATGTATTTGAGCCCGATGATGTCGGCCGGGGTGAAGCCCCCCTTCCCTGCCCGACTCCCGCCGAGCAGATCGTATTTGTGAAACCCGTTCTGCATCGGGTTCGAACTATGCGGCAAAAACTGAGTCGCGTAGGCGCGCAGATACGGATGACCGGCGAGGTTATCGAAGCCGTAGGCCTCCTGGCGCATGAGGAACGGGATGATGCCGTCCATGCCCAGCTGGTTCTTGCCCTCGCCCTCGAAGGTCGCGCCGGATTGAAACCAGCCGTAGGTGAGCAGATTGCGCCAACCGCGATACATGCCGTGGACCTTGAGGTCGTTGAAACCCGGCTCGCCTTCAATGGCGAGGACCTGGAAAAGCCAGTAGGAAAACGTCGCCCAGTTGCTGCGCGAACCCTCGGCGCCGTTAAACGTGCCGTAGTTGTCGTGCGACCACGTCGTCGCGGCCAGCTCGGCGTGGATCGCGGTGCGCTGGCCGGCCGTGAGCCAGTTGAAAATAAAATCGTAGGTGAACGCGAGTTGGTAGGTGCCGACGGGTTGATCGGGCGGAGCCAACGGCACGGACGGGTTCTTGGCCTGCTTGGCGGCACGGTCGGTATCGCGCTTGGCCTGATCGAGCTTCAGCGCGGTGATCGTAGCCTTGGCGAGATCGCGGGCGGCCGGCTCGTCGTTGGCGACGAGGCAGCGGAACGCTTCGAGCGAAAACACATTCCAGTAAAACGGGGGGAACTCGGTCGCGGTGCCGTCCACGAGCGCGCGGTAGGCGGCGGCCGCCTTCGGGTGGTTGTTATAGGCGACGCCGTTCTCGCGCGAGATGCCGAGGCGGTAGAGCGGCACCGGCCCGCGGAGGCCGCCGAAGCCGCCCTTCCACACATCGGGCTGGGCGTAGGCAGCGGTGTCGTCGTAGCGGCCTTTCATCATCTCGGTCCACGAGAGAATGTTGTTCCACGCGCGTTGGCCGGCGCGTGTATCCTTTAACCGGTTACGCACATCGGGCAGGTCGTCGGGCCCGAAGTAGATGCGCGGATGCACGCCCGGGGCGGGCATGGGGCGCACGGCGCGCGCACCAGTCGTGTCGAACGTGACCGCGCGCGAACCAAAGTCCTTCAGCGGTGCCTGCCCCCAGATGAGTTGAACCGGTTTACCGTCGGCGTCGCGGTAGTTGGCGTAAGACTCGGCCGGGCGGTCCGCAAAGGCGGATTGCGCCGGGTCGAAGAGCGGTGCGGCGAGACCCGGCGATGCGGCGGCGCAAAGCAGAACGAAGCGAGTGCGAGTGAAGGACAACATAGGGGTATGGGGTGGCGCGGGCTTTCGACGTGTCGTTTAACGGGTTGATTTCACTTCGGCGACCTTGGCGATCTCCGCCGGCGTGAGCGCCAGCGCGTAGACTTGCAGCTCGTCGAGATCGCCGTGGAGCGGCTTGACCGTCATCAGGCTGGTGGAGCCGTCGGCCGCCTTCACGCGCTCATCGACCGCGCCCAGGTAAAGATCGGAACCGAGCTTTGAGGTGTCCATGCCGAGGGCTTCGCCTACCTCGACGCCGCCCACGTAGAGCCGGGTCGCGGTTCCATCGAAGGTGAGCGCGACATGAGTCCAGATCGGATCGACCAGACGCTCGGTGGTCATGACGGCGTTCCATTTGCCGCCAAGGCTCAACGTGAGGCGATTGTTGCTGTCGAGTCGGACGACAAACCCCTTGCTGGAGCCGACGTCGACACAGGTGCCGTAAGGGGAGGACAAGCCGACCGGCCGCAGCCAGAATGCGACGGTGAAGCCGTGCACGAGCGGCGTCAGATCGATCGGAACGCGAATGTAGCCGGGAGCTTCTTCGGTGAACGAAGCGGCGCCGCCCTTTTTTCCATCGGTGACGGCGGAGACCTTACCCGAGATCACGCCCGCGCCGGCGGCGGCCCCGGCGTGGGTGAAGGTCCCCTTGCCGACGCCGGGGTAGGTATTTTTTTCGAGTTTATCAAACGACCACGACGCAATGGGGGCTGGCTGGGCGGCGACGGGTAAAGCAACCGTTGCGAGGACAGCGGCTACAGTGAAGGGGAGATAAGAAAGGACGTTTTTCATAAGGGGAATAGAGGAAGGTAAGTGCGAATCGCCCGACATACGATAGGTGATGTCTCCGCGCGAACCCCCGACCACCGCACGGGTTGGGCCGACATCCGAAGAGAAAACATCAAATGACGTGGCTATAATATAAGGTGAGCCTGGAGCGACTCCATGATCTGGAGGGCAAGATCAGACCAGCACATACAGAACAACACCGTGAGCAACGCTCCGCGCGTATACGTCAACGAGCCCACCCGGTAGAAAATACCCAGTTGGGTGGCGCCTTCGAGGGTGGTCCCCGGGGGAGTGGGTTCAGACGAGCTGGGCATGAAAAAGAAGGAAAGGCGTCCCGGGAAGGGTCCGGTCGTGAAGAAAGAGGAAAGAGCCTACGTTTGTTGATTTTGCCTCAAATCGAGGAGACGGCGCTGAGTAGTGATGAAATTGTAAATTGAATAAGATCGGAAGAGCGGGCGGTCCCAAGTGTCACCCTACTAAACCAACAAAAATCGCATTGACCCCTTTCGCTTGGCTGCATTGACCCCTTTCGCTTGGCTTCCCCCCGGGGGAGTAGGATCAGGCGAGCGACGGGTCATTAAAAGGGAGCGCGAGTTTCCGCAAAAAGCGGGGGGCCGCAGGCTGTTAATTTTGCCTCCGCTTGGACAGGGAACGAGAAGACGTGGGGCGTGGTCAGGAAGTGAAGAACGTGCGCGGTGAGCCCATCATGTAACAAGCAACCGCCTGACCTCTTCGGTCTAGCCGACCCCTTCGGTCTAGCGCCATTCTAACGAGTCCCCGGTTGTCTAATATCATTATTTATCTCGGTCGGCGGAACGTATCGTTCGCTAAAGAATTTGGTCATGAATCCACTATTGTCAGAAGTATCGCTTTCGACTACAAAGATCATTACTCTTTCGGTGCTGTCGTAGAGCCAGCGATTCGAGTAAATTACTTTTATCGAATCCCCGAAGGGTGCTGCAAATTTGATCGGCAGCACATCGCTTGGCTTGGCTCTAACCGAATTTGCGTCAAACACGTTGCCGGGAGGCACGTCACCGTATTCTTCGCCAATCATAAATTTGAGAGCGCGCTTTGAGAAATTGACTACCCTAAATGAACCGGGCCCAAATTTATCCCCCCCTTCGTCAAGAACCCGGCATGTGTAGGGTTGTGTATTATCGTTGATAAGTATAAGTAAACGTTTCTCTAAACTATCGTAGGGAACTCTCAGAAGTGGGGTTTTAACCACTTGTTCATTCGTTGTCTGGCTGAGGGAGTAAAAGACTAGATCACCATCTCCAACGTAGGTATAGGGCTTGGATCGATTTATCGGGCCTATTGTATCTATAATATGTTGTTTTTTCCCCGACTCGTAGCTAAAGCCTTCTATGTTTCCCGACCACGACATAAGGCGGAACTCGATGCGTTTAATTGGTCTTTGCGGTGCGTCTTGAGCGCTAACCGCAATTGGCGTTATAACTATAAATACTGACAGTAAAAGTTTAAAGATCATTGCTGGATAGCCAACGGAAGGAGATAATTTTGAACCGGCGTCCAAAGTTCTGGTTTATGGACGTAATCGTATAGTTATTAGATGGATTAAAGAAATCGAAATTAGTGAGATCTGTCCATTTTTCTGGTGTATCAGTGCTGTCTACAAATTCGGGCACTCGCTGGACAACTGCTTCGGCATACGCAGTCGAAACTGGCGTGTTCGGATCAATAACGGGATTGATGGAGGCTCCATAAACCCGTATGACAAAGGTATCGGAGCGCGCGGACATGGCGGGCGCTAAGGCTTGTGCGATGTCGCCTTGGTTGAGATGGCCAGGTATTCCCGAGGTCGTTTGCAAGGGGCTGGCTGCATTTTTGCCGTCTAGCACGGCGTTCGGTTGAAAAACATAACGATTATGGTTATTGTTTGTTGGCACAGTTGAAGTTGCGGCTACTCCGCCGGCGCCCGCAAGCCCTGAATTCAAAGTGATTGTATTATCAATCGCCGCCTGAAGCGCCCCCGTTCGCGTGAGCGCTGAATCGGGTCCTAAGCGACGATTGAGAAAGTCCGCCAAGCTTAGGAAAGGCCCGCGTCTCTTAACTTCAGTCACGATGGCTTGCGCTAGGTTGTTTAAAGCTATGTCATTTGACGCGCTGTCGAGCTTGGCGATGCCATTCCACAGTCCCGCGCTAAATGCTCCTGCATTGGAAAATCGAGGAAATGGGGTATCGCCTTGCGTAACGCCGGCGAGATTTGTGCCAGAGCTAGACGCTAGGAAGGCTTTCCACGCTTCGAAGGACGTGGAATTTATATTGAATCCGCCGTTTAGCATCAACCCGGCGGCCGCGGTGTCGTATCGTTGCAGGCTCGAAACCGTGGGGGGCGTTCCGTTCGTGCTATAATATATCATCCGGTTTAGTGGAAGCACGCCTCCCGCAGCTATGTAAGCGTCATTAAATTGTTGGAAAGGGTAATAGTTGGTTGCGTTCGAGTTTTGGTATTCTCCCGGGATTGAAGAAAAGAAGTAGCGATCAAAGAGAGCCTCATTTGATAAGTAGTTATCATCGATGAGCATGGTGGGGGTCAAATTCCCAGGGGATTGTGGCGTTGGATCGTAGAATGCGGAACTGTCAGTTGGTATGTAGGCGTGAGCCCGTGACCCTCCTACAGAATATAACACACTGTTGCGAATGAATCCCAAGCCTGCGGCTACAGGGAAAAGCGAATTTGGGAATGAGTAGTAAGGTTCAAGATGGCGAAATTGACCAAGAGAAAGCAGCGGTAAACGAGGAATTTCTTTTAAAACTAGGCTTTGGAAATCTGTCGCGTCAGCGCCGGTGCTGGATCTTCCGAAGAACGTTGTCGCTTCTCCTAATGCGTTGGTGGAGATAGCATTCTCAGGAGGAGAACTTCCAGGGCTTGAGTCGGTAGAACCAAGCCTTACTTCTTGAGTGGCTGAGTCGCGATCAAGGGACAGGGGATTACTAACATCCGAAAAAGAATCAAAAACGGGGATTTTAAAGGCGTCGGACGTGCTAGCGCCTCGGGCGCGAATATTTATCTGTGCGACTGTTTTTATCGCTCGGTTGACCGTGCTTTGGAGACTGTCGACCGTCCCCAGGACGCGTGGCTGGGCTAGATTTGTGATGTTGTTCGTCGAGCTGTTGTAGGTGCGAGCATACTCTGTCCCAGCGAAGGTCTTTGGCCAGTTTCCTCCGTTCCAATTTACTGCTCCAAGCATGACCCTGACACGACCATCATTCGTGTTAAACGATCCGGCGGCAGTCCACCTTACTGAGAGGTTATCCGTATCGTTAAGCAGTCCTACCCAATCCGACGACGAGGTGTCCTGTGGTAAATAAGCCCATGTTCCCGATCCGGCCACTGAGTCGTTTACTAAGCCGGTAATGTTTAATGCGTTTGCTACCGATAATGGCCCAATTGGCGTTCTGATGCCAAAAACTTTGAGTGCGCCCGGCTCAATTTCTATGTTCGCAGCCGGACTGGTTTGAATGGTTAGGCCGGCAGTGGAGTATCTTGGGTTGCTACCGGGAGTTCCTGTCCAAACTATCGACTTATCACTGATAATAGTAGTTAGAGGGGCTGAATTTCCTGCGGTGATGGTCCAACGCGGACCATTACCGTTGGGTCCCGTTAGAATGTTGCTTGTATATCTAAATGTAAGGTTGGCCGGAGCGGTGAGCCTTACGTTGTATGGATTCCAAAGGGTCAACTGTGGCAGGAAGTGGATTCTGATTTTATAGTAACTTTGGCCGGCGCCAGGATCTGGCAGGCCCGCTGGGGTCGTTGGCTTGGTCGTCTTTTCGGTGGAGAATCCAATGTAGAGCGATTGTCCGATCACAATCGGCATGATGGGATCTGCGTAACCGGTGGCGAAAGTCCCCGCCCCACTCCCGCTACTGTAGGAGTAGCTACGAACTCGCATTGGAATAGCATTCTGCGACGGCGATCCAATGCCTGGAAAATTCACGGCTGTTTTCGCAAGCCTTACTTCACTGGTGTTGTAAGGGAATAGGTCGTAAGTGTTTTTGTAGAGATTGTAATAATTATAGAGACTCAGCCATCTCAAGCCGGTGTTGTCCGCATATGGGGCGTGGTTAGCGTTTACCTGTAGAGGAAAACGGAACACGCGTTCGTCGCCAGCGTAGTCTCTGCGCATTGGGCCGTCCCCCGCGTTGCCGCGCGTAAGGTTACGGGCATAGCCTAGGAATCGGTCAAATTCATCCGCCGATTCAAAAGCGGCCGTTAGGTCCTTTTTTAACCCTCCGTTACGCACATCCGCCAAGACCGTCGCTCCATAGGTGGTGATGTCGGGTGCGAATACTCGGATCGGAGATGTTTGATTTACGGCGGCTATCAGAGGCAGCGCATCTGGTTGTAGTATCTTGTCTATTTCAGCGGTGGTGACGGCGGTCCGAAAGTCGGCTGACGATGATGCCATGAAGTTCGAAACCTTGTGAATTGCGTTGGCCTGCGCTGCAGTGAGGTGAGCCTGTTGGATAACAGATCCCGAGGTCGCGTTGATAGTATCAGCTCTGAGGTTCACCTTCGCCTTCACGCCTTCGTCGGAGACCCAGTAGGCATAGCGGCCGATGGTCTGGGGGCCGGTGAGCCCGGGAACGGCCGAACTGCTGATATTCACCAGCGGGGCTGAGACAGTGACGTTGGTCGATGGACCAACATTTCTCGCCAGCTCGACTGAGTTAGTGGCAGTGGCAGTCCAACTAGAGGGGTTCACTGTAGTATTATTGACCGTGGTGGTGGCGGTGGGTGTGGAGGCACCGGAGACCAGCCAGGCGACGCGACTATTGTTGCCTGTGGGAGAGGCGGTGCTCCATGCGCGAAGCGGGCTTGGCCCACTATCGAGCTGGTTGTTTGCACCCGAGGCGGGGTTGTTCGTCATCCACACACCGGTCCAAAGTGGCTGGCGCATCGCGCCGGAGCCGGTGTTGCGCAGAATCGTCGATCCGGTGTCCAAAATCTCCGCACGCGCCGTCACCCGTTGATCGGGGCCGGCGGTTTGCTGCAACTGGCCGATCGCGATGTTAAGCGCCATCATCGCGTTTTGGCGGGAAGTGGCGATTTGCTGGCTGTTGCTCGCCACCTGCGTTTCGACGCGGGTCAGCGCGGCTAGGCTCACCAGCAATAACACCAGAAAGGCCAGCAGCGTGATCGTGATCAGCAGGGCGAAACCTTTCTTGCCATCGTTTTCAACCGGGGTCTTGGGGGGGTAAGTCGTCATACAACACAAAATTCAATCGAAAGCGGTAAGCGGTCGGACGCGCTACCAGCCAGCAGTTCTCGGGGAATGGGGTCCGACACATATTGATTGAGCGCTTCGTCCCAACGACGCAAGGGCTTCGTGTCCATCGGAACCACCACGGTCCTCTCCTCACCCGCTTGCAAATTCACGCAAATAAACCCGCAGAGTTGCAGGCGCGGGCGTCCCGGACGCGCATCGCGCACGTAGAGTTGCACCACTTCCACCCCGGCGCGGGTGCCCGTGTTTGCAAGTCGAACCTGAGCGGTTTGGTTCTCCGGGGAATACGTGAGCCGGCGGTAAGCGAACTCCGTATAACTCAGCCCGTGGCCGAAGGCGTAGAGCGGCTTGCCGTCGAAATAACGATACGTGCGCCCCTCCATGCCGTAGTCGGCAAAGGGGGGGAGGTCCGCTTCGCTGTGGTAAAAGGTGACGGGCAGGCGGCCGGCGGGATTGATCTCGCCGAGGAGTGCTTCGGCAATCGCATCCCCTCCCCGCTGGCCGTAATACCAGGCGAGGAGGATGGCGTTGGCTTGTCCGGGGTCGAAGCTGATCGCGCTTCCTGTCGTCAGCACGATGGTCACCGGTTTGCCGAGTGCGGACACCGCCGCGAGCAACGCGCGCTGGGTGGCGGGCAGGGCCAGGGAGGTGCGGTCGCCGGAGATAAAGCCTTCGCAGGAGAAGGGGTTTTCCTCGCCTTCGAGGTCGGGGGTGATGCCGAGGGCCAGCACGACGTGGTCGGCGGAGCGGGCGGCGATGAGGGCGCGGTCCAGATCGGTGTGGGGATTGGGGATGCGCCAGCCGAGGCGGGCGAGGCCGGTGAAACGGGTCTGGGTCAACTCCAGGCGCACGGCCACGGGTTGCCCGGCGGTTAGGGATCGTTTGAGGTTTCGTATCCGGTAGTCCGAGCTGCCCCATTCTTCGAGGACGAGTTCATCGTCGAACCAGAGCCGGGCGCCGCTCATGAGGGTGACGTCGAAGAGGTATTCGCCCGATGCGGGGGGGATGAGCACGCCGGTCCAGCGCACGGAGGCATCTTTGACCGCGACTTGGGGCTGCGGGTGGTAGTAGTTCCACATGATGTCGAGCTGGGCATCGATGCGGGTGTGGGACGCGGGGCCGGTCAGTTCGAGGTTGGTCCAGAATTCGGCGCGGAAGCCGGGCGTCTGGCGCGAGGCGTCGGTGAAGACTTCGCCGGGGGCGAAGGAGAACTGGTTCTCGGGGAAACCGGCCGCGAGGGTGCAGCCGGGTTCGTGCAGGACGGTGACGCCGTGGGCGGAGAGTTTTTTGCGCAGGCCGGCGAGGATCGTGACCGGGCGCGCGGGCGTGCCGGCGTAGTTGCCGAGCAGCGCGGACTTGTCGTCGGCCACCGGGCCGATGACAGCGACGGTGCGCAACCGGCTCGGATCGAGCGGGAGCACGCCGTCGTTTTTGAGGAGCACGAGCGATTGGCGAGCCGCGTCGAGCGCGAGCGCGTCGTGCGCGGGCGTGTCGTTGGCCTCGGGCGGAATGGCGGCGTAGGGCACGCGAGCATCGGGATCGAACTGGCCGAGGCGGAAGCGCAGCGTGAGCAAGCGGCGCAGCGCGAGGTCGAGATCGGCCTCGGTGCAGAGCCCGCGGGCGAGCGCCTCGGGCAACGCGGCGTAGGTCGCACCGGAGCACAGATCGTTGCCGGCTTTGAGGGAGACGGCGGCGGATTCGGCGGCGTCTCGGGTAAACTTGTGGTGGGCGTGGACGTCGTGCACGCAGTCCACATCGCCAACGACCGCGCCTTGGAAGCCCCAGCGGTCGCGGAGGATTTCGGTGAGCAGGCGGTGGTTGGCGGGGCCGGGCACGCCGTCGATGGCGTTGTAAACTGACATGAGCGACTGCGCGCCGCCTTCGACGATGCCGGCCTCGAAGGCGGGCAGATACGTTTCCCAGAGATCACGGGGCGTGGGGCAGGCGTTGAAGACATGGCGGTCGGCCTCGGGTCCGCTGTGCACCGCGTAGTGTTTCACCGTGGCGACGGTTTTGAGGTAGAACGGGTGGTCGCCTTGCAGACCGCGCACGAAAGCGACGCCGAAGCGGGCGGTGAGAAACGGGCATTCGCCGTAGGTCTCTTGTCCCCTGCCCCAGCGAGGGTCGCGGAAGATGTTGATGTTGGGCGACCACAGGGTGAGTCCCTCATAGATCCTCGACGCACCGCCGGAGGCTCGGATCGTCGCGTGATATTTGGCGCGGGTTTCGGTCGCGATGACCTCGGCGATGCGCTGGTGCAGCTCGGGGTTCCAAGTGGCCGCGAGGGCGATGGCCTGCGGGAAGACGGTGGCGAAACCGTTGCGCGCCACGCCGTGCAAAGCCTCGTTCCACCACTGATAGGCGGGAATGCCGAGGGCCGGCACGCCCTGGGTGTCCATGCCGAGCTGGTCGACCTTGTCGGCGAGCGTGAGGCGCGCGAGCAAGTCGTCGAGGCGGTCGGCGAGTGGCAGGTCGGGATTGCGGAAGGGAGGGGTCACAGGATTCAGAAGATCGGTCGGATAAATCGGATCCGTCAGAACAATCAGATCAGTCGGATCAGTTCAACCGCGCGGTGCTATCGCCGCGCGTGAACGTGACGCGCGTGCGGCCGTCGCCGCCGACGGTGAACCCGATGCGGTCGGTGCGCTCGCCGATCTTCACGGTGAGGTCGGTGCGATCCGCGTTCCAGGTGGTGACGGGCAACGCCTCGCCGGAGCGGTGCGGGAAGAGCAGGATCTTAAAATCCGGCGCGGCGGAGCGGCTCGGGATGACGAGGCGCTTGTCGAGTCCAAACGAACGCGCACCGGAGAGCGCCTTGTCGGGTGCGTCGGGGACGAGCGTGTCCTTGCGCTCAAACGTATCGAGCCGCAGCGAGGGCCGCGAGGTGTAGTCGCGCGCGCGCACGGGTTCGTTCATCCCGACGACCCGCACGAGCAGCTGGCGGTCACCTTTGGCGGGGCGCACGCGCCCATCGGCATCGCGTTTCACGGTGGCGTCGCTAAGAACCACCTCGTTGGTCACGAGGGAGACGACTTCGGTGTTCGGGCCGGTCTGCATCAGCCACTCGTAGAGGCGCTCTTGGGTGTCCTTTTGAATATCGTCCACCACGAGCACGTAGGGCGTCTCGCCGCGGGCGAAGAGCACGGTGCGGAAGGCGCGTTCCACGGGGTTGTGCGGGAAACGCACCGGCCAGCCGTCTTCATCCCAGAGGCGCGGACCGCCGCCGACCTCGGCGAAATCCTGCCAGAACGCGACCACGCCGGGCCGGGTGTCGCGTTCGCCTTTCACGTCGGCATGGGCGGCTTGAAACGCGCGGGCTTCGTCGCGGTAACTCGCCCAGCGCGCATAGTCGAAACGGGCAAAGGTGTCGGGGTTTTCGGTGACGATCTGCTAGGGCCACATCCAATCGTAGGCGTCCTTGGCGTCGGTGGCGGCAATGAGGGCGTCGGCGTTTTCCGACACGCCGAGCCAGCGGCCGGGGCCGGGCCAGTAGCCTTGGCCATGCCCGTCGATGAGGACGTTGTTGTGGTGACGCGTCTCGACCGAACGAAAGTTGTCCTTGGCCCAGGTGCGGCCGTGCGCCGCGAGGGTAAACACGCCGCGGTCGGCGTGCTCGTGACTGGCACCCACCGAGTCCACGCGGCTTTCAAATTGGAGCTTCACGCCGTCCGCCGACCAGTCGCTGCGGGTGATGAGCGCACCCCGCACCGGATCGATAAGCGTGAGCGGTAGGCCCAGCGCCGCGGGATCGTCGGACGACGTGGCGGCGGCGGGCGTCGGTGCGGCTTTAGCCAGCGCCGGATCGGCCTCCGCCCAGAGCAGCGGTTCGATCAGATGAAATTTACCGGTGAATAAGCCGTCGCCTTCGCTTAGCGCGAGGTTGCGCCAGAGGGCGGCGATCTTTGCATCGGCCGGGAAGAAATGACGCCACATCGACACGGTGCCGATCGAGGGGCCGGTCGTTCCGCCGTCACCGTGGCTGGTCCAGCTGAGGCGCGAGGGATCGGTCGTGTGCAGATACCAATCGATCATCGCGCGGTGGTGCGGATGCGCGAGGAGGTTGTCGCCGCGACGGCTCGCCGCCGCGAAAAACGGATTGCCCCACACCAGGCCGAACTGCGTGTAGCCGACCGCCTCGGTGGCCACTCCGGACGGCGAAATCCCATACGTGAGATAATCACGGGCGATCTCGACGCCGAGGCGGTAAACGCGCGGGTCGTAACCCTCTTCGCCTTCGATCGCGAGCGCGAGCAGCGGCTGCTGGAGGCCGACCGCGATCCAATTCCAGTTGCGGAAATGATGCGGCAGGCGCGCGCCCAGCCAGAGCTTGCCGGCGGTGGCGCGCGCGATGACGCCGCGCACCGTGGCCTGCTGGGCCGGTGTCATGAAATTGTAGGCAAAATCGTAGCCGTAGCCAAGCAGGTGGCCTCCGACGCCATCGCGCAGGCCGAGGTCGAGGGTGCCGGGGGCGGCCGGCGGGGCTTTGGCGCGCCACGAGTCGTCGGCCAAAGGCACCGATTGCATCCGCTCGATTCCGGGCGCGAGCAACGCCGAATAGGTGGCCAACGCGGTCGCCGCCTTGGCTCCTTTGACGGCGTCCTCGGACACCAACGCGTCAAACGACTCCAGCACGATGCCGTAAATCCACGGCTGGTAATGCCCGATGCCGGTCGGGAGCCCCTTGTGCTCCGTGAGCAAGGCGGTGGCGGCGGCCGTGTCGCCGGCCGCAAGCGCGGTGTAGAGCGAGGCGCTCCAGTTTTTCGGGTTGCGCAACGCGTCGTCGGTGCGGGTGCGCAGCGTGGCGAGCAACGCGCGACCGACATTGGTTTCGTTGAGCCGGCGACGCAGCTCGGGAAGCTGTTCCGGGCTGATCAGCACGCGCGGGTGGACACCCGCCGGCGGCACGCGCCCCAACCGTTCAACGGACAACCCCTCCAGACGCGGCGTGATATCCGCCGCGAACGCGGCGGGCGTCGCCGGAAACGGGTAGGCGCCGTTGAGAACGGCGTCGGCCGAGAGTTCGCCCGGCAGCCCGCCGGACGGGGCTGCCGCAAGGCCGAGTGAGGATGCCAGCAGAACGGAGGCGAGGCGAAGGTGCATGGAAGGACGGAGGGGGGTCACGGTGTGAGATCAAGAACCAGATCGGTTTCTCCGGAGGGAGGCCGCCTGCTTGCAGGCGCGGTTCGTAGAGCGGCGCTGCGGTGCGAAGCGCGAGCGAGCTCGCGGCCTACGTGCCGAGATTTTTCCGTGAATTAGAATCAGGGGGTTCCGATCGAGAACTCGGCGATGGAGCCGGTAAACGGACGGTCGCCCATGCGGCCCACGCGCAGGTAGGCGGGTCGCGCATTGATCGCCGAGCCTGCCGGGAGCATCTCTTCTTTGCTCGTCATGCCTACGACGAGGGACAGCTTGCCCTCCTTAAACGTGGCGAGCGCTTGGTGCCAAACGCCGGCGGGAGCGGGAACGCGCACGATCACGTATTTGTTTTCAGGATACATCACGATGAACTCCAGGTTTTCGCGTTCCTTGTTGTAGCGAAGCTCGTAAGTGCCGTGCAGGCTCATGATCGTCTGCAAACCTGCACTTGTCTCGGCCGAGGCCTTGAAGCGCAGCTTGAACTCGATCGCGTTAAGCGCCGGGATGTTTTTCAACGAGAGCGCCGGGGCGGTCTGCGTTCCGTCGAAGACCACCACCTTGCCGCCGCGAACCGCCGGGTCGCCGAGCAGCGCCGTGCCCTCTTTGAAGCTAATCGTATTGCCGTCGATGGAATCGAACACGTCGACATAGCCCTTGGCCGACTTGGCTTCGGAAAAGTCCCAAGCGTAGAGGTCTACGCCAGCGTGGACGGTGGGCACAATCAAAGCGGCCGACATGACCGCAAACACACGGAGATAATTAAGTTTCATTGGAGGAAAAAGCGGGGTTACGAAACGGTGAAGTGGGCAAAATCGGCATGCCCGGCGGCACCCGACGCAAAGAGACCGACCTTGGCGCCCATCCAACCGCCCTCGCGGGCGCGGAAGGTCTGCGGGATTTCGGCAAAGATTTTCTTCGCACCAGCAAAGGCAAAGACACAGACGCCATCGCCCGTCACGCTCACCCGCAGGTGCAGCGGGCCATCCATCACCGGCCAGTCGAGCGCGCGGACGTCCGACAACTGGCACACCAGTCGCCGTCCGCGCGAGTCACCCTGAACCGCCAGGCAAGCCGAGGCGCCGCCGCCGGCGATCACCAAGCCCGCGAAGACCTCCGGGCCACCGACGACCGGCGCCGGCAGGTCGATGGAGGTTTCCACCGTAAAGACGCGCGCGGGAAACTTCTGCAAGAGCAAGTGCGGCGTGAGGTCGAGGCGCTCGGGATGCCCGGGGCGTGCAGACAGTCGCAACCAACCCGGCCGAGCCTTGAGATCGGCCCACTCGGCGCGGTGGTTGGCCTGCCATTGCCATTGAAGGCCAAGCGTCGGACCGGAAAAATCATCGGACGTGGGCGGGCTCACCCGCGGCGCACCGGCGCGCAACAGCGAATGTGCCGCACCGGAGACGGGCTCCCCTACTCCGTTGCCATCGAAATCCGTGCCGATAACCGGCCACTCCGCACCGCTCGGCCAAACGACCGGCTGGAGATGCACCACGCGGCCGAACGCACCCAGATCTTGAAAATGCAGGAACCACCATTCGCCGGACGGCGTGTCGACAAACGCGCCTTGATGCGGGCCATTGATGGTCGTGGAACCGGTTTCCAAAACGATCTTCTCCTCGTAAGGACCGGTGACGCAGCGGGAGCGAAACGCGACCTGCCAGCCGGTCGGCACGCCGCCGCCGGGCGCCATCACGTAATACCAGCCGTCGCGTTTGTGGAGTTTCGGGCCTTCGAGATAAGGATGGTGCGGGGCGTGGACGATCTCGACGCCTTCGCCGAGGAGGCTGCGGCCATCGGGTGCCATCGGGCGCACGTGGAGGCGGTCGCGTTTGCCCGAACGGGAGTTGGCGTAGGCGTGGAACAGCCAGGCCGTGCCATCGTCGTCCCAGAACGGGCACGGGTCGATCCAGCCCTTGGCGGCTTGGAGGAGCCACGGCTCGCACCAGTCCCCCAGCGGGTCGGTCGCGGTGGTCACGTAGATGCCTTCGTCGGGCATCGGGAAAAAGATCCAGAAAAGCCCGGCGTGATGGCGTATCGACGGCGCCCATACGCCGCAACCGGGGCGCACGGCGTCGTAGCTGGCGTGCGGCACCTGGCGCAACGCATGGTTGACGAGCTCCCAATTAACGAGGTCGCGCGAGCGCAGGATGGGCAGCCCGGGCGTGGCGGTGAAGCTCGACGCGGTCATCCAATACTCCTCGCCGACGCGGATGACATCGGGGTCGGAGTAGTCGGCGTGCAACACGGGGTTGCGGTAGGTGCCATCGCCCTGATCGGGCAGCCACGGGTGGGAGAATGTCGGAGGCATCGGAGAAATTATTTGGGGATCGGGCAGTGGGTCGTCACCGGCGCTTACTGCCACCACTTCCAGATGTTCTGCTTACCCGCCGCAGCAAGGGCCGGCTCGCTGAGGTTACCCTCCAGCAACTCGACGTGGCCGTCACAAAAAAGGTAGAGAGACTTGCCCGAGCGATTGACTCGATAGGTGGAACGCATCGCACCGTCGGTCGTCATCGTCGCATCATAGCCTGACTGGCCCGACATCGCTCGAAACATTTTATAACCGCCCGCCTCAGTGGCTTCGCCCATGATTACGATTTTCGAAGGGTTGGAGACGTTTCCCATAGAACGCCAGTTGGTGTGCTCCACGTAGGGGTTGTAACCATAAGCAACGGGAAGCTTTTGATCAGGCGTGTTCGGCGCAAAGCCGTCAAAAACTTCGGCGAACTGACTAAACCACATCGAGCCTCTGCGGGTGAAGTTATAGGTCGATGTTTCTTGAAATCGTGGTGCCGGACCAAAATAGCGATCAACTGCTTCTGGAAAATTCCAATCGGCTCGTCCGGTCGTGGCATTCACGGGAACCCCAGGAATCGGTGCTGTATAACTATTCGGCATCTGTCCCTTTTGATCGGCGACGTGCAACTGTATGCCTTGCCCGATCTGGCGCAGGTTGGACGTGTCACTGGCGGTCGCGGCGGTTAAGCGGACCTTCCCCGAGACCGGGATAATGATGGCCGCCAGAACGCCAATGATGGCGATGACCGTGAGCAGCTCGATCAGGGTAAACGCGGCGTGCCGGGAGGCGACCATTCGGCGGGCGCGGGAGAAAGAGTTCATGGCGAGGGGAGAAAAAAAGGGGGCGGGATTGTGAGGTAATCCCAGGCGACAGACCGGGAGATTTTGATGGGTGAACGAGCTACGTATTGAGATAACAACTACATTTATCGGTCGCATCAGACAGGGCGGTGAACGCAGGCGACTGAGGCGGGGCGGGGCTGAAACCAGCTGTCAGATGGGGCAGCACCAAACTCGCAGACTCCGCAACAATTCCAAGTTTGTTTTCTTTATTTTTCGCAACTTTAAGCAAAATAATGAGCTATTGCCGCAAACCCTGTCGCGAGCGATCGCCAGGACCCCGAGCCCGAGATGCCCCCGCTCCTTTCCGGGTAGGGCGGTGACTCCGCTCACCGCCGGGTTCCCCGACGGCGCGGAGCGGAGTCCGCGCCCTACGCTCGGGAGCGCCGACGTCCCCGTCGGCCTTTCCGGGCCCCCACCTTAGCAGCCGACGGAAGGAGGCTGTC
>JANODO010000004.1:0-4720 GCA_031412735.1 Rariglobus sp. | reverse complement strand
AGCGTCCGACTTCTGACCTCTGACTTCTAGCATCTGACATCTATGCGCTTCATCTCCACCCGCGGCCAGACTCCCGCCCTCGGCTTCTCCGACGCCGTCGCCACCGGCCTCGCGCCCGATGGCGGGCTCTACCTGCCGGAGCAACTACCCGACCTCTCCGGTCAGCTCGCCGCCTTCGAGCGCTGTGGCTCCTACGCGGAGCTGTGCTTCGAGTTCCTCCGCGTCTTCGCGACCGACATTCCGCCCGACACGCTGCGCGCGCTCATCAACGCGAGCTACACCCAGTTTTCCGACCCCGCGATCGCGCCGCTCAAGCCGCTCGGTAAGAACCTCTACGTGCTCGAGCTCTTCCACGGGCCCACGCTCGCGTTCAAGGACTTCGCGCTCCAGCTGCTCGGCAACCTCTACGCGCACCAGTGCAAGGTCCGCGGACAGACCATCAACGTCCTCGGCGCCACCTCGGGCGACACCGGCGCCGCCGCGATTCACGGCCTGCTCGGCAAGCCCGGCACCGCGATCTTCATCCTCTATCCGGATGGCCGCGTCTCGCCGTTGCAGGAGCGCCAGATGACCTGCACTGGCGCGGAGAACGTTTTCGCGCTCGCGATCGACGGCACCTTTGACGACGCGCAAAATGCGTTGAAGGAAGTCTTCGGGGATCAGGATTTCCGGCTGCGGCACCGCTTGTCGGCGGTGAACTCCATCAACCTCGCGCGCGTGCTCGCGCAGTGCGTTTACTACCTCCATGCGTGGCTGAAGCTGCCGGCGAGCGAGCGCGGCAACGTCGAGTTCGTCGTGCCCACGGGCAATTTCGGCAACGTGCTCGCCGGTTGGATGCTCCAGAAAATGGGCGTGCCGATCCGCGGCTTCCGCGTCGCGACCAACCAAAACGACATCCTCCACCGGCTCTTCACGACCGGCGAGTATCGCGTCGGCGATGTGCATCCTAGCCTCGCGCCCTCGATGGATATCCAGGTCGCGTCGAACTTCGAGCGCTTCATCTGGTTCGCCGTCGGCCGCGACCCTGCGAAGGTCCGCGCCGTGATGGACACGTTCAGGAAAACGGGCGCCTATAGGTTCGAGAATTTCAAACGCGACACCTTCAGCGCCTCGCGCACGACGGACGCCGAGATCGCGAGCATCATTGCCCGCGTCCACCGCGAGCACGGCTACGTGTGCGACCCGCACACCGCCTGCGGCTTCAAGGACCTGAGCCCCGACCGCGTGAACGTCGTCCTCGCCACCGCGAGCCCCGCCAAGTTTCCCGACACGATTCAGCGCGCCATCGGGATTGAGCCGACTCATCCAAGCCTCGAAGTCCTGAAGTCGATGCCCATCGTGAAGCACCGCATCAAGGCGACGCCGGACGCAATCCGGGCGTTCATCGACGCGCGCGCGGTGTAACCGGAAGTCGGAAAAGGGGGAGAGTAGCTCTCATTTGGAGCGGAACGCGTGAGTGTTTCGTCGGGTGCCCCGAGGCGCAGGCACGGAGGTCGCGCGACTTCCGCTGCCGGAAGAATTGCCGCCGGCGTCACGGCGGTCGTCCGTCCGCACTGAAGCCAGCCCTTGGTGGTGAGGCGGAATTGTTGAGGTGTGCCTCAAATCGTCTCCTTGGTTGAGGAGCTCGTTCCCCCGCGAGACCTGAGCACCCGCGTCTTCGGCAAGGCGGAATTCTCCGGCCCTGAAAAATAGGCATTCCGCCGGTCCGCCAGGCCTGCTGCAGCCCTCATTTCCGGCGCAATTAACCCCTAGAAAATAGAGCGCGGCTTTTGATGGGGTGTAGACCTACCGATAAATGACAAATGCGGGCGAACCACACCCCGCAAACACACCCTAACACAGAGTGGAGCAATCCATGCACACGTCGCTGCTCCGCGACGGCTATCAAAACCTTAGCGATAATTGGAAACATGATGAAAAATAGATCCCCTCGAATGACTCTCCCTCGATCCGCGGCCCTCGCCGCTGTCGTGTTCACAAGCACGGCTTTCGCCAATCTCATCCCGATCAACATCCTTCCCTCGACGGGAAATGGCATTGGCGCGGTGAGTTCAGTCGTGACGTTCCAGAATACCGGCACGGAAGTCGGGGCGATCGGTCTCGCTCCCGGCGGCGCGGTCACCTTGGGCTCGACCGTGGCCTTCGGGATCGGCAACGGGTTCCCGTCTTCGGGCGGGACGACCCACGAGCAGACTGGCTCCGGCAACAACGTCTATACCGCAACCAGCCTTGGATTCGCTGCCACGGGTGCGAATACCTTCGCGAACCTCGTCCTCGTTTTTAACGGCAACGAAGGCGGCAACGCTGCCGACCAAGCGATCACTCTCACGAATCTCTCGCTCAATCTGTTCAATACCACCACCGGTGCTTTGTTGGGCAGTTTTTCGACAATCGCTCCGTTTAACGCTCTGGCTTTTCCCGGTGTCGGCAACGCCGGTTTCGGCTTCCAGCTGGATGCCCCGCAAAGCGCGCAGGCCAATGCGCTCCTGGCGGCGAATCCGAACCTGACCATTGGAGCCGCGGCTCGGGCCACCGGCGCCAACGCGGGTTTTGAGACCGTCTCGATCGCGCGCATCAACAGCATCCAGCCTGGTGGGGGCAATCCCGCGGGCGTTCCCGACCAATCCTCCGCCGTGTTGTTGCTCGGCGGCGCCTTGGTTGGTCTGGCGATGTTCCGCCGCTCGGTAGGTCTGGAAAGCTAAAAGTCTCCACTAGATAGCTCTGACATCGCGCCGCCCCTTTCATCCGGGGCGGCGCTTCTTTTTTAGGACCTCTCCCCGTCTCACAAGCACGCGTCCGACGGCCTGGGTTCGCCGCTGCTTGGAGAGCGTCGCGAACCCGACCGAAGGCAGGTCGGTGTCAGAGTATTGATGACCGGTGGTCCGGCAAGTCAGCGGGCACGGCGGATTTCCCAAGGCTGAGGATATAGGCCTGCGCTTTCGCTAGCTGCGGGACGCGTCTCAGCGCGCTGGCGGAGAAAGGCGCCCAAGGATTGAGCGCGAGGCGTAGAACGGCGTCACTCTGGCCGAAAAGCAATCGGTGATGGTCTTCTTGCTTTGCTTGACCGTGGTGACGTCGGCGTGCCGAAGCGGGATGTGAAGCGCACGGGCCGGTAGCTCTAGATGTAGTCTGAACGCTGGAGCACGCCTAAGTGTGACAACTTGTCCGTCGGCTGGGCTATGGAACTGGATTGATGGAGCGGCTTGACCTCAAGACGCTTTGGGCTGCGAGGCGCGAATGCCGTTGCGATGCGCGACTCCTGAAAAGCGCGTAGGTCAACGCGCTCCACCTTCGAGCTTCAGCTCCGCCACGATCGGCAAATGGTCGGAGGCTTCCGAGTAGGGCACCGCCATCGACACCGGCGTGATCGTGGCGGGGGTGATCCAGATGTAGTCGATGCGGCGGGTGGGCTTTTTCACCGGGATCGTGAAGCCGGGGTCTTTGCTCACGGCGGGCCAGGTGTCGGTGAGGAAGTCGCGGAGGGGGGCGATGGATTTGGCGTCGGGCACGGCGTTGAAATCGCCTACGAGGATCACGGGCATCGCGCCGGCGGCCTGCACGAGGGCCCGCAACTCGGTCGCGCTGTGCTCCCGCTCGGCGGGATCGCGGCGGGCGTCGAGGTGCGTGTTCATGAAAAGCACTTCGCGTCCTTGAATATCGAGGACGAGCTGCTGCACGCCGCGCTGCTCGCCGTTGGCGAAGGATTTCAGATGAGTGTTCTTCGCGCGCTTGATGGGGAAGCGCGTCAGCACGGCGTTGCCATAGTCGCCGCCTTGGTGGGGGATGTTGCGGTCGAACTGCACGGTGAGACCGGTGAGCTTGGCCAGCTCAGCGGGGAGGTCGCGCCTCTGGGTGCGCTCGGTGCCGCGGTCGACTTCCTGCAGGCCGACGATGTCGGGCTTGGCGTCGGTGATGACTTTGGCGATGCGATCGAGGTCGAGGTTCCCGTCGAGGCCCTCGCCGTGGTGGATGTTGTAGCTCATCACGCGAAGGGTGACGGGCTCGGCGGCAAAAGCGGAAGCGGCGAGGGCGAGGAGGGTGAGGAGGCGGAGCATGGTGGGGCGGAATTGTGGAAGGTGGAGCGACTTGCCCTCAAGACGCTGGATTGTGGTTTGGAAGGCTCGAAAGCGCGTTGCGGGCAACGCGCTCCACCTTCGGAATGCTCACTTGGCAGTTAGGGGCGAGGGCGTGCATTCGGCTGCGGGACTCACGGCCGTTCCGCTCCACCACCATGGCCAGTCCTCCTCAATGGCGCAGAGATTCTTAACGACGGGATTGCGGTGGATGTAGTCCCAAGATTCGCGCAGCGATTTTTGCGGACGCAGACGATGGTCGAAATAGCCCTCTTGCCACAGCACGCGCTGAACGCGCGCCGCTCCGCGTTTCCAATTGCGAATCGTTTCGGACATTCCAAGTGAATCGTGAAAGGCGAGCAGCGCATGGATATGGTCCGGCATCAAAAGAAACAACTCGCACCACCAATGGCCGAGTTCGTGAGCACGGCGCGCGGCGGCGATGAGTCGTGGTGCGAGAACGGGAGCGGTGAGAGGCGGAGACTGGGTCGGCAGGGCGCGAATATGGATATGGAAAATTGCGCCGTCCTTCACCCCAGCGGGTGTCTTGTGGTGAAGGCGACCGGGATATTCGCGCATGGCGCAGGAGGGGTTGAGGTTCGCAGGTGGAGCGGCTTGCCCTCAAGACGCTGGTTTGCGGATGGGAA
>JANODO010000003.1:0-4742 GCA_031412735.1 Rariglobus sp. | reverse complement strand
GTTGATCAATGTTCCCGACCTGCTCGCGGTGCTGCAAGAGACTCCCGCCCGCACGTGGTTCTGGACCTATTTCTTTGGACTCCTGTGGGGAATAGGCGGCCTGACTTTCGGACTCACGATGCGCTACCTCGGCATGTCCTTGGGCATGGCCGTGGCCTTGGGTTTTTGCGCGGTGTTTGGCACGATCATACCTCCGCTCTTTCACGGCACTTTTGTCGCGGATGTTCTCAGCAAAAGCTCCGGACGCGTGGTGTTGCTCGGGTTGGGGATTTGCGTGATCGGCATCGCCCTTGCAGGCCTGGCCGGCAAGGCCAAGGAGGCGGCTATGGCCGACTCCACCCGACAAGGCGCGGTCAAGGAGTTTAACTTCCGCAAGGGTCTCCTGCTGGCCACCTTCTCCGGCGTGATGAGCGCCTGTTTTTCCTTCGGCCTCGACGCCGGAAATCCGATTAAGGCCATCGCTCTCGCTCACGGGGCCAGCCCTATCTGGCAGGGGTTGCCCGTCCTGATCGTTATCCTGCTGGGCGGTTTTACCACTAATTTTGCCTGGTGCGTCTATCTCAATGTCCGCAACGGCACCGGCTATCAGTATTTTACATCCACCCCGCGCCAAGCCTCGCCCGCCCACTCGTCGCCCGCCGGTGGCGAGACCCCGCCGGCTCAGGCTAATTCCGCGTTGGACGGTCGGTCGGATACCACTCCGGTTCCGCTGGCCCGTAATTATTTTTTCTCCGCTTTGGCCGGTGTGACTTGGTATCTTCAATTCTTCTTTTACTCGATGGGTGAAACCCAGATGGGCAGCTACGGCTTCTCCAGTTGGACCCTGCACATGGCGTCCATCATTATCTTTAGTTCGCTGTGGGGCCTCGCCCTCAAGGAGTGGACGGGCGCGGGTATTCGCGCCAAAAGCCTCTTGTTCGCGGGTCTCGCCACCTTGGTGATCTCCACCTGCGTAGTGGGCTGGGGCAACTACATCGCCGTGGTCCGCTAGGCGCCCGGTCTTTCTTGCCCGCCCCTCATGGCCCCGCTCTATCAGCGCTCCTTGTTTGGCAAGCGCGGCTTGGCTCTGCTTGCCTTGCTGCTTGCCGCGATCCCGTTCTCCGCCGCCGCGCCGGACAAACTCGTGGACGCCTTCCGCGAACCGCCCCGTCAATACGGGCTGCGCTGCTATTGGTATTGGCTGAATGGCGACATCACCAAGGAGGGCATCACCAAGGATCTCGAAGCGATGAAGCGCGTCGGCATCATCGAGCCTTACATCGGCATCATCGACGGCGGCGGCCCGCTCAAGGCCCTCACCCCCGAGTGGTGGGATCTCCTCGCCCACGCCGTGCGCGAAGCCTCGCGGCTCGACATGGACCTCGGCGTCTTCAACTGCCCGGGCTGGAGCCAGTCCGGCGGCCCCTGGGTGAAGCCCGAGCAATCCATGCGCTACCTCCATGTCGAGGAGCTGCGCGTCACCGGCCCGCGTGAGTTCGCCGGAAAACTTCCCGCGCCCGAGGGCTTTTTCCAAGACGTCGCCGTGCTCGCGTTTCCCGCCCCGCGCGCCGACGCCGAGTCGCTCGTATTGCCCGCTCCTGCCGCCGGGGCCGACGCCGCTTCCGTCGGCTACACGCTGGAGACGCCCCTGCCCTTCACCGCACGCAGTCTCGTCATCACACCTTCCGACAAGGGCAAGGCCAAGGGCCGCCTCCTCGTCTCCGACGACGGTCAGGCCTACCGCGAAGTCCGCGCCTTCGAGTTTAATCGCGGACGCCTCAACTTGAACGTCGGCCCGGTGCCGCTCGCCCCGCTCACCGTCGCCTTCCCCGCCGTCACCTCCCGCTGGTTTCGCGTCGTGTTTGATTCCCCCGTCCCCCTCGCCGACGTCTCGCTTCGCGGCGGCGCGCGGCTCGACGACCGCGAAGGCAAGCAACTGATCAAGATGTTTCAGGGCTCGCATCCCAAATTTGATTTCTACACTTGGAAAACCCAGGCCGAGCCGGAGGCGCCCGACCTCGCCGTCGCGCCCGCCGCGGTGCAAACACTCGACCAGGCCCTCGCGCCCGACGGCACGCTCCGCTGGCAAGTGCCCGCCGGCGAATGGATCATCCAACGCCTCGTCGCCCGCCCCACCGGCGTGAAGAACGACCCCGCCCCGCCCGAGGCCGCCGGCCCCGAGATCGACAAGATGAGCCGCGCCCACATCGAGGAACATTTCAACGCCTACGTCGGCAAACTCCTCGCCCTGCTCACGCCCGCCGAACGGAAATCCCTCAAGCACGTCATCGCCGACAGCTACGAGATGGGCTCGCAAAACTGGACGGATGATCTCTTCGGGATTTTCCGCGCGCGCTACGGCTACGACCCGCGCCCCTACCTCCCCGTGCTCAGCGGTCGCGTGGTGAGCAGCGCCCTCGATTCCGACCGCTTCCTTTGGGACCTCCGCCGTCTGATCGCCGATCGCACCGCCACCGAATACGTCGGCGGCCTGCGCGAGGTCTCCAATCGGCACGGTCTCCGCCTCTGGCTGGAAAACTACGGCCACTGGGGCTTCCCCGCCGAGTTCCTCCAATACGGGGGCCAGAGCGACGAGATCGGCGGCGAGTTCTGGCAGGGCAACGGCGGTGGCACCGTGGAACTCCGCGCCGCCTCCTCCGCCGCCCAGCTCTACGGCATGCCGCAGGTTTTCGCCGAGGCCTTTACCGGCGGCCCCGCCTTCAGCACCACGCCCTGGGACATGAAAAAACGCGGCGACTGGGTCTTCACCCAAGGGATCAACCAGTTCATTCTCCACGTTTACATCCACCAGCCCGACGACACGCGCATCCCCGGCATCAACGCCTGGTATGGCACCGAGTTCAACCGTCACAACACGTGGTTCGAGCAGGGCCGCGCCTGGATGACCTATCTCCGCCGCAACTTCGTGCTCCTACAGGAAGGCCATCGCGTCGCCGATGTCGCCTACTTCATCGGCGAGGACACGCCCAAGATGACCGGCATTCAGCAACCCAGGCTCCCCGACGGCTACGACTACGACTATATCAACGCCGAGGTCATCCTCACCCGCGTTACCCTGAAAGATGGCCGCTTCGTCCTGCCCACCGGCGCCAGCTACCGCGTGCTCGCGCTGCCCGACTCGTCCACGATGCGTCCCCAGGTCCTGCGCAAGCTCGGCGAACTCGCCCGCGCCGGCGGCACCATCATCGGCACGCCGCCCGCCCGCTCTCCCAGTTTGGAAAACCAGCCCGCCGCCGACGCCGAGGTGGCGCGCCTCGCCGACGAACTCTGGAGCTCCGGGCTCATCAAGCCCGAAAAGAATCTCGCCGCGCTCCTCACGCGTCTAGACACGCCCCCGGCGCTCCAGAACTACGACCCCAAGAAGATCGGCTTCACCCACCGCCGCTCGGCCGACGCGGATATTTTTTTCCTGACCAACCAGAGCGACGAAGCCCAAGACATCAAACCCGCTTTCCGCGCCACCGGCGCTCCGGAACTCTGGCACGCCGACGACGGCGCGATCGAACGCACCTCCGCTTACGCAGCCGACGGCCCGCTGACTCACGTGACTCTCCGTCTTGAGCCGCGCGCCTCGGTGTTCGTGGTGTTCCGCGCCAAGCCCTCGTCCGATGCGGTCGTCCAACCTTCCTTGCGCGCCGACGATACGCATCCCGCCTCGGCACCCCAAGCGCTGCCCGGCCCGTGGAACGTGACCTTCGATCCGCGCTGGGGCGGTCCGGCTGATCCGGTCGTGATGCCCACCTTGCAGGATTGGACCCAAAACGCCGACGAGGGCATCCGCTACTACAGCGGCAAGGCCGTTTATCGCACCCGCTTTGTCCGTCCCCCCGGCGAGGGTCGGCTCGTGCTCGACCTCGGCGATACCCGCGATCTTGCCACCGTGCGGGTCAACGGCCGTGAACTTGGCACCTTGTGGAAAAAACCTTGGCGCCTGGACATCACGACCGCGCTCCGTCCCGGCGAGAACGACTTGGAAATCGAGGTCGTGAACACGTGGAGAAACCGTCTCGTCGGCGACACCCTGCCCGAGACGACACGCAAATTCACTTCCGTTTCCCACCGCGTCAAAACCAAGCCGACCGACCTCCTCCCCGCCGGCCTGCTCGGCCCGGTCACGCTTCAAACGCTCATCCCTATCTCTGTCACCTCGCCATGAAACTACTCTCGCTCGCTTCGCTCCTTTTCTTCTTCGCGCTAGTTGCAGGCACACTCCCCGCCTTTGCCGCCGCCACCGCCCGCGAGACCACCGCGTTGCCGACTTGGCAGTTCAGTCCCGAAACCTCCACCGGCGAGCCAGCCTCGCCGCCCGCCCTGCCCGGCTCCTCCGCCGAATGGAAGCCGGTCGCCATCCCCCACGTCTTCCGCCAGTCCGGCCTGCCTGACAACGCCGCCGGCTGGTATCGCGTTTCGTTCGCCGCCACGCCCGCCGACAAGGACCGCCGTTTCCTGCTGGAACTCGAAGGGGCCGCCACCGTGAAGGACGTTTACATCAACGGCGCCCACGCGGGCCAACACAAGAGCGCCTACACCGCCTCCGTCTTCGACCTCACGCCGGGCCTGCGCTTCGATGGCGCCAACGAGGTCCTCGTTCGCGTCAGCAACCGTGACTCCGAAACCAAGGCAATGCTGGCCCGCTCCACCTTGTATTTCGTCAACGGCGGCATGTTCCGCCCCGCCCGGCTCATCAGGACAGCCGGAGCGGTTCACCTCTTCCCCGAAGACGGCTCCTGCGGCGTGTATCT
>JANODO010000002.1:0-14019 GCA_031412735.1 Rariglobus sp. | reverse complement strand
TGGAGGCCTTTGATCCAGAGACCACGCTTGAGCAGGACCGGAAAAGTTTCCTCGCCACTCCGCTCTTTGTGGACGCGGATTTTTGGATCAACCTTCCCGTTTACACCGATCACCAGGTGCTCGGGGTCAACGGTGCGTTGGTCAACGCGACGCTTTGGAACGCGTCAAACACCGCGCGGTTTTTCCGCAGTCCGGCCAGCGCTCCGGCGGCGGTCGCCGAGATGAGCGCCATCCCCGAATTGCGGGGGACGTGGATGTTCACGTTGGTGAGTTTGGAGCGTTATCAGTTCATCGGTGGTCCGTGGTTCAACTCGCTCTACACGATTTCGGAGCCACGCCTCTGGCTCGGAACCGACCCGGTGTTACTGGATGCACTCATGCTGGAACGCCTCAACCGCTACCGGGCGCGCGACGGCTTCAAGCCAGTGCCCGATGAGATTCGGACGTTGGAGTTTGCTTCGATCTTGGGTGTCGGATCGCGCAACGTCGCCGACGCTCAGTTCGTGCCCGTGGGCAAATGATGTAAAATCCCCTTGTCTCCCCCCGCATCCTGCGCCCATTTCTGAACCCGCAAATCCTATGTCCGACGCGTATCTGCCGCTTCTCATTCAACTCATTCTGGCCACCGGCCTGGCCTGCCTCATCGTTGGTCTCAGCCACCTGTTCGGCGAGCGGCGCAAGAAAGACACCGCCATCACGGACACCGCCTACGAGTGCGGCGTGAAAACCGAGGGCCTCGTGCACACGCGCTTTTCGGTGAAATTCTACGTCACGGCGATGCTCTTCATCCTTTTCGACATCGAGGTGGTCTTCCTGATTCCGTGGGCGTTTATCTACCGCGATTTCCTCGCCAACAACCTCTCCATCCTGGGGCCGATTCTGTTCTTCTTCGGAGTGTTGGTCCTCGGCCTTTTCTACGAGGTTAAGAAGGGCGCTCTCGAGTGGGAAAAGTGACCGGCAGCCGCGCGGTTTAAGCGAAGCGAATCCCGATGAAACTCGATAAGATCATCGCCCGCAGTCGCATCATCGACCTCGGGAGCAAGGACATGAAAGGGGCTCTGACCGAGCTCCTGGCGGTGGCCGCCAGCAAGTTTACCGATCTGAAGCAGGACTCGCTATTGCGGGGTCTTCTGCAGCGTGAGAGCACCATGACGACCTATCTCGGGGCAGGCGTGTCTTTGCCCCATGTGCGGGTGAAGATGGGCCGACGCTACGTCTTGGCGATCGGCCGCAGCCGTGCGGGAATTCATAACGAAAACACCGTCGATGAAGAAAAGATTCATCTGATCTTCATGCTTCTGGCCGACGAAAAAGCGCGCGACTACCTCCAGTTGCTTGCCTCGATCGCCCGGCTGCTTAAGGACGAAGAACTCGTTCGCGCAGTCCTGCAGGCCGCGACGACGGGGGACGTGTTTGACCGATTGGTCGCGGGTTTCGGCGGTATTATGGCCAGGCCCATCCAGGCCCAACAGAATCGCATCAATCGCCTGATGATTCATGAGGCCGATCGCGTGGCCAAGGGAGCGGGTTGCGGCGCCATCATGGTTTTCGGAGACGCGTTCGTGGGTGGCATCGAGCCGGGTGCCTGGTTCCCCAAGAGCAAGACGATTCTCGTCACTCGCAACTTGGTCGAGCCGGACGAGGAGCGAGGTAACTTTGCGGGCGTGATCCAAGTGCGTTCGTATTCGTCGCGGCGGCTCGCCCAGTTGCGCAGCGCGATGTTTGTAGCGCTTACCCGGGGGATGATTTCATTTGCGGACCGCGTGTGTTGCGTCGGGGGGATCGCCGGGAGCAATCAATTCGACACGGTGGTGATTGTCGATGTGGAGCGCGAGTTTCAGACACTGCTCACCGGCCACGCCGACTTGATGCCCGAGGATGTGAAGCCCGAGGTGCTCGAGCGCGTGATCGCGATCGCCACCGAGCTGGCTGTCGAAGGCCGCGAGGGCAAACCGGTGGGCTGCCTCTTCGTGCTGGGCGACGCGCCCAGGGTCGAGAAGCTCATCAAGCCTCTCGTTCTGAATCCATTTTACGGATACAAGGAGGAGGATCGCAACATCCTCAGTCCCTTCATGGACGAGACGGTGAAGGAGTTTTCGTCCATCGACGGCGCGTTTATCATCCGGGGGGATGGCGTGGTGTCTTCGGCGGGGAGTCTGATTCAGGCGGCCGACAGCGATCACGTCCTCCCAAGTGGTCTGGGTAGCCGTCACGCGGCGGCCGCCGCGATCTCCGTGGCGACGGAATGCATCTCCATCGTGGTCTCGTCCAGCACAGGCCAGGTCACGTTATTCCGCCGGGGTGTGATGCTGCCGCTTACGGAAAAGAAGTTCGGTTCCGCAGGCTAAGCGGCGTGGAGGCGGCGTGGAAGGTAGGAGCCCGTTTACGGGCGATGTTTGGCGTGCGGGCATCTTCACTTTGTCGACAGCCGCTGGATCGCCCACGAATGAGCTCCTAGCTATCGGAGCATGGACGGGGAAACTCCCCGCCTTTCCGCTTGCCCCGCCGCAGGTGCGTCCCAACCTCGTGAGCACTCACGTCCATGCCTAAACGCTCCGATCTTCAGTCCATCCTCATCATTGGCGCCGGCCCCATCGTCATCGGCCAGGCCTGCGAGTTTGATTACTCCGGCACCCAGGCCTGCAAAGCGCTCAAGGAAGAGGGCTACCGCGTTATTCTGGTCAACTCGAATCCGGCCACGATCATGACGGATCCGGAGTTCGCCGATGTGACCTATATTGAGCCGCTCACGATCGACAGCCTGGAGAAAATCATCGAGGCCGAGAAGCCCTCCGCGCTCCTGCCGACCCTGGGCGGCCAGACTGCGCTGAATCTGTCGATGGAGCTTTTCAAGGCGGGTATTCTCGCCAAGCACAACGTCGAGATGATCGGTGCCAAGCCCGACGCCATCAACAAGGGTGAGGACCGCGAACTGTTCAAGCAGGCCATGGTGAAGATCGGCCTTGATGTGGCGCGTTCCAAGACCGTCAAAACCATCGAAGAGGCCCGCGTCGCCGCAGAGTCCATTGGTAATTTCCCGCTTATCATCCGCCCTTCGTTCACCCTCGGCGGTCAAGGTGGCGGCATCGCCTACAACAAGGAAGAATTCGAGCGGATCACGGCCAACGGCCTCGATCTTTCCCCTGTTCATGAAGTTCTGGTCGAGGAGTGTCTCCTCGGTTGGAAGGAATACGAGATGGAGGTCATGCGTGACCACAAGGACCAGTGCGTAGTTATCTGCTCCATCGAGAACTTTGACCCGATGGGCGTCCACACGGGTGACTCGATCACCGTCGCGCCCGCGATGACCCTGACCGACAAGGAATACCAGGTCATGCGTGACGCCTCCTTCGCTGTCATTCGAGAGATCGGCGTCGAAACGGGCGGTTCCAACATCCAGTTCTCCATTGATCCGCAGACTGGCCGACAAGTCGTAATCGAGATGAACCCGCGCGTGTCGCGCTCCTCGGCGCTTGCCTCGAAGGCCACCGGTTTTCCTATCGCCAAAATCGCCGCCAAACTCGCCGTCGGCTACACGCTCGACGAACTGCGCAACGACATCACCCGTCTCACGCCCGCCAGCTTCGAGCCGACCATCGATTACGTGGTCACAAAGATGCCGCGTTTCACCTTTGAGAAATTCCCCGACGCCGACGCGACCCTCACGTCCGCAATGAAATCCGTGGGCGAAGCCATGGCGATTGGTCGCACGTTCAAAGAGTCGTTCCAGAAGTGCCTGCGCTCATTGGAAACCGGCGCCCGCGGCTTCGGCGGTGGCGGCGGCAAGTGGGGCGGCGACGAGCTGCCCGACGACAAGACCATTCGCAGCAAACTCGCCACGCCCAACTGTGATCGCGTTTACTACATTCGTTACGCGTTCCTCGCGGGCTACAGCGTCTCCCAGATTTTTGACATCACCAAGATCGACCCTTGGTTCCTCACCCAGCTCCACGAGATCTTCGAGATGGAGCAGGCATTGAAGAAGGATACGCTCGCCTCTGTCACGCCCGAGGCCTTCCGCCGCGCGAAGCAGTTCGGTTTCTCCGACGTGCAGCTCGCGCACTTCTTCAAGAGCGACCTCGCAACCGTCCGCGCCGCCCGCAAGGACCGCGGCATCAATACCACGTATCGGCTCGTGGATACGTGCGCCGCCGAGTTCGAGGCGTTCACGCCCTACTACTACTCGTCCTACGGCGACGAGAACGAGGTCATGCCGTCCAAGGACGGAAAGAAGAAAATCATGATCCTCGGCGGCGGTCCCAACCGCATCGGCCAAGGCATCGAGTTCGACTACTGCTGCGTCCACGCCTCGTTCGCCCTGCGCGAGATCGGCTACGAGACCGTGATGGTGAACTCCAATCCCGAGACCGTCTCCACCGATTACGACACCTCCGACCGCCTTTACTTCGAGCCGCTCACGCTCGAGGACGTGCTTGAGATCTATCAACAGGAGCAATGCCACGGCGTGATCGTGCAGTTCGGCGGACAAACCCCGCTCAACCTGGCAACCCAGCTCAAGGCCAACGGCGTTAACATCATCGGCACGTCGCCCGAATCGATCGAGGCCGCCGAAGACCGTAAACTCTTCTCTGCGATCCTCACCAAGACCGGACTGATGTCGCCCGCCCACCGCACCGCGCTCAATGAAACCGATGCGCTCGCCTCTGCGCACGAGATCGGTTTCCCCGTGCTCCTCCGTCCGTCATTCGTCCTTGGTGGCCGCGGTATGTTCATCGTCTACAGCGAACAGGAGTTCCGTGACGTGGTCCGCCAGGCGTTTGACGTGATGCCCGGTAAACCGGTCCTCATCGACAAGTTCCTTGAAGACGCCATCGAGCTCGACGTGGACTGCATCAGCGACGGCGAGACCTCGGTCATCGGCGGAATGTTGGAGCACATCGAGTTTGCCGGCGTCCATTCCGGTGACGCCTCGATGGTCATGCCTCCGCACACGCTCTCGAAGGACATGCTCAACACCGTCCGCCAAGCCACCTACGCACTCGCAAAGGAACTCAAGGTCGTCGGCCTCATGAACGTCCAGTTCGCAATCAAGGACAACCAGCTCTTCATCCTTGAGGTCAACCCACGCGCCTCCCGCACGGTGCCCTTTGTGGCCAAAGCCATCGGCGTGCCGCTCGCGAAACTCGCCGCCAAGGTCATGACAGGCATAAAGCTCAAGGAGCTCGGCTTCACCCGCGAGCAGACGCCCAAGCACTGGTGCGTGAAGGAAGCGGTGTTCCCGTTCGTTCGCTTCCCCGGCGCCACGATCACGCTCTCGCCTGAAATGCGCTCCACCGGCGAAGTCATGGGCCTCGACGAGGACCTTGGCATCGCTTTCGCCAAGGCCCAGGCCGCCGCCAAGCCCGCACTGCCGACCAAGGGCAACGTGTTCCTTTCCGTGAAGGACACCGACAAACCCCAGGTCGTTGACATCGCTCGCCAGCTCGAAGCGCTTGGCTTCTCTGTGTATTCCACCAGCGGCACCGCCGACCACCTCGCTGAAAATGGCGTCAAAGTGAACCGCCTTTGTAAGATCGACGAAGGTCGTCCGACCGCCGTCGACATGATCAAGAACAACCAGATTCACCTCATCATCAACACGCCCGGCGGCATGATCCCGCGCAAGGATGAGAACAAGATCCGTCAGGCCGCCTACACCCACAGCGTGTGCATCATGACAACGATCACCGGTGCCAAAGCCGCGGTGAAGGGCATTCAGGCGCTCAAGAATAAGCGCGTGGGCGTGCGTCCGATCCAGAAATACGTGGGCAACGTCGCCTTCGTTTAACGGACGGCCGCCCGCATGTCGTCCTCCACCCCAGCCAAGCTTGTCGCGCTTTTGCACGGCCCCGACCAGCCTGGCTTGGTGGCGCGCGTGGCCGGTTGGATCTTCGAGCGCGGCGGCAACATTCTCCACGCCGATCAACACCGCGACATGGAGTCCGGGGTGTTTTTCCAACGCGTCGAGTGGGTCTCGGCCAACGGCGCTGATTCGGACGAGACCGAGGCATTTTGCGCCTTTGCCGCCGAGCTCGGCATGCGCGCCCGGGTGACCTCGTCGCGTCACCGGCCCCGCGTGGCGATCTTTGTCTCGAAGTTCGACCACTGCTTTCACGACCTCGTGCTGCGCTGGAAGTCGGGTGATTTTGAATGCGACCTCGTCGCCATCGTATCCAACCACCGGGATCTCGAAAACGCGGCGAGCGGCTATGGCGTCCCGTTTCATCTCATCCCGATCAGCGCCGCCACCAAGACCGCAAGCGAAGACGCCCAGCTTGAACTGCTGCGATCGCTCGACGTCGAACTGGTGATCCTCGCCCGCTACATGCAGGTGCTCTCCGAGGATTTTCTGAAAAAATTCGGCCGACCGGTGATCAACATTCACCACTCGTTTCTGCCGGCGTTCGCCGGCGGGCGTCCGTACCACCAAGCCGCAGCCCGCGGCGTTAAGCTCATCGGCGCGACCGCTCACTACGCCACCGCCGTGCTGGATGACGGGCCGATCATTCAGCAAGATGTGACTCGCGTCACGCACCGCCATGGAGTCGAAGAATTGGTGCGCAAAGGTCGTGATCTGGAAAAGATCGTGCTCGCCCAGGCGGTCCGCTGGCATCTGGAAAGCCGTATCCTCGTCTACGGCAACAAGACAGTTGTCTTTGACTGAGCCCTGGATTGGACAGCGGAGCGGCGGCCCGCCCGCTGATGCGCGGATTGGTCGACGCGGCGGCGCGGCGAATCCCGGGAGGTCCCCGCCCGCCGGGAAGTCCCGCCCGCGCACTTGACACCCCCTCGCGCAGGGCGTTACCACCTATCCTTTCCACAACTCAAAACCGCCATCCTCGTCATGCCCTCAGCCAACGACATTCGCAAAGGCCAAGTCATCAAATTCAACGGCGAGCCCCACCTCGTCATGGAAACCATGCATCGCACGCCTGGTAACCTTCGCGCCTTCGTGCAGGTCAAGATGCGCAATCTGCGCTATGGCAAGGCGCTCGATCAACGCTTCGCCTCGACCGACACCATCGAGGTGCTCCCGACCGAAAAGAAGAGCCTCGAGTTCAGCTACGTCGACCGCGACACCTTCGCTTTCATGGACGCCGAGACGTTCGAAACGATCGAGCTGAGCGCCCAGCTCATCGGCGAATCCAAATTTTATCTCACCGCCAACGGCAAAGTGGATGTGCTCTTCGTCGACGAAAAACCCCTCACGGTTGAACTCCCTTCGTCCGTAAACCTCAAGGTCACCGAGAGCTCCGACGGCATCAAGGGCGACACCGCTTCCAACGTCCAGAAGCCCGCTACGCTCGAAACCGGTCTCGTGGTCAGCGTGCCCCTCTTCATCAAAGAAGGCGAAATCATCCGCGTGAGCACGACCGACGGTTCCTACATGGGCCGCGCGTAACGCCACATTGGCGCAGCGCTTCGTCGCATGACGAAGTTTGAAACCACAAAAAACCCGCGACGTAGGTCGCGGTTTTTTTTTGCGGTTTGAGGGAGGGTCCACCTCCGTGTGGACCGGATCGGAACGGACGACACGGAGGTCGTCCCTCCCTGCGATCACCTCAGGCGTTGTTCAGTTCCTTCACTGCGGATTTATAGCTCACCGCCGCCTCGGCGACACTGGATGCCGAGCAGTGGAGATCGCGCAATAGCCCGTCGCGTAAACCATAAATCAAACCGTGAACCGTCACGTCCTGACCACGTTCCCACGCATCGCGGAGGATCGAGGTTTTGCAGACGTTATCGACCTGCTCGATCACGTTGAATTCACACAGCCGATCGTTACGCACGGTCTCGCCGAGGAGGCGGCAAAGGCAGTCATCGTGTTTTTCCCGCACATCCTGCACATGACGCAGCCAGTTGTCGGCCAAGCCCACTTTCTCGCAGCGGAGCGCCGCGCTCACACCGCTGCAACCGTAGTGGCCGACCACCATGACGTGTTTCACCTTCAGCACATCGACCGCGAATTGAATCACGCTGAGGCAATTCAGGTCGGTATGAACCACGACGTTGGCGATGTTGCGGTGAACGAAGAGTTCCCCGGGGAGCATGCCGACGATTTCGTTGGCCGGGACGCGACTATCGGAACAGCCGATCCAGAGATATTGGGGGTTTTGCTGACGTGAGAGCTTAAGAAAGAAATCCGGATCAAGCGCGCGGATTTCGTCCGCCCAGGCCTGGTTTTGCGCAAAGAGATGATCCAGCGATTGCATGAAAACCGCTAGGGTTTGGGGGAACGCAGCCGTGTCGATGTTTATTCCTGGCACGCCAAGAACCGGAGCGGACGACACGGAGGTCGTCCCTCCCATTACGCGAAAAGGCCGTCCGGTTTTCCGGACGGCCTTGGGTGAAAAAAACGAACGAACCGCCTTACGCGACGCGCTCGACGACGAGCGGCGGGGGCGTGGGGCGCTTGGGCGCGAGGCGGTAGGCGTCTTTGAAGTAGTTGAGCGCAGTCTCGAGCTTCGATTCGTCGTTGTAGTGGATCATCATGAGCGGCTCACCCTGCTTAACTTGGGTGCCAACCTTCTTGATCTCGGAGACGCCGACCGAGTAATCGACCTTGTCGCCGGCCTTCTCGACACCCGCGCCGAGGAGGTGCACGCCACGGGCGATCATCGCCGCGTTGATGGTGTGCACGTAGCCGCGCTTCGGGGCGGGGAGCTTGCGAATGTGTTTCGCGGCCGGGAATTTGTCCGGGCTGTCGATGTAGGCGACGTCGCCACCCTGGGCTTTGACGAGCTCCTTGAACTTTTCGAGGGCCGAGCCGTCGGTGAGGTGGCGTTGCACAGTCTGCTTGGCCGACAAGGTCGAACCCGCGACGCCGGCGAGGCGCACGATTTCCATACCGAGCTTGAGGACGAGCTCCTTCATATCCTCGGGACCTTCGCCCTTCAGGAGTTGAATGGCTTCCTTGACTTCGAGAGCGGTGCCAACCGTGTCGCCGAGCGGCTGGTTCATGTCGGTGACGAGCGCGACGCAGCGACGCTTGAGCGAACGGCCGACGCGGGTCATCGAGCGGGCGAGCTGCTTGGCTTGCTCAAGGTCTTTGATGAACGAGCCGTTGCCCCACTTCACGTCGATCACGAGACCTTCGGAACCTTCCGCGAGCTTACGCGAGAGGACGGAGCCGGTGATGAGCGGGAGGCTCGGAATGGTGCCGGTTTCCTTGCGCAGTTCGTAGAACTTGGCGTCGGCCGGGGCGAGCTTCGGATCTTGCTCGACGATCGCACCGCCGATGCGGGCGAGTTGCGCCGAGAAGGCATCGATCGAGAGATGGCTTTTGAATCCGGGGATCGAGGAGAGCTTCTGGAGCGGGCTGATGATGTAGTCGTGTTCGACGCCGCTCATCATGGGGACAACCACGCCGCTGGCCATCGCCAGCGGCACGAGCACGAGGGAGGTTTTGTCGCCCACGCCGCCCGTCGAGTATTTGTCGATCTTGGGCTTGGCGATGTGGGACAGGTCGATGACCTCGCCGGACAACATCAGCTCTTCGGTGAGAATCGCGGTCTCCTGGGCCGACATCTGCTGGAAGAAAATCGTGACAAGGAGGGCGGCCAGCTGGTGCTTCGGAATCTCCTCATCCAGCGTGGAATCAATGATGTAGCGAATTTCCTCTTGGGTGAATTCCTGACCATCGCGTTTCTTTTCGATCAGCGAGTTAAACGACGGTTTGATGAATCTGCGGGAGGGGATCGTGCGTTTGGACATGTAGTAGGTTGATGTAAAGTAAACTGATTCTGGCCGATGGCCGTAAAAGTTTAGAGTGAACCCCGCCCCCCTAGGAATGTCGAGCCAAAACTACCCACTTCCCCCTCGTAGATTTGGGGGATTTGCCGATCAAAACGCGGTTCAATTCCACGCTTGCACCGCTGCGGGCGCGCTTCGTTGAGTGAGGGGATGCATGTTTCGTTTAACTTGGCCGCCACCTTCGACGCGGCACTCAAAACCGCCGCGGCCACCGCCGGCTTCGATGCCTCCGACTTCTCGCCCGAGGTGCGCACCGCCGATCCGAAGCATGGCGACTTTCAGGCCAACGGCGTGTTGCCCTACGCCAAACGCACGAAACAAAATCCGCGTGCACTCGCCGAAAAACTGGTCGCCGCCCTGCCTGTGGACATCGCGGCTGCGTGCACGGTAACCGTCGCCGGCCCGGGGTTTATCAACTTCACTCTCCAACCCGCCGCGCTTCAGGCGTGGCTGCGGACCTTCTCAACTCGCGACCAACTGGCCGCCGGTGCCTCCGCCGCATACGCCGGGCAGACATGGATGGTTGACTACAGCTCACCCAACACCGCGAAGCAGATGCACGTCGGCCACCTGCGCTCCGCCGTGATTGGCGAAGCCGTGTGTCGCCTGCTCGCTTTCAGCGGCGCGCGCGTCATCCGCGACAACCACATCGGCGATTGGGGAACCCAATTCGGCAAACTCATCTGGGCCTACAAAAAAGCCCTGGTCGCCACCCCCGCCGACCTTGAGGCCGCACTCGCGACCGAGCCGCTGGCCGAGTTCGAGCGGCTCTATAAAGTCGGCAACAACGCCTCCGACGCCGACCCTGCCGTCCTCAAGGAAGCCCAGCAAGAGCTCGTCAAACTCCAGTCCGGCGATCCCGAAAACACCGCCATCTGGCGAAAAATCGGCGAAGTGAGTTTTACCGCCTTCCAGCAGATCTACGACCTGCTGGGTATCCGTTTTGATAATACGCTCGGCGAAAGTTTCTACAACGACAAGGTCGACCGGGTTTACCGCGAGCTCACCGACAGCGGCCTCGCCGTCGAAAGCCAGGGCGCTCTGGTGGTCTTCCATCCCGAGCATCCGCGCTTCAAGGAGCAGCCGTTCCTCGTCCGTAAATCCGACGGCGCCGCCAACTACGCGTCAACCGATCTCGCCACGATCCTTTACCGCGCCGAGCACTTCAAGGCCGACGCGGCCGCCTACGTGATCGACTCGCGCCAGGGCGACCATTGCCAGCAGCTCTTCCTCACGGCGCAGAAGTGGTTTGATAAAACCGGTCGCAAAGTCCCGCACCTCGAGCACGTCGCGTTTGGCACGGTGCTTGGTGAAGACGGTCGCCCGCTGAAAACGCGCAGCGGCGAAAACATCAAGTTGAAGGATCTTCTCCGCGAAGCCGTCGAACGCGCCCGCCGCCTCGTCGATGAACGCAGCGCCGACTTGCCCGAAGCCGAGCGCGCCCAGATCGCCGAGACCGTTGGCGTAGGCTCCGTCCAATACGCCGACCTCTCGCAAAACCGCTCCAGCGATTACCTGTTCTCGTGGGACAAGATGATCTCCCTCGAAGGCAACACTGCGGCCTATCTGCTCTACGCGGTCGCCCGCATCCGTTCGATCTTCCGCAAGCTCGACGCGACGCCGGGTGACGCCAGCACGGAGGTCGCCGCCAACGCGATCGAGACGCCCGCCGAGCTCGCGCTGGCCCGCAAGCTCGTGAAGTTCTCCGACGCCGTCGCACTCGCCACCTCCAGCCTGCGGCCGCACTTTTTGAGTCTTTACCTGTATGAGCTCGCCGGCGAATTCAGCGCGTTCTACGCCGCCGACAAAGTAGCGGTCGATGACGCTGCCGTGCGCGCCCGGCGTTTGCTCGTGTGCGCCCGGACCTTGCTCGTCTTGGAAACCGGCCTCGATCTCCTCGGCTTGCGCACCGTCAACCGCATGTGAGCGCCGCCACTTAGGGCAATTGTAAAAACAACACTTGCCGCTGCTTTTCAGCGCGAACAGATTTCCCCTCATGGCCACGCAGGAGTTCTACATTCGCAACCCCACCGAAACCGAAGCCCGCGGCCCGTTCACCCACGAGCATCTGATTTCCTTGGCCGAAAACGGCCAGGTCACCAAGGAGACGCTCTACTATGATGCCACCAAGGAAGAGTGGACGCCCGTCACGGGTAACGCCGAACTCATGGCGCTAATCTTCCCGGAAAAGGTGGCCCTCAAGCTGAGCTCAAAAGTCACCCTTAAGACCATCAACGTCGCCGACGCGAATGCCGCCCCCATCACGGTGGACGACATGCTCGCCGCCGCCGAAGGGCGCACGGCCGACACCAAGGACAAACTCGACCCGGCGATCGCCCGCGAACGCGCCGCCGCCGTGGGGCTTTATGCCGCTATCGTTCTGCTGCTGATCAGCGCGGTCGCCTTGATGCTTCCGGCGATCGACATCTTGGTGAACCCGGACCTCGCCACCTTAATCCAGCATCCACTGGCGTTGTTGGGCATCTTTAAACTGGTGCTGGCGATCCTGCTCATTTTGCAGGTCACCCAAGCGTATCCGATGGTCCGCTTCAGCTGCACGCTCGGCATCGGCTTGGTTGGATTTCTCCTGTGGACCCAAGGTCAGTCGATTCCCCTCATCGCCTTTGCAGTCGGCTCGGCCGGACTCTATTTTTGCACCGTTTTTATTAGCTTTGTCGGAATCGGGCTGGCCTCGGGTCTCGGGCTGGCCGGGATGCTCGGCTACGCGGTCTTCGCGCTGACGACTTAAACAGCCGACGACGCTTTATGTCCGCCCCTCTTTGGAAACGAGTGCCTGCAATTTTTCGGTCGGAGATTTGGCAACCGCGCTACCTCGGTGACAAATCCTTGCGGGGTCGCTTTTATGCGATCGTCCGCGTGATCTCGATCACGCTGACCGGACTGGAGGAAACCAAGTCCGCCAGTCGCGCAGCCGCCCTCAGTTTCAGCACGCTTCTGGGCCTCGGGCCGCTCGTCGCGATCGCGATGCTCGTCGCCGGCTTCATGCTCGACAAGCAGGACCCCAATCTCGCGGCCGAGACGCTGAGCAACATCATCGAGAAGATCGCCCCGCAGATCAAACAACTCAACCAAACCGGCCAAATGCCCCAAGGTGCGGCAGCAACCTCCGGGTCGATTGTTGCGGCCACCCAGGACACCACCGCGACCGCCGCAAACCGACCCGAACTTGTGCAGATGATCGATGGTTTCATCGCCAACTCGCGCAATGGCGCAGTCGGGGCCATGGGCGCGATCACCCTCATTATTATTGTGCTTCAGCTCTTCACCTCGGTGGAGACCTCGTTCAACGAAATCTGGGGCGTGCGTCGCGGTCGTTCCTGGGTGATGCGCATCGTGCTTTATTGGACGGTGCTCACGCTGGGAGCCGTTCTCTTCTTTGCCGCTCTCACGGGCCTGTCGGCGGGCGCGGTCTTTAACGCGTTTGAAGCCCGCATTCCCTACGGCACCGAGGTGGTCGCCTTGCTCAAGTTTTTCCTGCCCGCCGGCTCGCTGCTCATCTTGGTGGCCATGCTCACGGTGTTTTACCGCACCATTCCCAACACCCACGTCTGGTGGCGCGCGGCCCTGATTGGCGCGGTGGTGGTCGCCGCGCTTCTCGTGATGAACAACTTCCTCGCGTTTCTCTACCTGAAGCGCGTGGTCCTCCAAAAAAGCCTCTACGGTTCCCTCGGGTTGCTGCCGATCCTGATGTTCGGGCTCTATGTTTTCTGGTTTTTCGTATTGCTGGGCGGCCAGGTCAGCTACGCGGTCCAAAACGTCAATTTCCGCAACAGCCAGGCGGCGTGGGGCAGCCTCGCCGAATCCATGCGCGAACGCCTTTCGCTCATCGTGCTCCTCATGATCGGCCGGCGGTTTCAAGCCTGCCTCGCCCCCCTCACCGCCCCCGAGCTCAGCACGCGCCTCAAAGTTCCCACCCAGATCTTGAACGAGTGCATCAACCGCCTCGTGAAGATGAATCTCGTCACCCCCGTCCCTCCCCCCGGTGACACGGATTCGACGGATTATCGCTATCAACCCTCCCGTCCGCTCAACCGCATCTCACTCGGCGAGTTCAAGCGCCTCGATGACGATTTCGGCGGCGACCCCAGCGGTCCGCTGCTCGCCGACCTCGACCCTATCGTGCACCACTACAACGGGGCCGTGGAGAACCTGGGGCGCACCGAGCTGTTCCAGAAGACGCTCGACGACCTGTTCAAAGAATACCCGGTCACCGCCGTATAGGTCGGGGCGGATCCTCCGACGTGG
>JANODO010000001.1:0-1513 GCA_031412735.1 Rariglobus sp. | reverse complement strand
GTGATGTTCGTCGGCATCAGCGACAAGGTCTCCAAGGTCGGCACGACCGACATCGCCGACGAAGAATTCTACGTCCACGCGCGCAAGCGCCCGTGGGAGGACTGGAAATTCCTCCTCGAGCGCAGCCCGATCTACCACACGACCAACGCCCGCACGCCGCTGCTCATCTTGCACGGCAAGGACGATCCGCGCGTGAACGTCGGCCAGTCGCGCGAGCTGCACCGCCATCTCAAGCTCCGTGGCCAGGCGCCCGTGCGCCTCGTGCTCTACCCCGGCGAGGAGCACGGCAACCGCAAGGCGGCCGCGCGCCTCGACTACAACCTCCGCCTCATGCAGTGGATGGAGCACTATCTCACCGGCCCCGCCGGCACGCCCCCACCGCACGTGATCGATTACGCCCTCGGCACGCCGGCGAAAAACTGAATTTCGGCAGTGAGTCAGTTTGATTCGGCCTGAACTGTGGGAGCGGGTTTACCCCGCGACTTGTCGAGTCATAAAGCCCCTCCCACAATCGAAAATGACCACCACCTGAATTTCCCTCTCAACATCCCCCAAGAATGAAAACCCCGCTCACCTTGTTTCTGCTCGGGCTCGCCAGCGCGCTCGCGGCGTCCGCCGCCGAGACGCAGACCGTCGCCGCGTTCGAGAAGACCATCACCAAGAAAGTCGCCTACCAGTATCTCCTCGCACTTCCGACCGGCTACGATGCCGCTTACGACAAAAAATGGCCCATGATCCTATTTCTCCACGGCTCGGGCGAGCGCGGCAGCGATCCGTGGCTCGTCGCGAAGCACGGCCCGGCGAAACTGCTGCGCGAATCGCCGCTCTCCCCCGCCGGCAAGGCGCTCGCGGAGAACTTCATCGTCGTTTCGCCGCAGTGCCCGGGCGGCGCGTGGTGGGACGACGACGCGATCGGCGCCCTGCTCGACGAAATCGCAGCCAAGCATCGCGTGGATCCGAAGCGCACCTACCTCACCGGCCTCAGCATGGGTGGCTACGGCACGTGGAGCTACGCGATCAAGAACCCAAGCCGCTTCGCCGCCATCGTCCCCATTTGTGGCGGCGGCGAACCAAGCATGGTCCGCCGGATGGCGCGCCTACGGAAAAACGATCTCACGACGCTCGGCGTGTGGGTCTTCCACGGCGCCAAGGACCCGACCGTGCCGCTGGAGGAATCACAGCAGATGGTCGACGCACTCAAGAAGGCAGCCGTCACCGACGTGCAATTCACCATCTACCCGGAGGCGAAGCACGACTCGTGGACCGAGACCTACGCGAACCCCGAGCTCTACGCGTGGCTGCTGAAGCACACGCGGTAGGCGTTTAGCTTGCAGGGTAGGTGCTAGAGATAGCCGACTTTTCGGTAGACAGTGGTCGCGTTCCGATAGTTGAGAAAAAACGAGCTGCTCACGATTTCGGCATCAAAAAAATAACACCGGGGGTTGTTGGCCAGCGCGAGTCGGGCGACCGCGAAACGATCATCCCGTTTCGACCAGCAGCCAAAAACGACGCC